>JAISFP010000068.1 GCA_031263525.1 Deltaproteobacteria bacterium | reverse complement strand
CGGCAGCCGGACAGGGAGGCCGGCAGCCGGGCAGGGAGGCCGGCAGCCGGGCCGGGAGGCCGGCAGCCGGGCAGGGAGGCCGGCAGCCGGGCAGGGAGGCCGGCAGCCGGGCAGTAAGGCCGGCAGCCGGGCAGGGAGGCCGGCAGCCGGGCAGGAAGGTCCGACCTTGGCCCGCGGGCAGGCTCTCCGTTAGGCCCCCTTCCCCAGGAACCCCGGCAGGCGCGGGCACGGAACCTGCCGGGAACCCGCCCGTCCATGGCCCGCAGGAAGGCTCGCCGGAAGGCCCCCTTCCCCGGGAACCCCGGCAGGCTCAGGGGCACGCATGGAACCTGCCGGCAAGCCGCCCTCCCAAGGCCAGCCGTCAGGCCCCCTCCCCCGGAACACAGCTGGCCCCCGGGCATCCCGTTCGCCAGCCGGCCCCTGCTTCCGTCCGTCGACCTTTCCGTCCCCGGTCCTCCCCGCTCTAGTGGCCCTCCAGGGCTAAATCCTATATAATGGGCCGCCGCCAGCCCGTCAGCCCCTCCTGGCATCGGGCGCCCCGGAACCACCGAAGACGCTTGCCCATGCCGGCCGGGGCCCGCCCAGGACCGCACGAGGGCCCGGACCTCCCCGGTCCCTGACCCCCGGACCGCCCCGGTCCCTCACTCCCGGACCTCCCCGGTCCCGGACCGCCGCCCCGCGATTCCGCTGGCTCCCGGCCAGGGGACGGCAAGGACCCCTTCACCCCGCCCCAGTCGCCAAGCCCGGCTCCAGGCCGGCTAACCCCGAAGGCCGGGCCCCAGCCCGGCCCCCGCAAGGCCCCCTTCCCCCGAGGCGGGGGAGCCGGCACGGTAACACATACATCATGAACACCATCAAAGTCTCACTCCTCCACCCGCAGATCCTCCACTCGAGAGTCCGGGAGAACAGAAGCCTCGTCACCGCCATGGCCGGAGAGGCCGCGGACCTGGGCGCCCGGATAGTGGTGGCCCCCGAGATGTGCCTGTCGGGCTACATCTTCCAGGACAGGATGGCCATGGCCCCCTTCGTGGAGACCGCGGACGGCCCCTCGGCAGACGCCTTCTCCAAGCTCGCCAAGGAGAAGAGCATCTTCCTCGTAGCCGGCTTCGCGGAGAACGACCCTGAGACGGGCATCTACTACAACACCGCCTTCGCCTGGGGCCCGAACGGGAAGGTGGTGGCCAGGTACCGGAAGGTGAACGCCGAGTCCCGCTGGGCCTGCCCGGGGCCCCCCGTGCAGGACAACGTCTTCGACACCCCCTGGGGGAAGTGCGGGCTCCTCATCTGCTCGGACACCTACCATTCGCTTCCCGCCAGGTCCCTGGCCCTGAAGGGGGCCAGGATGATCCTCATCCCCTCCAACTGGCCCCCCACCGGGAGCTTCCCCGAGGACGTCTGGCGGTTCCGGGCCATGGAGAACGGCACCTGGCTGGCCTGCGCCAACCGCACCGGGGACGAGCTGGACTTCAACTGCCAGGAGTGCGAGAGCTACTTCGTGGACCCGCAGGGCAAGGTCGTGGCCCGGCACAAGAGCCCGGACTCGCTCCTCCTCTCCTACGAGATCCCGCTCACCCACTCCGGGGACATAGACGCCGGGCCCCGCCGGGAGGAGATACTCGCCTCCCGCAGGCCGTACCTCTGGCACCGGCTCTACGCGAACCTGGCCTTCTTCCGCGACATCACCGCAGGCTTCAAGCTCCCCGCCCCCGGCGTCACCGAGCTGCACCTCGTGAGCCCCGGCAAGGGGAAGAGCCCCGCGGACGCCCTCGAGGAGGGGGCGGGGAAGCTGTCCCCCGGCTCCGTGGCCGTGCTCCCCCTCCAGGAGTGGGACGACGCCGACGTCGCCCGCCTGGAGAAGGTCGCGAAGGACAGGGGCTGCACCGTCCTCACCGCCGAGCCCGACGCCGGATACGGGGACGGCGAGGACGACAGGACCCACATCCTCGTGAACGCCGACGGCGCGGACCGCGTCCCCGTGCCCTTCGACCGCACCCAGGAGCTCATGCACCTGGGGACGCTTGCCGCGCTCCCGGTCCGCATGGCCGACCTGGTCCATCCCGAGACCGCCCTGGAGGCCGCAAAGCGCGGCGCCGACATCCTCATCGCCGTCGAGCGCGAGCTCGGCCCCGACGACCTGTTCACCGTCTCCATGCGCCCCATCGACCAGGCGGCCTGCTGCGTCTGCGCCTCCGACGGCGCCGGGCTCGGCCTGGTCCCCGAGGGCCACTCCCCCGGCACGGGCTCCGTCATCCGCGGGAACGGCTGGCTGACCGTCCAGGTGGACTCGGCCCCGCTCCGTGTCAAGCGCTTCCAGGACCGCGCCGACTTCGAGCTCCTGTTCCAGGGCGCCGGCAACGGCCCCTGGGAGTGACCGGGACGGCCGGACAGGCCCCGAGTCCTGCCCGTTAGCCCGGAAGCCCGTAAGCCCGTGGCCTGAAGCCCAGTCCGGAAGCCCGGAGGCCAGAGGCCGTAAGTCCAGTCCGGAAGCCCGTAAGCCCGTGGCCTGAAGCCCAGTCCGGAAGCCCGGAGGCCCGTGGCCTCAAGTCCAGTCCGGAAGCCCTGAGGCCAGGGGCCGTAAGTCCAGTCCGGAAGCCCGGAGGCCGGGGGCAGTAAGCCCAGTCCGGAAGCCCGGAGGCCAGGGGCCGTAAGTCCAGTCCGGAAGCCCGGAAGCCCGTGGTCTCAAGTCCAGTCCGGAAGC
>JAISFP010000038.1 GCA_031263525.1 Deltaproteobacteria bacterium | reverse complement strand
CTGAAAAGGAACCCATGAAGTTGAAAAGTCAGCTTTGGATGCTTCATGTGGGGGCAAGGAGTTTCTGTAGAGGGCATTTTTGAAGGGAAGATCGGCCTGTTGAATTCATCTTGGGGGGGCATCTGAACAGTTACTTTGCATGTTACATTATGAATTTGCGCCGGTAAAGGGCGATCTACCGCCAGGGAGGCCCGGGGAGGGGCGGTCCGGAGGGGCCGGAGAAAACGGGGCGCGCGCCCGGCGGACGCCGGAAAGGCCTCGCCCATAAACCTCAAGGCTTCGGAAAGATGCCGCTAGCTTCAGGAAGTTTCAGTAAGGTGACGCCCGAACCTCGAGAACGAATTCGCGACCGAGGCAATCTTTGGCAACTTCATACACATATTTTTTTCAGAATTAGGGGGGCGAACCGGAACGCGGGCAGGGCGGGGAGCCCCGGAAGTCGAGGAAGTAGGGAATGTCAAATGGGCCGGGAAGAAGGGAGGGCCCGGACGGGCCGAGGAGACGGGATGCCTTATGGCCAGAAGGACAGACGGGCCGGGGTAATCAGACGGACCGGACGAATCGGGAAAGTCGGGAGGGCCGGTCAGCCATGAGTGAGGGGGCCGGAAATTCCTGGAAAGCAGGCATGGCCTGACGCCCGGGAACCCCGGGTGCCGGGAGGCGGGAGAGACAAGGCTTGCGGCCTCGACTGACCGGAGGCCCGGAAGGTCAGGGAGAGGGGAGGACCAGGGCATCAGTTTGGACCGGGCAGTACGGAACAGGGCCCGAAGCGCGTGATTCTAGCAGTTCAGAGGTGCCGACGGCATGATCGGGATCAGGGCAGGCCGCGAAAAAACTGAGGAGAGAAAAAGGAGGAAAAAAGGCCGGAAAAGCAGGGGAAAAGACGGGGAAAGAGAGCGAAACAGATAACAACACAGAAAAAGATGGTGATTACGACGATTGCGATGCGGACCAAAAAATGAAAAAGCAAAATGAAAAAGGCGATTCCAGGCGGCTACTCGTAATACTCCGTGGTCCGGCAGAGCTCGACGCCCTCCGCGTCCTTGTGGCACCGGGTCTCGGTCACCTTCTTCCGGCCATGCTGATAGCTCACGGCCTGGGGCTGGACCAGGGGCGCGCCGGTCCCCGCGGCGGCCGCAGGGCCGGAGCGCTGTCCGCAGACCACGGTGCCGGAGGGCGACATGACGCACAGGTACTGGCGGGCGTTGTGCCAGGCCCCGAAGGCGAAGGCCGCGAGAGCCACGGCGAACACGGCGAGGGCTACGAGCGCGGGGATCCACGAGCTGCCCTTCGGGGCCGGAGGAGCGGAAGAAAGGTAAGGCAGGGCACGGGCTGACAGCCCGGAACGCGGGTCCCTTCCGGCATCCGCGGTCCCTGCATCCGCAGTCCCGGCGTCCTTCAGGGAAGCGGGGCTGTCGGCGGCGCTACCGGCAGCGCCGCCCTCTGACTTGAGTTCCATCGGCATATGCCTCCCGGCCGCCCGCGCCTGGCGACGCCACGGTCTCGGCGCTCGGCGCGGCCTAGCTGTTCCTGGTCGTGCAGACGGTCTCGCCCCTGCCGTTCCTGCGGCAGTCGGTGCGCTTCCTTTTTCCGGAGCCTTCGCGGGTCCTGCACGAGAGATCCCCGCGGCGGTCCTTGGAGCACGAGGTGCGGGCCCTGGGCTCCCCCGGAGCCGAGCGGCACTCCAGGCGGCCCGACGAGGACTCGCGGCAGCTGGAGCGGCTCCTCCGCTCGCCAGGCGAGCGGCGAGTGCAGTCGTACCCGTCGCGGGTGCGGTCGCACTCGGTCCTGGTCCGCCTCGCGCCGTCCCTGCCCGTGCAGACCACGTCTCCCCGCCTGTTCTCACGGCAGGTGTCCTTCACGTCCGCCGAGGCGTCCGCAACGGAAAGCAGGAGGCCCGCGAGAAGCGCGAGCGCGAAGGCCGCGCCGACTGGCGGGAGGCGGCAGGGCCGGCCCGGCCGCCGCGTGCCTGAAACCGTCATCCTGACCCTCCACCTTTCCATCCCGCCGCCCGACTGACGAGGGCGGGTTTCCGGGCATCTGCCGCGGGAAAGCCGCAGGAAAGTGGCCCGGGGCATGCCGGCGACTCACAATCATACCCCCCGGCGTCCCGTTATGCCAGAAAAAAGGCGGGGCAAGAGACCGTCCGGAACCGGCGGGTCATGAAAAAGACGGTCCCGCGAGTCGCGCAGGGCCGGACAATCATTGCAAATATCGTGCCGGGAGGAAAGCCATCCGGTATCCGGCGGTGCTCCCCACCTTAGCATTCTCCTCTTCCCTCCCCTCTCGCGGCTCCGCCCTCCCCTCTCGCGGCTCCGCCCTCCCCTCTCGCGGCTCCGCCATCCCCTCTCGCGGCTCCGCCATCCCCTCTCGCGGCTCCGCCATCCCCTCTCTTATCCAGGCTCCGCCATCCCCTCCCTTATCCAGGCTCCGCCATCCCCTCCCCTCCCCTCTTCCGGCTCTCCGCCTGAAACGACGGCAAAACTACCGGTCAAGGCTGATGAGCTTTCCTTGCATTCCATGGAAAATCTGACGCTCTCCAGTGGATGCGACATTCCCTGGCACTGCCTTCAAACATTCTTCCCATGCCCTGCAACTGCCCCCGGAAGAGGCGCCCTTTCCCGGACTGCTCCGACGGCCTTGATGCCAAGCTTTGCAAAACGGTAACCATTCACCCCCCCAAGGGAGACTCAACAGGGGGATTTTAACCAACCAAAACATCCTCAATAAAAACCATTTGCCCCCATATGAAGTATCAATAGTTGACTCTTCAACTTCAATGGTTCCTCATCATAGCTTTCTTCCACCGAAATAGGACCTCAATACTGGGGGACCTGAATGGTTACGCAAAATGTATCCAGCCTGATGCCGCTCGGGCTTTACCCCGCCTGGCATTGCCCGGACTTCGCCGCACCGGCCCGCAGGTCACTATGGCAGTGGCGGAAAAGAGAAGCCCCCCGCGACCGGACGCCGAGGCGGCGGATCGCGGGGGGCATCGGGGGGAGACGCCGTCACGCCCCCCGCGGCGGTCCGCGGGGGGCTGACGGGCAGGGGGGGCGCTAGTCGTCCGAGATCCGGACCTCCGGGGAGGGGGTCCGGTTCTTGGGGATGCGCATCATGTACTTGTGGAGGCCGGTGCCCGCAGGGATCAGACGGCCCATGATGACGTTGGCCTTCAGGTCCGTGAGGGTGTCCACCTTGCCCGCGACGGAGGCCTCGGTCAGCACCTTGGTGGTCTCCTGGAAGCTCGCGGCCGAGATGAAGCTCTCGGTGGAGAGGGAGGCCTTGGTGATGCCCTGGAGGACCGGGGTGGCGGTGGCGGGCATCTTGCCCTCGCGCTCGGCCTCCTCGTTTATGTGGATGAACTTCTGGCGGTCCACGGACTCCCCGGCGAGGAGGCCCGTCTCGCCCGCGTCCTCGATGCGGACCTTGCGGAGCATCTGGCGGACGATGACCTCTATGTGCTTGTCGTTGATGTGGACGCCCTCGCCGCGGTAGATCTTCTGGACCTCGTCCACGATGTACTTGGCGAGCTCGTTCGCGCCCCTGATGGCCAGGATGTCCTGGGGGTTCGCGGCGCCGTCGATGAGCTTCTCGCCGGAATGGACGTAGTCGTTCTCGGAGACGATGACGTGCTTGCTCTTGGGGATCTCGTACTGGACGGGCTCGCCCTGGTCCGGGGTCACTATGATGCGGCGCTTGCCCTTGGTGGTGTGCTGGGAGAACGAGACCGTGCCGTTTATCTCGCTGATGACCGCCACCTCCTTGGGCTTCCGCACCTCGAAGAGCTCGGAGACTCGGGGGAGGCCGCCGGTGATGTCCTTGGTCTTGGAGGTCTCGTTCGTGATCTTGGCCAGCGACTGGCCCGCGAAGACCTTGGCCCCGTCCTCCACGAGCAGGTTGGCGTTCAGGGGGAGCGGGTAGTCGACGTCGTGGCCCTTCTCGGTCCGCATGGGCTCGCCCTTCATGTCGGTGATGGCGATGCGGGGCCTCTTGTCGTCGGAGCCCTTGTACTCGATGACCATCTTCTCGGTCTTTGAGGTGAGGCTGTCCTCCTTGGTGACCAGGGTCTGGCCGTCGATGAGGTCCTGGAACTTCACCTTCCCCGTGAGCTCGGTCAGGATGTGCCTGGCGAACTGGTCCCAGACGACGCAGACCATGCCGGGCCGGACCTTCAGCTCGTAGTCGTTTATGAGCCGCAGGAGGTCGTCGTCGTAGAGGAGGTTGTACTCGTCCAGGACCACCTTGGAGCGGTCGACGGCCTCCAGGAGCTCGTTCCAGATCTCCTGGATGGCGAGCACCCTCGGGTCCTCGCGGGAGAGGGGGTTGAGGTGCCCGGAGGACTCCAGGCAGTCGGCCGCGGCGAGGATCTCGGCCGTGGAGCCGAAGGCCGCCAACAGGGCCGCCTGGCGGGACTTCGCGTCCCCGTGGCCCTTCTGGCCGGCCAGGGCCGCGCGGATGACCTCGGCCTGGGCGGGTATCCTGGCGAGCAGGGCCTCCCTGGCCTTCGCGTTCTCGTCGGCGTCGGCGGACTCGGGCGGGGCCAGGCCCTTGACGTACCGGAGCCTCAGCCGGGCCGCGTGGCCCAGGATGTGGGTCTCGCGGGGGATGCCCGCCTCGTCCAGGACGTACATCTCGCCCTTGCGGGACATGACGATCAGCTCGTTGTTCACGGACCTTATGAGCCTCACGTCGCGGGAGAAGCCCACGTTGCCGTAGACCCCCACCGAGATGGAGGAGGTGGTCTGCTTCTGGCTGGCCGTGCCGCCGATGTGGAAGGTCCGCATGGTGAGCTGGGTGCCGGGCTCTCCGATGGACTGGGCGGCGATGATGCCCACGGACTCGCCTATCTGGATGATCTTCCCGTGGGCCAGGTCGCGCCCGTAGCACCTGGCGCAGATGCCCTTCTTGGACTCGCAGGTCAGGACGGAGCGGATCTTGACGCGTGTCAGGCCCGACTTGACGATGGCGGCGACCCCCGCCTCGTCGATCTCGCTGCCGGCACGGACCAGCACCTCCTTGGTGCCGGAGTCCACGATGTCCTCGTAGGCGGTGCGGCCCAGGATGCGCTCGCCCAGGTTCTGGAGGATGAGCGGGCCGTCGCGGAGGGGCTCCACCTCGATGTAGCCGCCCTGCCTCGGGTGGCAGTCGTCCTCCAGGATGATGCTGTCCTGGGCGACGTCCACCAGGCGCCTGGTCAGGTACCCGGAGTTCGAGGTCTTGAGCGCGGTGTCGATGAGGCCCTTGCGGGCGCCGTGGGTGGAGACGAAGTACTGCAGCACCGAGAGCCCCTCGCGGAAGTTCGCGGTGATGGGCTGGTCGATGATCTCGCCGGTGGGCTTGCTCATGAGCCCGCGCATGCCGGAGAGCTGCCTCATCTGGTCCTTGTTGCCCCTGGAGCCGGAGTCGGCCATCATGTAGATGGGGTTGAAGCCCACAGCCCCCGCGCCCTCGGGCCCGGCCACGCCGGTGTCGAGGCGCTTGGTGCGCATCTGCTCCATCATGGCCTTGGCCAGGTCGTCCTTGGCCTTCTCCCAGATGTCGATGATCTTGTTGTTGCGCTCGGAGAGGGTGATGGCCCCCTCGTAGTGCTCCGACTCGGCCTTGTCGACCAGCGCCCTGGCGGCGGCCAGGATCCCCGGCTTGGAGTCCGGGATGATCATGTTCGCGATGCAGATGGAGATCCCGGCCCGGGTGGCGTAGCGGTAGCCCATGTCCTTGATCTTGTCCGCCAGGATGACGGTGTCCTTGGTCCCGCAGCGGCGGAAGGCCGTGGCCACCAGATCCTTCAGGGCGCTCTTCTTCATGAGCTTGTTCACCTCGGCGAAGCCGATGGCGGGGGGCATTATCTCGTAGAGGAGCACGCGGCCCGTGGTGGTGGGCACCCTCTCGCCGTCGACGCGCACGGTGATCCTGGCCTGCAGGTCCAGCTTGCCGGCGTCGTAGGCCATGCGGACCTCGTTCACGCCGGAGAGGGTCCTGCCCTCGCCCTGGGCGCCGGGCTTCTCCATGGTCAGGTAGTAGAGCCCGAGGACGATGTCCTGGGTGGGCACGATGACCGGGTCGCCGTTGGCCGGGGAGAGGATGTTGTTGGTGCTCATCATGAGGCAGCGGGCCTCGGTCTGGGCCTCGCTCGACAGGGGCACGTGCACGGCCATCTGGTCCCCGTCGAAGTCCGCGTTGAAGGCGGTGCAGACCAGCGGGTGGAGCTGGATGGCCTTGCCCTCGATGAGGATCGGCTCGAAGGCCTGGAT
>JAISFP010000540.1 GCA_031263525.1 Deltaproteobacteria bacterium | reverse complement strand
GAAGGGGGCGTTGTTCCGGAGCCGAGCCGGGAATGGGGCATTGTCCCGGAACCGGGCCGGGAAGGGGGCATTGTGCCCCGTGGGGCCGACGGCTGTTCCGCAGGTTGCAAATGACCAAGTGGCGAGCCCCTGTTTTACATGGTGTCTGCCTGGGAGGGCGAAATGGGGGGATCGGGCTGGCGAGCCGGCGAGATCGGCCTGGAACCTGCCTTTTCGGACATTGAGGAGAGGGTGAACGATGGGTGGCGGAACCTCGTTCAAATCAAAAATTGTGATATAATTCAGATTTTGGGATGTGAAGAGCCTAACGTCGCTTTTCACAAAGGATTGCGACGTTCCGGCCCCCGATTTTAAGAAAATCTGCCTGATTTCCCAGATTTCCTGTTTTTCCTGCATCTCGCATTTTTTCGTTTTCCCTGCTCTTTCCGGCTTTTAACGTTTGTCTGCCTGACCGACTGAGGGATACGTCGCCATGTCCCGAGCATTCGGGGGCCGGCCATGCCCAGGGGACTGCCCCCACACAATGGACTCTACCTTCGTGATTGCAATAGACGGTCCGGCAGGTTCCGGGAAGTCCACCCTGGCCAGAAAGCTGGCGGCCTCCCTGGGCTGGAGGTTCCTGGACACGGGGGTGCTGTACCGGGCCATGGCCGTCGCGGCCTCCTCAAGGGGGCTGGCCGACGCCGGGGAGGGGGAGCTCACGGCTCTCGCCCGCTCCCTGGACATCAGGCTCTCCCTGGAGCGCGACCTGAGCCGGGTGTCGGTGGACGGGCTGGACGTCACGGGCGAGCTGAGGACCCAGGCGATCTCCGCCCTGGCCTCCAGGATGGCCTCCATGGCGGGGGTCCGGGACTCGTTAAGGGACCTGCAGAGGCGCGTCGGGGCCGGGGGCAGGCTGGTGACGGAGGGCCGGGACCAGGGAACGGCCATCTTTCCCGAGGCCAGGCTGAAGTTCTTCCTGGTCGCCTCCCCCGAGGCCCGAGCGGGGAGGAGGCTCAGGGAGCTGCAGACCAGGGGCCGGGACGACACCCTAGAGCAGGTCCTGGCGGAGATGCTGGCCCGCGACCGGCAGGACGCCGGGCGCAGGAAGGATCCGCTGAGGGAGGCCCCGGACGCCGTCCGGGTGGACTCTACCGACCTGGACGAGGACCAGGTCCTCGCCCTGATGCTCGCCAGGGCCAGGGAGGTCTTCGGCGAGGTCGCGATGCCGGCGGGCGGGGGCAGCGAGCCCCGTTAGCCTCCGGTAGCCGGGAGCTTCCGCTGTTTGCGGGCCAGGCCGGCACGGGCCGGGGCCGTAAGCCCGGGATGGCCGTTCCTGGCCGTTTTTGGCGCGACGTCCGGATGCCGATAAGTTTTCAGCGCCCTTTGCCGGCCGGGGCCGGCGCGGGCCCGCTCCGGGCCGGCCTTCCGGCTGTCCGCCCTCCTGGCCCGGCGCTTCCCGGCTCGCGGCCTCCCCGCGAGTCGATTTCCTGCCGGCGGCCTCCGGGCCGGATCTTCCGGGGGCCTGCCGCCTTCCCTTCCCGCAGCCTCCGGGCCGGATTTTCCGAGGGTTCGTTGCCTTCCGCGCCGGCGGCCTGCAGGCCGGATCTTCCGAGGGCCCGCCGTCTTCCCCGGCGGCGGCCTCCCTGCCCGGGACGGCCAGCTGCCTCCGGGGCCCCCTTTTCTGCTAGGTCAGCAGACGCATGAGGACGCGCCCCTGCCGCCGGGGTCCGTCAGGAACCTGAGACGGCGGCCACCTGAGCCGGCCGGGCACGGCCCGGACGGCACGTTGCGGCCCCCTGGGGGCTGGAGGGCGCATGGGCCTAAGAGTTAACATCCTCGCGATGCTGGTGGCGGCGGGCATTGTGATGCTCGCGCTCTTCGCTGTGACGACACTGACCTCCCAGAGCATGGCCCGGGGCATGAAGGAGTCCTCCCAGGGGCTCATCGACGCCATGACCGGGCAGATAAGGCAGTACGCCTACTCGACCACGGAGTCCTCCCTGAGGGCGGACCTGAAGCCGGTCTCGGAGCTGGTGGAGTGGGCCGAGACGACCGCCATGGGCGCCGCCATGTAC
Source organism: Deltaproteobacteria bacterium (assembly GCA_031263525.1). GTDB lineage: Bacteria > Desulfobacterota > Desulfarculia > Adiutricales > Adiutricaceae > JAIRZX01. The sequence continues at coordinate 12,256 of JAISFP010000540.1, read as the reverse complement.
TTCGAGACGTCCGCCAAGGCGGCGGCCAAGGTGCCCGGCGCCGACGTCGTCATGAAGGAGGACGCGGAGAGCTTCCTCAAGAGGTCGTTCAACAACGCCCCTTCTGCCGCCACCGGCATGGGGGTGACCTTCGAGAAGGGCAGGTTCGCGGCGTCCATGCCTTACTACTTCCCTTACGTCCGCCGGCATGCGCAGGTGGTGGTCTACTCCGACGGGGCGGTGATCGAGGGGGCGGAGGAGGAGCCGACCCCGGCCCAGGTGGAGGATTACTACGAGACCGCGCTCCAGCGCCCCTACTACCTGGCGACCGCCCCGCCGGACATCCCCAAGTCCAGGCCCTTCCCGCTCAAGACCAGCTGGACCAAGCCTTACGTGGACTTTTCCCTGAAGGGCCCGGTGATTTCCGCCACCGCCCCGGTGAACGGGCCCGACGGGCTCTCGGGCGTGGTCTTTGTGGATCTCTCCCTCCGAGAGATGGACGAGCTCATCAAGAAGTCGGCGGGACTCGTGCCGGGCGCGTCCACCGTGGCGTTCTCGACGGTTGACGGGTCGATACTGAGCTCCTCCGGCTTCAGGCCGGACGAGGGCTTCACTCTCCGGGAGGTTCCCGACCCCGACAGGGAGGGCGTCACCGTTATACAGAGCCCCAGGCTCAGCGACACGGCGCTGGGGCAGGCCATGCTGGATCTCTTCAGGGTCCTGAACGCCGACTCCTCGGCACGGGGGCCTGCCACCTTCCGCGGGAGCCCGGCCACGGTCATGGTCTACAACGAGTCCGGCCTCTTCGGCGTGGCGGTGGTCATACCCGACTCGGAGCTCCTGGCCACCTACCAGCAGGTGCTGAAGCATTCGGAGGACGTGAGCCAGCTCCAGCAGCGCGAGCTCGTGAAGCTCAAGTGGACGGCGTCGGCCGCCGCCGCGGTGATCGCGGTCCTGCTCATAGCGTCCCTCACGGTGGTACTGCGCTCCACCAAGAGGCTCACGGTGATGGTGTCGGAACTTGCCGGAACTTCCGGGGAGGTGGAGAAGAACGCCAGGGGCGCCTCCGACATGGCCGAGAAGCTCGAGGACGAGTGCCGCGGCCAGGAGACCACCCTGAAGGGGGCGGTCGACGCCGCTTCAGACGTCCTGGGCAAGGTCCATGCCAATTCCGAGGCCTCCAGGGCCTGCGCCGAGTCCATGCGCCAGGCGGAGGAGGAGGTGTCGGTGGGCAGCCGCGCCGCCCAGGGCATGCAGGAGTCCATGGAGGCCATCTCCAAGGCCACGAACCAGATAAAGAAGATACTGAAGGCCATGGAGGGCATCTCCTTCCAGACCAACCTGCTGGCGCTGAACGCCTCGGTCGAGGCTTCCAGGGCCGGCGAGGCCGGCACGGGCTTCGCCGTGGTGGCCGAGGAGGTCCGCAACCTGGCCATGCGCTCCTCCACCTCCTCCGCCGGGGCAGCGGCCATGGTGGCGGAGGCGGTCTCGCGGGTGGCCGCCGGGGCGGAGGCCGCGGAGGAGCTGTCCCGCGGCTTCGGGAGGATAACCCGGGTGGTGGACGACGTCTTCGGCCACATGAAGGGCATCGAGGACACGTCCGAGCAGGCCGCGGCATCGATAGGCACGGTCTCGGGGCTCATGGACGAGCTGGTCAGGAGCGTCGAGCGCAACGACGGCCTGGCCCGGCGCTCCAGGGAGACCGCCAAGGAGCTCTCCGAGGGCGCCGAGAACATCGAGGGGACCGCCGGCCTGCTCTCCAGGCTGGTCGCGGGCGACAAGAGGCCGAAGCGGCTCAGGAACGGGGACTAGCGCCGGGCCCGGCCCCTCGGCCCGCCGGCGGGCAGCGTCCTGGCGGCAACGCCCTCGACTCCGCTTCCGGTTGAGCCCCCACGTCGGCTCGTTTCCGCTTGCCGGCCGACGCAGGGAACCTTCCGGCCGTGTGCCCACGTCGGACCGTTTCCCCTTGCCGGCTGACGTAGATAAGCTTCCGGCCGAGTTTCCTCGTTGGCTTGTTTCCGCTTGCCGGCTGATGTCGGGAAGCTTCCGGCCGTGCGTCCGCGTCGGCTCGTTTCCGCTTGCCGGCTGATGTCGGGAAGCTTCCGGCTGCTGGCTGACGCCGGAAAGCTTCCGGCCATGCGCCCGCGTCGGCTCGTTTCCGCTTGACGGCTGACGTCGGGAAGCTTCCGGCTGGCTGACGCGGGGAAGCTTCCGGTTGCCGGCTGACGTGGGGAAGCTTCCGGTTGCCGGCTGACGTCGGGCCGCTTCCGCTTGCCGGTTGACGGCGGGCCGCTTCTGGCTTCTGGCTTCTGGCTGCTGGCTGACGGCGGCTCGCTTCCGGCAGCGGTCTGGCGCATGGGTGCCACCGGCCGGCAGCTGGGAGGGACACATGGGCCTCAGGCTGAAGATCCTCACGATGCTGGGAGCCGCGGGCCTGGTGATGCTCGCGCTCTTCTGGGTGACTGTCGTGACGGCCCACGACATGGCCGACGAGATGCGGGAGTCCACCCGCGGGATCGTCGGCACCATGACCGGCCAGATCCGCGAGTACGCCTTCTCGACCACGGAGGCCTCGCTCCAGGCCGCCCTGAAGCCGGTCACGAGGCTTGTCGCCTGGGCCGAGGAGGCCGCGGTGAACACCGCCCTATATTACGAGACAGCGTCCGCGGCGGCCGCCGGCCTCGAGGGGGGCGACGCAATGATGCGGGAGGGCGCTGAGCGCTACTTCAGGAAGGCCCTGGAGCTCGCCCCGGAATCCGCGAGCGGCATGGGGGCCACCTTCGAGAAAGGCAGCTTCGCCGCCTCAGTCCCTTACTACTTTCCTTATATTTACCGGGTGGATGGCAAGGACCCAGACTTTTCGGACGACCCTGAAATCGAGGGGGCCGAGCCGCCGTTCTCGGAGGAGCAGCTGGAGGGATACCTGGCGGACGAGATCGGCCTGCCGTACTACCTGGCGACGGCCCCGGCAGATCACCCCAGGTCGCGCCAGCTCCCGACCAGGGTCTCCTGGACCAGTCCCTACGTGGATCTGGAGACCAAGGCACCGGTAATCTCTGCCACGGCCCCCATCAACGGGCCCGGCGGCCTCCTGGGCGTGGCGTTCGTGGACCTGTCCATGACCGGCATGGACGCCCTCATCAGTCACGTGGCCGGCATAACCCCGGGCACCGCCACTCTCGCCTTCTCCGTCGGGGACGGGACGGTCCTGAGCTCCTCGGGGTTCTCCCCGGATGACGGCTTCGCCCTCTCTGAGGTCCCGGACCCGGAGCGTGAGGGCAAGACGCTCATCCGGAGCCCTCTCCTGAAGGACTCCCGGCTCGGAAGCGAGATCCTTGAAATCTTCGGCCGGCTCGGGCCGGACGGCTCGGCTCGGGGCGCGGCCGAGCTCCGCGGGAGCCCGGCCACCGTCATGGTCTACAACGAGTCCGGGCTCTTCGGCGTGGCCGCGGTCATACCCGACTCCGAGCTCCTCCAGATCTACGAGGAGGCGCTGAGTCATTCCGGCAGCCTGGAGGTCTCCCAGGCGGCCCAGCTCTCGAGGCTCAAGTGGACGGCCGGCACGGCCATGATGATGGTGGCCGCGCTCATGGTGCTGGTCCTGGCGGTGGTGACCCGTTCCACTGCCAGGCTCTCGCTCATGGCCTCCGAGCTCGCGGACTGGGCCGGGGGCGTGGAGAGGACCTCGCGGGTCTCCTCGGACATCGCCGAGAAGCTAGACGCCGAGAGCCGAGGCCAGGAGACGACCCTGAAGGGCGCCGTCGATGCCGCCCGCGACGTGAGGGGAAAGGTGCTCGCGAGCGGCGAGGGGTCGCGGGAGTGCGCGAGGTCCATGCGCCTGGCCGAGGAGGAGGTGGCGGAGGGCAGCCGCGCTGCCGGCGCCATGCAGGACTCCATGGCGGCCATCTCAATGGCCACCGACCGGATTACCGAGATCCTGAAGGCCATGGAGGGCATGAGCTTCCAGACAAACCTTCTGGCCCTGAACGCCTCCGTCGAGGCTTCCAGGGCGGGCGAGGCCGGGGCCGGCTTCGCCGTGGTGGCCGAGGAGGTCCGGAACCTCGCCATGCGCTCCAGCGCCTCCTCCGCGGGCGCCGCCGACATGGTGGGCGAGGCCGTCTCCCGCGTGGCCGAGGGGAGGGCCGCCGCCTCGAGGCTCGCCGAGGGTTTCGGCAAGATAACGAGCGTGGTGGACGACGTCTCGGAGCGCATGAAGGGCATCGAGGACTCTAGCAGCGACGCCGCGGGATCGCTCAAGCGGGTGGCCTCCCTCATGACCGAGCTGGTCGAGAGCGTGGGCCGCAACGACGATCTGGCCCGCCGCTCTCGGGACGCCGCCCGCGAGCTTGCCGAGGGGGCCGGGACCATAGAGGGCACGGCTGAGTCGCTCTCCCGTCTCATCGCCGGGGACGGCGGAGGGAGGCGCGACCGCGCCTGAGACGGCGCTTCCGTTTCGGAAAGTCGCGGGAGCCGCGGACGGCGCGGCCGTGGAGGTCGACACGGCAGTGACTGACGTCTCGGTCGTGGAGGACCTCGGACGTGGCGTGAGGCATGCGGACGGGACCGCGCGAAAGTCCGGGCGGATTGCCTGCGAGAAGGCGTCAGGGCGGGCAGGCGGAGCCTTGTCCCGTGAGCCTGCCGTGTGAGTCCGGGGGACGTCCGGAAGCCGGAGGAGCCATGACCGGGCAGCCGGCGGATTGAGTCCGGAGGCCAGGGGAGCCGAAGGATTGAGCCCGGTGGGCTGGGGACCCGACTAATTCCGCTGGGTAGGCGGTGAAGCCGCCTGTCAATAATTGGGTTGCCTTGCGAGGGTCAGTTGCCGGGAGGGCTGACAGGGGCATGAATGCTGGGCGGGGATGGAGGTGAGTGGAGAGACTTTATGAAGTGCGGCAAAAAGAGGGAATGGAGGTAGTGGATGGGGAGGGCAGGGAGAGCGGAGTGGGGAGGGCAGGGAGAGCGGAGTGGGAGGGCAGGTAGTGGGTGGATAGGGAGTGGAGAGAAAGAGAGAGAAGAGGGCAGAAGAGAGAAGGAGGAGGGCAAGGAAGAAGGAAAGAGAGGAAGAGGGAAAGGAATGGGAAAAGTGGAGGAGAGGCGATTGCCTTGCAGGTGACGGCAAGCCTGAGGGTCTTGCGAGGCTCGGACTGTTCGGGCATGCCTGCAGGAATGACTAGAAATACGCAAGGCATAAAAAAAGCCGCAGGCACGGAGGCCTGCGGCTAAACGCTAGTGTACCGAAATTGAGGCTGGAAAGAAGTCTCGATCTGCCATGACACAGGTCGAAACCGAGTCAAACGTGAGGCAAAGTTGTCCGTGTGCCTAAACTGGAACCGGAGGGCCTAGACCCTCACGGAGAGAAGGCTTCCGGGGTTGGGGACCCGGCCGGAATAGGCGGCCTGGTAGGCGGGCGGGACCGAGGACTGTGCAGCACCGTAGCCGGACGAGCCGTAGGCGCCCGCGCTCTGGGCCTGCGCCTTGTTGACCATGGAGAAGAACTTGCCCTCCACGTCCGCCTTGGCGGCCTGCGGGGCGAAGGCCTCGATCTCGTCCAGGGCCGATCTAACGGCGGAGGCCGCGGTCTCGGCCCGGGGAGGCGCGGGAGGCACGGCGCTGGAGGTCGCGAGCTCGTCCGCGATCCGGTCGGCCGCGAGGCCTGCCACCTCGTCGGCGGAGGTAGAGGCGACGGACTCCTTCAGGTCCTCCGCCGTCTTCGCGGCCTCCTCCTCGAGGCTCTCTTCCCGGAGCCTCTCCAGGTACTCGGCCAGGGTCTCCTCGTCGTCCTCGTCGTCCTCGGCGGCGGCAGGGGGCGGCCCGCCGGGGGGCGGACCCGCTGGCCGCGCGCCTGCGGACCTGGCCGGGGAGGAGGAGGACTGGGAGGCCATGGCGAGTTCGCCGGCCCCCTGGCCGGACGCGACCGCCGCAATGACCTCCTCGGCGTTGTCCGCCGAGGCTTCGGTCAGGATCTGGGCCATCGCGCGGTTGGCTTCCGCGGCGCCGTCCTCCCTTCTTATCTGGGAGACGACCTCGCGGGCCTGGTCGGTGACGGCCGCTATCCTTTCGGCGGAATCCGGACCGGTGAGCCCGGTTTCCCTGAGCCTGGACGCCAGGCTCTCGGAGAAGCGGTCCTCCTGGGCGGCCGGACGCGTCTCGCCGACGTAGCGGGACTCGGACTCCCGCACCTCCCGCTCGTCCTGGTAAGAGGGGCCGTTTATGGGGGGCGACGCCCCCCCGGCCCGGGTGACGGGCTTGTGCGTGTAGATGAGGGCGTTGTTCGCCATCGAGAGAAGTGAGCTTATCATGGCGGACCTTCTCCGGCCTGCGGCCGGCAAGGAGGTTTTCCGGACAGCCCGGGCGATCTGGGGGAATGGCCCCGTTCTTCTCTCTTATCGGCGGGACTCCCGGAACATTTAGCGATTTCGTGACATGACAAGGATCTTTTGATTGTCAGTTTCATGCCATAAGATGGCGTATGGAAAGAGATTAGGATATGCAACATGTAGAATGAATAGGAATATTCATAAAAATGTGTACATAACTGTAAAGATATTGAACCATGATCATTAAATTATGCTTAAGATTTATCTGACAATAAACGGGCGCAACTCTGCAGGCGTTTGGAGAAAGCGTGCTGCGGGACTCAAGACATTCCTGGAGCAGGTCTTTAGTAAAAGGCAAATTGTTTTGAGATGTCGAGCAGTGTACGCGAGGGGAACATGCAGAAGAAGTTGAGCGAAGTTCGTATCCGTACACGGGCAGGCCGTCCAGGCCCCGGAGGCAGGCCGTCCTGCAACAGGAATGTAGATCTGGGTCATGCTGTAGGTACCCCTGCTTTCGCCTGTGAGCAGATACCCAAATACTCCTCGAGCCTCAGTCCCGGCCTCGCCACCAAGCTCCTATCCAATCCCAGTATGGCCAAAACCGAATCCAGTTTCTGCGATTTCGACATTGATACCTCCGGCATGTGATCCTCACGAACGCTAATGGACTGGCTTCCTGGCTTCCGTCCGCCATTTAGACCTTGAGGGGGAAGCTATCCCATGGATCGCGGAAGCACAACTGTTACTTTTTTTCGGTATCAACAGGTGGCCCAGTATTTTCAGGCGGCTCGGTATCCTCATGCGGCAATGCTCCGATCTCCACATGAGAAAAGGAGGGGGCATTCTCTTCCCCGAACTCCACCGTGATGCACTTCTCATGACCGTCCTTTTTGAAGAGGCAGCACACGATATTCCTCTCGGCCTTGCCAATGGCAATGGAGACAAGGATAGGATTTTTCATGGACAGTCCGTATCCTCTGCTGTGAATCTGGTGCATTCCCCTCATGGCGGCCGCAACGGCACCTCTGGCATTTTCCGATATTTTCAGTTCAAAGACATAATTCAAGGAACCGAAACAAACCTCCAGGTCAAGATCTCCAAGATTCCCCGGCTTCTCGGAGCTGACTTTGGCCCCGGCCGTCCAAAAACAGGCATGTAGCAAGGAACGGTAATAGTACTCGCCTTTCGATGTTTCAAGCGTATCTGTTCACATAAAACAGGGGACCCTCTAGCGGGACACAGATCATCCCTATTCCTGGTGCAGGGCAGCCCTCCTCAGATGCCAGGACTGCCTTCCTCCGGGATCAGGGCGGCCTTCCTCCTGGTCAGAGTGGCCTTCTTCCAGCTCCAGGACAGGCCACCTCCGTGGTAAGGACTACCTACCCGTGAACGGATACGACTGTTGTTCGACAGGAAGCCGAACCTGGATTGCTGGTCGGGAGATCTGGGCCAGGGCTCGGTTCGGAAAAGCCGGGCTGGCAGTTCCGCTTCAGGGAAGATATTTGGAAGCGGCTGGACACACGGGGAAATGAACCGGATGAAGGTCGGTATTTCACGGGTGTTGCGGGGGGGGGGAGGCATCATGATTCCGGCAGTGTCATGACATTTTCGATGGCGACCAGGAGTCATTGCTTGAAACTGGAGTGAGGGAGTCTTCTCGGGAAGCAGTGCCGAATTCAGGTCACTGTCGGTCATTCTGCCACCAGGAACAGAATTTTCATATTCATGTCATTTTTATGATGACAGGCGTCATGTTATAAATGATGACAGCCAAAACATTCGACATGGAGAATGGCGATAGCCAAAACATTCGACATGGCGAATGGCAATAGGGGCTCTATTCGCACCGTTCCGTTGCGATAGGCTGCCTGATTCGTTCCGGAGACTGGCGATTGGATGACAATTCGTGCAGTTCTGTTGCGATTGGAAAATTATTCGAACGTGCCTGTTGCGATTGGACGAATATTATTTCTCCCGGCACCCTCCCGTGGCCAGTTCCTTAAGACACCGACGGCGTCCGAAAGCCCATTTTGAGGACACACTGCTATAGAGCACTTATTCGCTGTGGCGAATTGCGATATGTTCGGATGTCAGACAGGCAAGTGTTTTTGAATTCATTCGCAAGTGCCGGTTGCGATAGCCCGGGTCGGAGAGTCGATCGGGGCGGGAAAGATCGGGAAAGTTTCGGAAGGTTCCGGAAAGTTCCGGAAGGTCGCGGCAGGACCGGCAGCTTTCCGGCGCCTCGGAGCCGTTTTTGATACGACCGCTCGGTCAATGATTACATTTGGAGAATATTTGCAACAGGGAGTTGCGATTGAATGGCTCCCTTCAGGCATGCGTCATTGTCCATTCGAACGGGACGGTGGCGATAGTTTTTCCCGAAAGTGAGGGTTGAGGCTTGCGCGTTTGTGTTGGCCTCAGTCCCCGTGTACAATCGCATTCAGGAGTTGCGAATGAGATAAAAATTTTACAATAAGCGATTAGGTTATCATGTGAAACTGATATCTGGTAATAATCATTGTGGTCAAAAAGTTATATTGCGTACAACCGAGTTGCGATTGAAAGTTCAATCGTGCCAGAGCGTGTCGATTGGCGGCATATTCGTCATGCAACGTTGCGATAGTGAAGACATTCGCAAGACATGATTGCGATAGCCGTCCGTAACGTACCGCACAGTGGCGATAGTTTCCGAATTCGTACTCCGGGATTGCGATTGACTAGGAAAAGACGGCTTGTGATTTATTTTTTCAAAGCGAATCTCGGAGCCGGTCGGCCTCGGCGGACTAGGGTCAGGGGTGCCATCAGAGCGTGCCTGTTGCGATTGTCCGGCAGGCTCCCGGGCATATAACATCGTTTAAAATTTACTAATTGTGGTGTGTTTTAAGAAATAAAAATCCATATCGCCATGTTTGCAGCATATCAAAATTTTGAAAAACTTGCAGGAACGAAAGAAGCATGGCGTCTCCGGGCCGGGGATCGGGTCCGCCGGTCCGGGCAGGATTGCCCGGAAGGGGGGGGCAGATCCGTGTCCGGATCGCGCCCGGTCGTCAAAGAATAGGATTATCTTTTGGGAATCGCTGTGATATTATCCTTTTCAGGTTCGGCATCCCCGCCTCCGGTGGACGGGGCGGAGCCGGACGCCCCCCGTAACGAAGAGAGGCTGAAGGCGGCAGGAGGGCCAGGCCATGTCAGGTTTGGAGGAAAAGGCGGTGCGCGGGATTCTGGACGGGCACCATAACGATCCGCAGCAGATAATCGCGGCCCTGCTGGACATCCAGGAGGCCTCGGGCACGAGCCACGTCGACCGCAGATGGGCGGCAATGACCGCGCGGGCACTGCACGTGCCAGAGTCCAGGGTCCACGAGGTGCTCACCTTCTACAGCATGCTCTCCGAGGAGCCGCGCGGGAGGCACGTGGCCGAGGTCTGCCAGAGCGCCCCCTGCCTCTACTCCGGCGGGCGCGAGCTCATGGGCTGGCTGAAGGATGCCCTGGGCGTGGAGGAGGGCGGGACCACGGCAGACGGCGCGGTGACGCTCGAGGTCTCTGGCTGCTGCGGCCGCTGCTCCGGGTCGCCGGCGCTCATGGTGGGAGAGGAGGCCTACACCGTGGCTTCCCCCGAGGACGCCAGGATCCTGGCTGAGAGCTTCAGGGAGAACAGCCCGGAGAAGAGGAGGTCGCTCCAGTGCGAGAAGTAAGAATCCTCACGGCGGGCGCCGACTCGACCGATCCGCTGGACGTCGGCGGCTACCTGTCCATGGGCGGGTACGGTGCCTTGAGGAAGGCGCTCGGCATGACACCCGCGGAGATCATAGCCGAGGTCAAGGACGCGAAGCTCCTGGGAAGGGGAGGCGCGGCCTATCCCGCCGGCAGCAAGTGGGAGCAGCTCCTGGGCATCAGCGAGACGCCCAAGCACATCGTCTGCAACGCGGACGAGGGCGAGCCCGGCACCTTCAAGGACCGCTTCATAATGGAGAGGAACCCCTTCATGCTCCTGGAGGGAATGACCATAGCTGGCCTGGTGTTCGGGGCGACCGAGGGCCACATCTACGTCAGGGGCGAGTACCGCTCGGTCCAGAGGGGCCTCATGAGGGCCATGGAGAGCGCCAGGGCGGCCAACCTCCTGGGCCCCGGAATCCTGGGGAGCGGTTTCGGCTACGACATCAAGCTCGTCTCCGGGGCCGGCGCGTACGTCTGCGGAGAGAACTCGGCCCTCCTCAACTCCACCCAGGGACTGGCGGGCAAGCCCCGCATCAAGCCGCCCCACCTGGCCGAGGTCGGCCTCTTCGGGCTGCCGACCCTGGTGAACAACGTCGAGTCCTTCGCGAACGTGCCGCCCATAGTCAACATGGGCGGGAAGGCCTTCCTGGAGGTCGGCCACCCGGAGAGCGGCGGCACCAAGCTCATATGCCTCTCCGGTCACGTGGCGAGGCCGGGGGTCTACGAGGTGCCACTGGGATCTCTCACCCTCCGGGACGCCGTCTTCGACCCGGAGCTGGGCGGCGGCATGGCCCCGGGCCGCGGGAAGCTCAAGTTCATGCACCTGGGAGGCCAGAGCGGGTCCATCGCCACGGCCGCCCAGCTGGACACCGTCTACAGCTACGCCGACCTGAGGAAGGCCAGGCTGTCGGTCGGCTCCGGGGCCGTGGTGGTGATGGACGAGTCGGTCTCCATGCTCGACTACCTCGCCACCGTCTCCCGCTTCTTCATAAGGGAGTCCTGCGGGAAATGCACCCCCTGCCGGCTGGGCAACAACGCGGTCCTGAAGATTCTGGAGAACCTCTCCGACCCGGGCACCGCGAGGCTCAGGGAGCTCCGGACCCTGGACGAGCTCTGCAGGGTCATGACCATGGCCTCCTTCTGCGGCCTTGGCCGCGCGGCCACGGTGGCGCTCGCGAGCGGCTGGAAGGCCTTCCCGGACGAGATCGAGCGGTTCGCGACGGAAGATCCCCCCGTGAGGATAGAGGATCTAAACATTGACTGGCGGCCGGGCGGCGCCAGGTTCTAGCCCCCCTGCCGACAGGGCCGGAGCCTTTCCGGCCCTCGCCGCTTCCGCCCGCGACAATGCGGGCCTGCCCGGCCTTCTCTGCCCAGGACGATTGCCTTTTCTCCCCAGCCAGACGGCCTTGTTTCCGCAAGCATTCAGCCGTCTTTCCCGTCCGTGCCCTCCTGTTCCGCTTTTCCGGTCCCTTCCCCTCGTTCCAGCTTTCCTGTCGGCCTTTCAGTGGATTTTTTCCTGTTCTGCCTTTCATTTCTCCACTTTCCTGCACTGCTCATGTCGGCTCTTTCATTTTTTATTCTGTCTTTCCGGTCCCGCTTAACGTTTCCGTCTTTACGATCCCGCTTCACGTTTTATCTTTCCGGTCATTCTTCACGTTTTCGTCTTCCAGCAACTGTTTTCCTGAGTCGTTTCTGTCGGACCGTCTTTCCGACAGGCTTTCTCGAAACTGACTTGCTGCAGGGACAGGTCCATCAGATCTCTCCGTCCGTGTCCGGGTCAAAGTCCTCCTGCCTAATCTTGAAATTTTGATTGCTCTTTCCGGCCAAGATTCCTTAAGTTAAGTATTAATTAAGTCAGGTATTCAATAATTGCATAAGTACTATATTTCTTAAGTTCTTATTACGCTTCCGGATAAATATTAGAAAATGTTGAAAGCTATTCCCACATTATGGGAGCGAGTCATGGCAAAGAGATACCAGGTCTGGGTTCTTACACTGATTTCTCAACCCTGGAACGATAGCCAAAATTATAACATTTAACCGAACTCGTAATATGTCCTTCAGTCCTTATGTCCTTCAGTCCTTCAGTCCTTATGTCCTTATGTCCTTCAGTCCTTATGTCCTTCTGTCCGGCATTACAGTCCCTGCAACCCCCGTCTCACGTCCGGCAACGTTTATTGCGTATAGTGTATCCGGCCTTCTGTGGCGAATACCTGCCATGACCTGACACGTAAGGAAACAATCAC
>JAISFP010000372.1 GCA_031263525.1 Deltaproteobacteria bacterium | reverse complement strand
CGTCAGGAGAACCACAGACAGGACACTTGACGAGACGAGGTTGAGGAATAAGCTTGAGGGTCGTAACTCCTGCAACATAGCTCATGCCTGGCACCTGGTCGTAACCACGCGCCCTCAAGATATGGAAGATGTGGCGAGCTTCCAAAACGAGCCTCCCATTCCCCTAAGATTCTTGAAATCTTACTCTAGAAGGCCAGATGTGTCAATCTAACCGCCCGCAGGCGCTGCCCCCCTCACCCATGCATTGTTGTGAAGACCCGGTATTTTTTTAAGCTAGATTCTAAACGCGGCCTGCCAGGCGGGGTTTCGGGGTGCTGGCGAGAACCTCCACTTCCTTGCCGTGTTGACGTGCATGGGAAGGTCCTGCACGATCCTGCCATTGCTCATGCCGTTGTGGCTCATGAGCACTATCTTGTGACGAAAAAAGTCTTGATGCGGCGTGGTATGACACCGAAAGCACTGCAAGCACGGCGGCCATAATTTCGGTGGCGATAACGGTGGTGGGGCAGTTCGGGACAAGGCTTTTTCCTTCCGAACCCACCAGATTCACTTTTAGATCAAATTTTTATACTCCCCTTTGAGACAAGGGGCAATATAATTAGGCATAATTATTACCCGTTTAATTAAATGTCAGAATTTTTGCTGTCAGCCTATGGGTGGAAAGACTGGCAAACAGCCCAGTCCTGCTATCTCCTCGTCATGATTCGCTCTAAAACATGGAAGAAGATTCCGACATTTAATTAAACGGGGAATATGTATAATTACAGCAAAACGAACTTTTGTGGCTGCACACTAATACTCGAAGAAACGCACCGCCACCTGGTTGCGATTGCGAAGCGCCATGGCCATGCATGTCACCTCGCATCCTGCGGCCCTGTAAGGGCCGGCATAGTCCTTATCTGTCATCTGCTTCTCGGCCCTGTCGAGAGCGGCAGACATCTCCTTTGCCGTGCGCTCTGCCTCCTTGTCCTCCCCGCCGGCTTCCGCCACGTCGCCTTCCTTCTCGATAATTCTGTTGGCATGGCAGTATTTAAGCTCGATCACCACACGGAATCTGTCATTTAAATACAAGGCGATGTCATCTTTGCCATGGGCGCTCGAACCTTCGCTGTGGACTTCAAACCCTGCAGAAAGGAAACAGCCATGGAGAATGGCATTGTAGTATTTCTCTGTCTTAGTGGGTTCATAGCCTGTATCCGGTTGCTCTGACGGAATGAAAATTTCCTTAGGAGGGTGTTCATTGCTCGAGATTGAAGTGAGTATGTCACCGAGCAACTTTTCCACTTTGACTGAGTCTTTCTCCGCAAGGGCATTCGGAAGTTTTCTCGTCAATTCGCTTAAATATTCATTTGTAGGCAAGAAAACATCATTAAAAATGTCAGCCAGGTAGGCCAGGGAGACTTCTTCGTTGGGAAATCTGAAAGCGAACGCTTTGACTAATTTGACTTTGTTATTTTTTTTAATTTCAATAACTGTTGGATGGTCGATAGTTAAATAGCCGCTGTGAAAAAGGATTGGGACAGCCTCAAGGCGGGAGAGACTGGTTTTCCTGACATCCATGGCTGAATAACTGTCCTGGCTTGGCAGGATGAAATCCATTGGCCTTTCCCTGACAAGGGCAGTCAGGTGAGACGGACGTCCGGTCAGGGGCCAGTAGGTTCCGACTTCTTTTTCATCAAAAAAACTAAGTATCGAGAATGGGTTCAGAATATTACTTCGCCCGAGCCAGTTGTAGCCGTCGTAGTATTTTATAATCAACTCCTCCAGTTCCTCAAAGCCGGCATCGGGACCGAGGTCACCATTTTTTATCAGTTTCTCGAGAGTTCTCGGATACCTGTTCTTGAAGAGCTTATTCAACTCTTTTGGCGTGAAACCGCAAATTCCGGCAAATTGTGATTTCAGCGAGATATCCTTGAAGTTGTTCGGTCCGGAATCCATGGAAGTCATGGCAAATCTTGTTATGCCGGTGACTAGAGCGAAACGAATGTAGTCGATGTTCGTTTTTATGGACTCGTAGAAATCATGCAGTACATCTCGATTGTCAAGGGCAAGATCTCTGTTCGATATATGCTTGGTCACCGGGGAATCGTATTCATCCACAAGAATGACCACGCGGGCTCCGTGCTTGTTCGAAATGCGCCTGAGAAGCTGTTCCATCATTTCTGTGTAGGTTCCGTCGTCAATCGTGACTCCCTCGACCTCTGCCAGCACCTTGAGCTTGCGCTTTATCCCGTTAATGAGATCGTATTTGTTTTCAATTTCAGAGAAGGTCATGGTGAAGTTCAGGACAGGGTGTCTTTCGAACTGGTAGTCGCTTTTGGCGATCCACAGGCCATCGAAAAGTTTCCGATCTCCCCTGAACAATTGATCGATGGTGCTGAGCAGGAGGGACTTGCCAAACCGCCTGGGCCGAGACAGGAAACAGCAGGTGTAGTCATAAACATTGAGCATCTTGTAAATTAATTTTGTCTTGTCGGCGTAGAGAAAATTCCTCTGGATAATATCTTTAAAGGACAAGCCGTTAAGACACAGCTTTTTCATTTCCATGCTCCCTCTGCAGTCAGTTTTCAGGCAAAGGCAAATCAGCCTCGCGTTCGAAACGGTATCATGCGTGACAGATCAGAGGCCCTAGAAAGACACCGAAGAGTCAACGACTATATTATAGCGATTTCACCCATTTTGTGCAAGCTTTCCTGAACTTCTTGTCCAGCTTATGCTCTGCATGAGAAAGCACAAAAAGAGGCGAAGCAACTGCCGCCTCGGGACAGACAAGATGCCGGAAGCCGGGTAAATCTGAAAACTGCGTCAAGTACTTAGATAGAAAAATATCGTGCCTACCTTAAATTTTCTTATTATTACCCGTTTAATTAAATGTCGGAATCTTCTCCCATGTTTTGAGAGCGAATCATGGCAAGGAGATACCAGGACTGGGAGGTTTCCCGATCTTTCCCCCATAGGCTGATGGCTAAAATTCCGACATTTAATTAAACTGGCAATAGCAGATTTACCGCCGATAATTATTCGATATGTATTTGCCCCGGATACAAGATGAACAGAAAAAATTTATACAATATGCAACATTTCCACTTATCATCTGCTTCGGCAACATCTTCGCCTGTGCTGATTCCGGAACAGGCCGTGATATTTTGTTTAACATGAAAGGTTTTCCGGTGCCTCGGAGGCCGCGAAATGTTGCAGTGCGTCATGTCGTGGATTTCATGAATCGGGTGCCGTCCGGTTGCATGGGCGTAATTTGTCTTCTAAGTAGTTTACACGATATTAACTAATTTCTAAGGATATTTGTTAACTAGAAAGTAAGAGTTGTCTACACCTTTTCTATATGTTGGCATTATATAATGGTTTTTGAGATCTGGCTGCAGAAGCTGGGCTCAAGGCCATGACATCAGGCTCATGTCGCAGGCCACAGTCCAAGGTTTCTTCTCCTGTCAAGTACGAGACCTTCGGCTAAATGCCTATGCTTCGGCTAGATGCCTGGTTCGACACACATTGTTCTCTTCCCCCTCAAGCCCCGCCCTATTCCAGGGCTTCCTCCCCAGGATTAGGTCCCCGTTCCACGCCTCTTCCCGCCTTTTGCATGACTCCTCCAGAGAGGGATAGTCAGCCGGAAGGAGGAAGGGGGAGCAAAGCCCAGTTCCCCTCGGAAGGGAGCCAGAAGCATCCGGCACAGGGCCAGCCCCAGCCCAGTGCCTCCCTTCATCTTCCTGGTGGTGAAGAAGGGCGCGAAGATTCTGTCCCGGTTCTCCGGAGGCACCCCGGGGCCGTTGTCCGAGACCTCCACCGTCCCCCGGGCACCCCGTGAGGACAGCCGAACTGAGACAGACGTGGCCCCGGCCTCGCGGGCGTTGGCGATGAGGTTCTTCAGGACGGTCTCCAGGGCGTCTCTGTCGACCGCGAGCCAGAGTTCCCGTGGACCGGATGCCACCCACGCGGCGAAACGCCTGACTTCTGAGGGTCCCTCCTTGGCCCTGTCCGGGTCCAATGCATCTCTCGCGAGCTCTCCCGTGCCCTTTCTGCCAGAATACTCGCTGTCGGCCCCCTTCGCGACGTCTTCTGCAAAGATCTCGGCAGCCACTTCAGCGCCAGAACCCTCAGCAACAGTGTGTTTCAGATTCTTTTTCGCGCTCTGACTTTTCGTAACAGAGCCTGCTATATTTCTTTCCGCGCCCGGCTCCCCTGCTGTCGGGTTGCCTGACACCGCTTCCGCTTCCACGCCGGCCCTCTCCAGGTCAGCCCCGACGCCGGCTTCCTTCAAGACTAACCCCGCTCCAGAGTTCTCCAGGCCGTACCCTAAGCCGTACTTCTCCAGGCCGGGTCCGACGTCGGTATCCTCCAGGCCGGCCCCTGAGCCGTCCCTCTTCAGGCTGGGCCCGACGGTGCTATTCTCCAGGCCGGCCCCTGAGCCGTCCCTCTCCAGACCGGGCCCGACGTTGTCTTCTTCCAGGCCGTATCCGTTGCCGTCCCTCTCCAGGCCGGGCCCGACGTTGTCTTCTTCCAGGCCGTATCCGTTGCCGTCCCGCTCCAGGCCGGGCCCGACGTTGGTTTCCTCCAGGCCGGCCCCTAAGCCGTCCCTCTCCAGGCGAGGCCCGACGTAGGTATCCTCCATGCCGGCCCCCTCCGCTCCGGAGCTCGCCGCGTCCGGAGCCCTGTCGCAAAGCCTCGCGCAGAGGTCCCTGGCCACCTCGGCGGCGTCCGTGCGAGCGTCCGGGGCGGGGGCCGCCGCCTCGGCGCGGGCGAGGGCCATGAGGCGGTTGGCCAGGCTCTCCAGGCGGGAAAGGTCAGACAGGACGTTCCGGCTGAAGCGTTCCCTGACGGATGGCGGCATGGAGCCGGTGTCCTCGAAGAGGAGCTCCAGCGCCCCCCTGGCGGAGGCGAGGGGGGTCTTGAACTCGTGGGAGACGCCCCTGGCGAAGGCCTTCAGGTACTCGGACCGGCGGACTAGACGCCCGGCCATGAGCCCCACGGACTCCTCCAGCAGCGCGAGCTCCCAGGGCTCGGTGAGGCCCGGCCTCCTCTCTCGGAACTCCGGGGTAGTGCCGTCGGCCACTCTCCTGGCCCTCAGGGCCAGGGACTTCAGGGGCCGGATGATCCGGAAGGACGCCGCGAGGGAGAGGGCCGTCAGTAGCCCCGCCACAGCCAGCGAAGCCCAGATGAGCCTGGAACGCTCCTGCCACAGTGCCGCCCTGGTGTCCCTGGGTGACTTGGAGAGGGCCACCACGCCCGCGAGCCTCCCGTGACTGAAGATCGGGTACGCGGCCGACACCCTGTAGGTCCCCGGGGCGGCAGAAGATTCCTCGGTTGCGGACGGGCCGTAAGCGCCCGGCCCAGCGAGGCCTGAAGTTCTCTCGCTGCCGGACGATCCCGCAATCCCCCGAGACCCCGTCCCGACGGACGGAAAAGTCCCCTCCTCAGATCCCTCCCCGTAGGAGGATTCCGTTCCCTCCGGAGACTCCACCCCGCCGGACGGTCCCGTCCCTACGGGAGCCGCCTCTTCGCCGGAAGGCCCCGTCTCCCCCGGAGTGCCCCCTTCGCCGTACGCTCCCGTCCTCTCCGGGCCCCCCCCTTCGCCGTACGCTCCCGTCCTCTCCGGGAACCTCGCTTCGCCGGAAGGGCGCGTCCCCCAGTCTTGGCCTGGCGTTCCCGTCCCCCCCGGAGACCCCTCCCCGCCGGACGTGCCCATCCCGTCCGGGGTAGCCTCTCCGCCGGAGGGGCCCGTCCCGCCAGATCTTACCGAAGAACCGGCCCTTTCCCGGACGTTCCGGCGCAGGACAGCCGTCCAGGCCCCGTCCAGGGCCCCGGCGACCTCGAAGGTCCTGGCCATGGAGAGCCCCCTGGCCCTTCCGGGGGAGGCCACGGTGCCGTAGGGGTCAAGGATGACCATGGCGGTCCCGAGCTTGGCGGCAGCGTCGGACGTCATGGGACTCACGCGTTCGGCGGCCTCGGTCGCCACGGGGTCAAGATCCCGGAGAGGAGGGGAGTACAGCGGCCCGTCAGGAAGGGCCGGCGAGTTCCCCAGGGACAGACCTGGCGTCACGGGGTTTGGCGCGGGGTCACGTGCGGGGTATGCTCGAGAGTTAGAAGGGGCGGGGACTGAGGCGGGGGGCAGGGCGTCTGTCCCGTCCCGGGCTGTCGGGAGAGCCGGCGGGTAAGGGACGGCGGAACGGGCGTTTCCGGCTGTTGCTCCGCCTTCCCGGGCGCTTCCGGCTCCCGCTCCGCCTTCCCGGCCGCTTCCGGCTCCCGCTCCGCCTTCCCGGGCGGCAGGGGGAGTCGGGACGGGGGCGTTCCAGTGCCTTACGCCGAAGTCCGGGCCGGCAATGTCCGAGACGGCCATGGCGTAGGCCCCGGCCGCCATGACCGCCTGGCTTATGAGCTCTGACTCGGTCTCGCGCAGGAGGGCGTTCTCGTAGAGGCGGAAGAGCCATGCCCCGGTCACGGGCAGGACCAGCGCCGCCAGGTTCACGGCCAGAAGGAGCGTGGCGAGCCCCGGTCGCCTGAAGGTTCCGTAAGTTGCCCGCGACTGTCCAGAAGACGGAGTTCCGGCGGACGGTCCTCGGGGCGGATCGGGCGACGGCCCGTGCGAAAGCTCGCGTGATGATGCTGATGGCGGCATTGGAGACGGTCCTGGAGGCTGGCCTGCCGAGGCTCCGAACGAAGGCCGGGACGGATGCCCCGAAGCGGGCCGGGACGGATGTCCCCGCGAAGGCTCACGGGACTGTCCTGGCGGGGCTCATCGCGGCAGTCTGGACCCATGTCTGCGGGCACGGTCCGAGCTCAGGGCTTGGCCAGTGCCGCGGAGCCATGCTCCGCCAGGGGTCAGGAGCGCGTCCGAAGGCCAGTGCGGGGCCCAGGCGAATGACTCCATGACGGCGAAGCCTCTCGGGACAGTTCGGACGGCGGCTCCCGGCTGCGGCCCGTAAGAGGCTCCTGGCTGCGGCTCGGAAGGGAGCGTCTGGGGTCGGTCCTGACGGCGGCCCTGACGGGCGGACGCGGAAAGGGCCCGGCACCGGACTAGGCTGCGGAGTCCTCCTCCTGGCGCTCCATGCCCATGAGCGCGTCCGCGTAGGCCACGGGGTCGAAGGGCCTCAGGTCCTCGTAGGACTCGCCGATGCCGATGAAGATCACGGGGATCTTGTGCTCGTGGATGACGGAGACGACCATGCCCCCCTTGGAGGTGCCGTCCAGCTTGGTCACGATGAGCGAGTCCACGCCGATCTCGGCATGGAAGGTCTCGGCCTGGGAGGCCGCGTTGCGGCCGGTGTGGGCGTCCAGGACCAGGATGGTCTCGTGGGGGGCGCCGGGCACGGCCTTGGCGGCCACGCGCTTTATCTTCTTGAGCTCCTCCATGAGGTTGGCCTTGGTGTGGAGCCGGCCGGCGGTGTCTATTATGACCACGTCCGTCCCCCTGGCCTTGGCGGCGTTCAGGGCGTCGAAGACCACGGCGGCGGCGTCGGACTTCGTGGGCTGGGACACGAAGTCGCAGCCGAGCCTCTTGGCCCAGACCCCCAGCTGCTCCACCGCGGCAGCGCGGAACGTGTCGCCGGCGGCCAGGAGAACCGACTGGCCGGACTCGGTGAAGGTCCTCGCCAGCTTCGCGATGGTGGTGGTCTTGCCCACGCCGTTCACGCCCACCACCAGGATGACCCTGGGAGGTGTCTCGGGGACAAGGTCCGCCTGGGGCACGTCCATGAGCTCCAGGACGGAGTCCCGCAGCGCGACCTTCAGGGCGTCCGCGTCGGCGAGCTCGTTCCTGGCGACCTTGCGCTTCACCTTGTCCAGGAGGTCGGTGGTCGTCGCCGGCCCCAGATCGGCCGAGTAGAGGATTTCCTCCAGCTCGTCCAGGACGTCCTGGTCGATGGCACGCTTGCCCTTGACGACATCCTCTATCCGGCCGGCGATGGCGTCCCTGGTCTTCGCCAGGCGGCTCTTCAGCCTCGAGAACCAGCCCTTCTTCTCGGGCTCGGCGGCCCTGGCCTCCTCCTCCGCGATGGCTTCGGCCTCCTCGGCGGCCCTCTCCTCCTCCTCGGCCCTGACCCTTGCTTCGGCCTCGGCCTCGGCACTGAGCCTGGCCTCCTCCTCTGCCTTCGCCCTGGCCTCCTCGGCGGCCTTCGCCTTCGCCTCGGCCTCGGCCCTGAGCCTGGCCTCCTCGGCGGCCTTCGCCTTCGCCTCGGCCTCGGCCCTGAGCCTGGCCTCCTCCTCGGCCTTCGCCCTGGCCTCCTCCTCCGCCCAGAGCCTGGCTTCCTCCTCGGCCTTGGCCCTGGCCTCCGCCTCCACCCTGGCCCTGGCCTCCGCGGCCTCGCGGGCCTCGCGGGCGATCCTGGCCTCCGCCTCGGCCCTGAGCCTGGCCTCCTCGGCGGCCTTCGCCCTGGCATCCTCCTCGGCCCTGGCCCTTGCCTCCTCGGCCTCGCGGGCCTCGCGGGCGAGTCTGGCCTCCTCCTCGGCCCTGGCCCTCGACTCGGCCTCCGCCCTCTCCCTGGCCTCCTCGGCCTCGCGGGCCTCGGTAGCGAGTCTGGCCTCCTCGATGGCTCTGGCCTCCAGGGCGGCCTGCGCCACCGCGAGGGCCTGCGCCTCCGCAGCCTCGCGGGCGATCCTGGCCTCCTCGCGTGCCCTCTCCTCAGCCTCGGCACGGGCGCGGGCCTCTGCCTCCGCCCTGGCCTCGGCATCCAGCCGGGCGTCCTCGAACTCCTTGGCCGCGGACGCGAGCCTGGCCGCCCCGCCCTCTTCCCGGAACGTCGGATCGGAGCCGGGACCGGCCTCGTCACGGGCGGCGTATAGCGACTTCTCCGCCTCGGCGAGCCTGGCGTCCGCCGCGAGCCTCGCCTCCTTCTGGGCCCTGGCGTCGGACTCGGCCTTCGCCCTGGCCTCGGCGGCCTCCGCCGCGAGCCTCGCCTCCTCCCGTGCCTTCGCCTCGGCCTCGGCCTTCGTCCTGGCCTCGGCCTCGGCCCTCGCCCTGGCCTCGGCCTCGGCGGCCTCCGCCGCGAGCTTCGCCTCCTCCCGGGCCTTCGCCTCGGAAGCGGCCTTCTCCCTGGCCTCGGCATCGGCGGCCTCGGCGGCGATCCTGGCCTCCTCCCGGGCCTTAGCCTCCGCCTCCGCCCTCGCCCTGTCGTCGGCCTCCGCCTTCTCCCTTGCCTCGGCCTCGGCCTTGGCCTTCGCCTCGGCCTCGGCGGCGATCCTGGCCTCCTCGCGGGCCTTCGCCTCCGTCTCTGCCTTCGCCCTGGCCTCGGCCTCGGCGGAGAGCCTGGCATCCTCAAGGGCCCTTGCCTCCTCCTCGGCCTTTGCCCTAACCTCGGCCTCGGCCTTCTCCCTAGTCTCGGCCTCGGCCTTCTCCCTAGCCTCTGCCTCCGCCCTCGCCCTGGCGTCGGCCTCCGCCTTCTCCCTTGCCTCGGCCTCGGCCTTTGCCCTGGCCTCCGCCTCGGCCTTCTCCCTTGCCTCCGCCTCGGCCTTCTCCCTTGCCTCGGCCTCGGCCTTCTCCCTTGCCTCGGCCTCGGCCTTCTCCCTTGCCTCGGCCTCGGCCATTGCCCTGGCCTCCGCCTCGGCCTTCTCCCTTGCCTCGGCCTCGGCCTTAGCCTTGGACTCCGCCTCGGCGGCTAGCCTGGCCTCCTCCTGAGCCTTGGCCTCCGCCTCGGCCGCGAGACGGGCCTCCTCGGCGGCCCCCTCCTCCGCCCCGGAGGGGGGCGGCGTTTCCGGAGCGGCCTCCTCCTTGGGCTTGCGCCCGAACAGGGAGCTCCAGAAGCCCTGCTTCTTTGGGGCATCGGGCTGGGGGGCAGTCTCGGGGGCGGCCTGGGCGGCGGTCTCGGGGGAGGGCGGCGCGCCGTCCTCGGGCTTCGTCTCCTGGGGGGGAGGGGGAGGGGCCTTGGGCCCCTTTCTGCGGAAGAAGTCGAACATCAGCGGGTGAGGGCCTCCGCCTGGGACATGCTGACGCTGACAAGCCTGGAGACGCCGGGGGTCTCCATGGTGACGCCGTACAGGGTGTCGCTTATCTGCATAGTCCTCTTGTTGTGGGTGACCATGATGATCTGGGAGGACTCGGAGAGCCTCCTGAGGAGCTTGTTGAAGCGGTCAATGTTGGCCTCGTCCAGGGGGGCGTCGGCCTCGTCCAGGAGGCAGAAGGGGCTGGGCTTGATGAGGTAGAGCGCGAAGATGAGGGCGAGGGCCGTCAGCGCCTTCTCCCCTCCGGAGAGGAGGCTCATGACGGTAATCTTCTTTCCGGGGGGATGCACGCGGATCTCCACCCCGGCGTCCAGGGGGTCCTGGCCCTCCACCAGCCTCAGCCAGCCCTCGCCGCCCTCGAAGAGTACCGGGAAGATTTCCTGGAACTTCTGGGAGGCGTTCTGGAAGGTGTCGGTGAAGCGCCTGCGGCAGACCGCGTTGATTCGGGCGATGCCCTCCTTCAAATCCCCTATGGCTTTCTGGAGGTCCATGTACTGGGACTCCAGGTGGCCCACCTTCTGCTTCAGCTCCTTCTCCTCCTCAATGGCCTCCAGGTTCACCTCGCCCAGCTGGCCCAGCCGTTCCCTGAGCTTCCTGGCCCTGGTCTCGGCGTCGGCCGGGACCGGGAGATCGCAGTAGTCACGGGGGTCCAGGATCTCGGGAGGGGGGGGGCCGGAAGGGGGCGGAGGGACGGGGGGCGCTACCGGGTATTCTATCCCTTCCCCCTCCCCGGACGCCAACCTTTCTTCCGTCCCGGCGGGAACCGCGCCGGTGCTGGGGGAAGCGCCCTCCTCGCCCTCCGGGGACGCGGTTCCGTCCGCTGGTGCCGTTGCCCCGGAGGAGCCGGGAGCCGACCCGGAAGCGCCGGAGGAGCCGGAGGCCGATTCGGGAGAGCCTGATGAGCTAGCGGCCGATTCGGAAGCGCCGGTGGAACCGGGGACCGATTCGGAAACGCCTGGTGAGTTGGGGGCCGATTCGGAAGCGGTTCCGTCGGCGGCGGCCAGGTCGACTTCCCCGGCCTTGCCGAGGGCGGCCTCGTTGAGCACGCCCGGATCTCCTGAGCTTCCCGCCTCCCCGGCCTCAGCGGAGCCGCCGGCCTCCCCGGCCTCAGCGGAGCCGCCGGCCTCCCCGGCCTCAGCGGAGCCGCCGGCCTCCCCGGCCTCAGCGGAGCCGC
>JAISFP010000539.1 GCA_031263525.1 Deltaproteobacteria bacterium | reverse complement strand
AAAAATCATCACACAAAAACTTGGGAAGGCACCCAAATCGCCAAACATAACCTTGAGCAAATATCGTGCCAAAGATGAGTTGTAGGCCCCTGAAACCCCCTCTGGATGATTTCTGGGGGTGGGCACCTGAATAGTTACGTTCGCAGTATATCCCAGCAAAAAGATAATTATTCACCCGGACATATGCATGTGGTGGCGAGCGATTTTCGATAGTGAGCCGGACTCTAAACAGCCCGCTCCGGACGCCGTTACCACAGGCTTTTCCGGTAGAGGATCAGGCCAAATTCCTGAATATGGGGGGTATCGTCTTGACAATGCCGGGCGAGCGCGGTAAAAGTGGCGTACATCATTCATCTGCCGGTTCCCCTTAAGTCCTGTGTTCCTGAGCCGCTGGGCTCGCGTTGGCGTTCCGGAGTCACTTCCGGACCTTTCAGCCTTTGTCGGACCTGTCTCAGGCCATCAGCTCCGGCTGACTCTAGCCCGCTGGTCTTCGGCCTTCCGGCATATGGCCCTTCGTTCCGCCATCCTGGCCTTCCGACACCTGGTCCTTTGGTCCGGCTCCCTGGCCTCCGTCACCCCGGTCCTGCCTCCAGGCCCTCCGGTTCGGCATCATGCTCCCCTGCCCCCCGGCCTTCAGGCCCGATGTTCCGGTTTCACGCCCCCTGGCTTTCCGGTCCGGCTCCCTGGCTTTCCGGTCCGGCTCCACGGCCTCCGTCACTCCGGTCCTGCCTCCAGGCCCTCCGGTTCGGCATCATGCTCCCCTGCCCCCCGGCCTTCAGGCCCGATGTTCCGGTTTCACGCCCCCTGGCCTTCCGGTCCGGCACACTGGCCTTCGGCGCTCCGGTCCTGTCGCCTGGATCTCCGGTGCGGCGTCATGCCCTCGCCTTCCCTTCAGGCCCGATACCGCATCTTCATGCCCTTAATGCCTGGCCTCCTGGATCTCCGGTGCGGCGTCATGCCCCCGCCTCCCCTTCAGGCCAGATACCGCATCTTCATGCCCTTAATGCCCTGCCTCCTGGACCTCCGGTACGGCGCCATGTCCCCCTGACCGCCCTCAAGTCCGCAGGCGCCTGCGTCACGCCCCTCCTGTCCTGAATCTACATGCCTCCGGTCTCCTGACCTCCATGCGGCTTTACCCCCCCCGGTCCGGCATCCTGGCTCTCCGGTCCTGAGTTGCTCCCTTCTTGTCAGGCCTCACGGCCACCCGGTCCGGCCTCCGGCCCGGCATTGGCCCCTCCGCCCCGGAATCCTGCCTGCTCGGTCCTGGCGTCCGGCTCCGGCTCCGATCTTTCGTCCTCCCAGTCCCCTGTTCCGGCCCTCGTCTCCAGGAGCACCCAACATGGCCAAGCCACTTCTCGAATTCCTGCAGAAGGCAGCGGACCTGGCGGGTCAGCTGGAGCCGGTCCCCATCTGGGAGGGCGGCGGAGCCGTCCGTAGCCAGCGGGGCAGAGGCGCAGGCAGTGGCGGCGAGGAGGCGCCCAGGGATCCCCGCGCCGGGCTCCTCGCCGTCCTGGAGAGCATGACGAGGGACGTCACGGACGACGTGGTCACGGTCGGGATCATAGGCATCACCAGCTGCGGCAAGTCGTCCGTCATCAACTCCATGATGGGCCGGAAGCTCCTGGTCCAGAGGGTGAAGCCCAGCTCCAACATCCTGGTAAAGTGCCGGAGGGACGCCGGCTCCCCCGTGAGGGCCGAGATCTGCTACACGCCCGAGCCCTCCGGGAAGACCGCGCCCCCGCCCCAGGAGATTGCCCTGGGCGATCCCGGGGCCGAGGACTGCGACGCGCTGGCCGGGCTCGTCAAGAGCCTTTCGGACGAGAGCGAGAACCAGGGGAACCGGTTGGGCGTGGATCACGTGAAGATCTGGACTCCGGAGTTCCGCCTTGGCGACGGCGTGACCCTCACCGACACCCCGGGGCTCAAGGCCTACGGCTGCCCCCAGCACGAGGAGCTCACCTGGGCCTTCTTCGCCCCCACTGTGGACGTCGCCCTGTTCCTCTGCACCGCCAAGAGCGAGTCCGACGCCGACAACCTCAAGTTCCTCAGGCGGCTCCGCGACGGGGACAAGGTCACCGTCGTGGCGCAGAACATGAAGGACAGCGTCGTTGGGGAGGTGGGCCCGGGAGGCGAGGTGAGGAAGACCCCCGAGGAGAACCTCGAGATCCTGAAGGCCAGGCTCGCGAGAACCGTGAAGGCGGCCTTCGGGGAGGAGGGGTGCCCCCCCATCTTCCAGATCTCGGCCAGGGAGGCCGCCG
This sequence comes from Deltaproteobacteria bacterium, assembly GCA_031263525.1. GTDB lineage: Bacteria > Desulfobacterota > Desulfarculia > Adiutricales > Adiutricaceae > JAIRZX01. The sequence continues at coordinate 28,986 of JAISFP010000539.1, read as the reverse complement.
ATCCGGAGAAATGGGACCGGTCCGGCTTCCCGGAGCTCATAGACTGCCTCCAGTCGAAGCTCGCCGTCTCCAGGGAGACGCTGGATCTCGCGAGGGCCAGGAGGTTCGCCCGCGAGCTCGCGAAGCTCATCCCCGCGGAGCAGGCGGCGGGCGGCCAGGGGGCGGAAGTCCCCGACACCGATGCCGAGATAGCCTCGGCAGCAGCCACGCTCCGGGAAATCGCGGACGAGTACGAGAGCTTCAGGGCCCGCTACACCGAGCTGGCGGGGAGGGTCAGGGAGAGGAGCGCCTTCTTCCGGAGCCCCGAATGCTACGGCATCCCTCCCGGCAGGATGGGCCGCCGGGACGGAATGGGCCTCGCCGAAGCCAGGAGAATCCTGGATGAACTGACTGCCTTCGTCAACGGGACCCTCGACGGCATCGTTGCCATGGTGAACGAGACCTCCGGGAAGGCCACCGCCTTTGCCAGAACCCTGGAGGTGGACGAGCGCAGCATCCGCGACCGCCGCGCCAGCTTCGGCGCGGCGAGGACTGCCCTGGCAGTCCCGACCGACGAGGTCCGGGGCACCAGGAAGGTGCAGGAGGAGGGCATCCTGGGGAGCGCGAAGAGGCTCCTGGGGCGGGTGGTCGGCGTTGAGTGGGGCCAAAAGGAAGAGGGCACCAGCGAGCACGTGGTCAATTTCGCGAGGCTCCGCGCCGAGGTCGAGAGGGAGCTCTCGGGCTTCCAGGCCGAGCTGAGCGTCTCCATCACGGAGGCCTTCGCGAACGTCGAGCACTGGTACACCCAGCTCGCGGCAGCCGGCCAGGAAGCCCTGGCGAGGGCCAGGGAGCGGGACGTCCTCAGGAAGCGGGTCGAGACCAACGACACCGTTCTCAGGGAATTCGAGCGTCTCCTTTCCGAGCTCTCCGCCGCGTACCCCCCGCTTCCCGCCCGCGGGCCGGCCGCCGCCGGGACCGGTCCAGAGGCCGGGGCCGGAGGGGCAGGCGCCTCCGGCGCGGCAGGCTCCCGCCCCTCGGCCGGCCCGTCCGCGGCAGCCGCGGCTTCCTCTGCCGGATCCTCCTGGGTGCGGGCGGAGGTGTCCAGGACGGCCCTGGAGCTGATGTCCCTTGCCATGACGGCCGGGGCCGAGGCGAGGCTGTCCGCCAGATCCCACTACCTGGAAAATCCCGCTGCCGGGGAGTTCGAGCATGCCGTTGTGCTGGGATGGGACCCCATCGAGACCGGCAACTTCCTCTCGGACTTCTGGTTCGACTTCAGCGGGGGACAGGACTTCGGGATCGGGAAGGTCGTGGACGAGAACGACGGGCACCAGGAGAGCTACGTGAGCGTCAGGCGGTACTCAGCCCCCAGGCCGGGGCTCCCCGGGCTCACGGTGCTCTTCGCCAAGAACAACGCCCGTGCCGGGCCGGGCGGGGAGCGGGAGCACATCATCCCTTTCACCAGGCTGCTGGGAGACCAGCCGCTGTCAAAAACCTGCGTCTTCTACCTGACCGAAGGCCTTCAGGCCGGGGAGAGCGCGGCGACGCTTCTGGGGGAGGACGAGCTTGTCAGCCTGCTCATGGGTGCCGGGAAGCTGGTCCTGACCCTCCAGAGCTTCGCCCAGTTCGCCTCGGGGCCCCCCGACCGGACGGCCATGGCCGACTTCGCCGAGTCGCTCTGGTACCTGAAGGACAGCTTCGTGAGGGAGGGGGGGCTAGCCATAAGCTCCTTCATGGCGAACTCCAGGGACCTGGGGATATCGGTCCTGGGCGATCTGTTCTTCCGGAGCGACGCGCCGCTCAGGGCCCTGAACGATTCCGGCGTCATGGACAGGTTTGCCCGAGTCTCCGATCCCTCCCTCCTCACCATGTTCGTGGAGGGGCTGGTGAAGGCAGAGAGGGAGGGGCTCCGCGCCGCAGGCGCGGGAGTCTGACAAGGGCGCTGCCGGTCGGGAACGGACGGGCGGAACCGCCTTTTCCTAGGGCCGGGGAACCCGAGAAGGGCTCGGCACGGGCGGGGGAAGCCTGAGAAGGGCCAGGCACGGCCACAGGCGGCTGATGCCCTGGCGGGCGGTTCAGCCGCGAGGGGACGGGCCGGGAGGTGGAAAGCCTGACGGAGGCCCGTGACTGCGAAACGTCTGGCGGGGTCCGTCCGTGACGGGCATGCGGCACTGGCGGGCCGTCCGCTCCGGCCAGAGGGGGGCGGCTCCGCTGGCCAGTACAGTTTTTAGCGGCTCTAAGATTATGAAGCCGGCGCCTTCGGGGCGGACGGCAGGAAGGCGGCCAGATCGATGGACTTGAGCGAAAAAATAGTCTTCACCACAGACAGGCACACCCAGAACGTCCTGGACAGGCTTGAAAGCAGCCTCAAGAGAGCCCGCCCGGCCTGGGTGGACAAGCTCCCCACGCTCGACTACCTGGAGGACCGCCTCAGCGGCGGCTTCGGGGACGCCGTGTCGCAGATTGACGATCTGGGCTCCAACATCCGGAAGCTCGCGGCCTCTTCGGACGCGGCGGCCGAGGAGCTGAAGAAGGCCGTGGCCGAGATTGCCGCCGCCCCCCACTTGTACCCCGAAGAGCTGGCCCGCGCCGCCGCGGCCTCCGAGGCCAGGACGGCGGGGCTGATAGAAGGGCTCGGCAGCAAGGTAGCTGACCTGGAGTCTGCGGCACGAGACGCCTCCGAGTCCGCGAAGGCGCTCGCCGAGGCAGCGGCCGCCTCAGATGCCAGGACGGCGGAGCTGAAGGACAGGCTCTCCGGCAGGCTCTCGGCCCTGGAGACGGCGGTCCGAGACGCCTCCGAGTCGTCGGCTAGGGCGGCTGCCGAGGCTGCTGCCGCCTCCGAGGCCAGGACGGCGGAGCTGATAGAAGGGCTCGGCAGCAAGGTAGCTGACCTGGAGTCTGCGGCACGAGACGCCTCCGAGTCCGCGAAGGCGGCTGCCGAGGCTGCTGCCGCCTCCGAGACCAGGACGGCGGAGCTGAAGGACGGCCTCTCCGCCAGGCTCTCGGCCCTGGAGACGATCGTCCGCGACGCTTCCGAGTCGGCGGCTAAGACCGCGACCGATGCCTCGGTCGCCTCCGATGCCAGGACGGCGGAGCTGAGAGACGGGCTCGCCGCCAGGCTCTCGGACCTGGAGACGGCGGTCCGGGACGCTTCCGAGTTGGCGGCGAAGGCCGCGACCGAGGCGGCGACCGCCTCCGAGGCCAGGATTTCGGAGAAGTTGGACGCTCTCGCATCCAGGCTGGACCCCGAGGAGATTGCCCGCGCCTCCGGAGAAGCTGCCGGCAGGGCTTCCTCAGAGGCTGCGACCGCCTCCGAGGCCAGGACGGCCGAGCAGATAGGGAAGGTCACGGCCAGCCTGGACCCCGACGGGATAGCCCGCGCCGCGGGCGAGGCGGCCGGGAGCGCCGCCTCCAAGGCGGCGTCCGCCTCCGATGCCAGGACGGCCGAGCTGATAGACGGCCTCACGGCCAGGACGGCCGAGCTGGCAGGCGGGCTCACGGCCAGGATAGCGGACCTGGAGGCCAAGCTCGCGGAGTCCCAGGCGGCGCTTGCCGCCGCCAACGCCGAGACCCTTGCCCAGGCCACGCGGGCGGCGCTTCCGTGGTACAGGAGGATCATCAGCTAGACAGGATCCGGCAGGGTCCGGATGCGAGCTGTCCCAGGACCCTTTGCCGGCAGACTGAGCCGGCGACGCCGGCAAAAGTGGGACTGCGAGACAGGGAGACTTTGCGGTCGAGCGGATTGCTCGATGGCCGGGCGACTCTGGAGGCGGCGAGGCGAGTCCGGGTCTCCGGGACACAGCATCTTGACAAGACCAGGCTCTGAAGGGTAAAAAGTGGCCTGTTTGGCCGGAAATGATTTTTCGTCAGCCGTTGATCCGCTCAAGCGCTTTGCCTTTTCTTGGCATGGTTGCCCCCATGTTCCTTCTCGGGCCCTGTGCCCTGAGGCCGGAAGGCCCTGAATCCCTGAGGCCGGAAGGGCCTGCGCCCCGATGCTGGACGATCCTGCGGTTGGAGCGAGAACATGCAGTTTTTTAACGACAGGGACTGAACCGGAGGCAGGCTACGGCAAGCGGGTTGCCGGAAACCAACGCCAGAAAGGATCCGACAGCCAAATGGGACTGAAAGAAATCCTGACCAACCCTGAGCTTCATGCCATCTTCGCCGAGACGCTGTCTTCGCAGGAACTGCCGGACGGCGTTGCCGACATCTGCAGCCGCCTCGCGTCCAAGCTGGGGTCGCCGGAGTTCATCCTCCCGATTCTGGGGGTCCAGGGAGCTGGCAAGAGCACCCTTCTGAACTCTCTCTGCTTCGACTCCCCGGTGCTCCCCATAGGGGCTGACGAGACCACGGCCGTCCCCGTGGAGATCAGGCGGAGGGAGGACACGGACGGGTCGGCGCTGGCCATCTTCAAGGACGGCCGCAGGGAGCAGGTCGGGCGGGACCAGGAGTCGCTCGGGCGTTACGTGGACCAGGTCCACAACCCCGGCAACAGCCTCGGGCTGGAAAGGCTCTCCGTGGTGTCGGACGCCCCGTTCCTGGCCGGGGGCCTGGTGCTGGTGGATCTTCCCGGCCTGGGGAGCCTCACGCAGGAGAACCACGACACCACCGTCGAGTACATCACCAACGCCTCCGGGATCATCTGCATCGTGAGGACCACCCCGCCCCTCACCGAGACCGAGGCGGAAGAAATCAAGCTCCACTGGAACTTCAAGCGCGGGAACACCTACTTCGTTCAGAACGTGTGGGCCGACGAGGGTCCGGAAGAAATCGAGGAGGGTCGGGCCTACAACCAGGAACTCGTGGACAGGTTCGCCAGGGAGCTTAAGATTGCCGGTGCTGACTCGCAGGGCGGGGGAGACGAAGGATCCAGCCCTTTCAGGGTCATGCCGGTAAACGCGTGGAGGGCGCTCAGGGACCGGTGCTCCGGCGGTTCCGAATCCGGCGGGGGCGGCGACGCGGAGGAGATAGCGGCCTTCCTCCTCAAGCTGGGCGCCAGGTGGAAGGTCGAGACGGCGGAACAGGCCAGGCGGGAGCTCCTGGGCTTCATCTCCGCGGCTCTCGCGGCGCTCGAGGCGAGGTCGGAAGCGCTCGGCGCCGACAGGGATTCCGCCAGGAAGATGATTGAGGAGTCGCACGACTCGATGCTGGACAAGATAAGGCTTTTCGAAAAGCTCCATTCCGAGGCCGCGAGAGAAATCCGGTCGCTCAAGGGGGAGCTCAGCTCGGCCTGCTCCAGGTGGAAGAGCGACGAGGGCGAGTACCTGCGCACCCGGATGAGGGAGCTCGCCTACGGCGGCATAACGGACGGGGAGCGGCTGAACCTCGCGTTCGGCGACTGCACCCGCGACAGCCTCGCCAGGCTGGGCGCCCAGGTGCAGGGCAGGGTCTCCGACTTCGAGGACAGGATGCTCAACAAGCTGTCCGCCGTCGCCGCAAGGAACAGCGGCCCCGCCGTCACAGGAAAGGTCGGCCTCTCCGGGCTGGAAGAGGTTTCCCTCTCAGGGCCGGTCGGCTCCATCCTGGGCGAGGATGGACGACGCATGCGAGACCTGCTTCCCACCGCAGGCCTTGCGGTCGGCGGACTTGCCGTCCTGGCTCTGACTCCCCTTGTCCCCATCCTGACGATTGCCGGGTCCCTCGTCCTTCCGGTGCTCGGGAGTTTCGTGGGGGGGAAGGTGAGGATGCGCCTGGCCCAGACGCATGTCGACCAGGTGGTGAGCCAGGTTCCGGAGATGGTGGACGAGTTCCTGGAGGACGCGGTGAAGTCTCTGAACCACTCCGTGGCCAGGTACCATGACGGCTTCGAGGGCTGGTTCGGGGACCAGCAGAGATTCATGAAGCGCCGCGCCGAAGCTGATTACGAGGCGTGCCTCGTGGACACGAGGAAGTCGGAAGCCGAGCGGGAGTCCGACAGGGCCAGGCTGGAGGAGACGGCTGCCTCGCTCCTCCGCTTCAGGGCCGAGGCCGAGACCGCCGCGGCCTGACGGAGCGGCCCGGACAACTCCCGGCCAGCCCGTCCCCTCCCGCTGTCACGAAACCTTTCCGCAATCTCTCGGGAACCTTTCCGCAATTTCGCGGGAATCTTTCCGTGACCTCGCCGGAACCTTTCCCGGAGAGGCGACGCGAGCCGGCAGCGCACTTCTCTCCCGCCCCGGAGGCTTTATGCAGCACGGTCCTGCTGGACACAACCATTTGACCGCACAAGCCTCGGCCCTGCATTCACGGGAGCCCCAATGAACGGACGGAACCTCAGAGACGCATCCGACAGGCTCATAGCTCTTGCAGGGGAGACCGGAGACGCGAGGATTCGCGAGCTGGCAGGAATGATCGGACTCCGCCTGGACCATCCTGGCGCCTGGGCCACCTTCGTGGGCGAGACCAGCTCCGGCAAGTCGACCATCATCAACAGTTTCCTGGGCGAGAGGCTGATCCCTACGGGCGTGAGGCCCACGACGTCGACGGTGGTGCAGCTGGCCCTGGCTTCCCCCGACGGGCTTCCGGGCGGGGACGTGATCAGCCGGCTGGACTCCCTCCCGGACGGCACGCTCGGCAAGACGGCGGGCCTGGGCAAGGAGGACTTCTCGCGCCTGTGCCAGGATCCCCCGGAAAGCCTGAGGCGGCTTTCGGTGACGACCGCAAGGAAGGGCGAGCGGTGGGACGGGCTGCAGATCTTCGACACGCCCGGCTGGAACAGCGTGTTCAGGCGGCACAAGGAGGTGATCACGAACTTCGTGCCCAATGCCGACGTGGTCATATTTGTCGTAGGCTGCCGCACCGGCTTCGGCAAGACCGATCTGGAACTGGCCGACGCGGTCCACCGCTCCTTCGAGGCCCTTGACGCCCCGCCGCCGCCGCTGATACTGGTCGTGAACAGGGCACCGGAGGGGACGGGGTTCGAGAGCCCGCGCGTGAAGGAGATCGTGTCGCATGCCCGTGACTCCCTCCACACTGGGTTCGACTGCTTCGTGGTGAAGTCCGCCCCGCCAAGGGAGGGGGACGGCCTGGTCCCCCTCGACACTGCGGCCCTCTTCGAGAGGATCCGCGAGCTCTCCGTCTCGCCAGAGGCAATGGCAAAGAGCGGGGCCACGGTCAGGGAGGCCATGGACGCGGTTTGCCGGGATGCCCTGAGATCGCTCGCTCATGCGCGTGACGGTTTCGCCCATAAGATGTTGTCGGGAGAGAGGCTCGCGGGCTCCATAACCTACCTGGAAGATGTCAGGGACACGTGCGTCAGGAAGATCGGCAGGTCCCTGGAAAGCCTGAAGAACTCCTGCGTCGTCAGAGGGCAGGAGGAGATGGCGCAGGTGATGGTGAACGTGCGAAACGAGGTGCAGAGGAAAGGACGGCTGCAGGACGCCGAATCCTGCAGCCGGTACGTGTGCGTCCATACGGTGCCATTCGGAGCCGTCAAGGCCGCCGAGTCCGTCAAGTCCCTCATGAAGGAAGGAGGCGAGGAGCTGGACCGGGAACTGCTCGATCTCATGAACGACGCCATTCGCGACTGGAATACGGACACCCCGGAAGAGGACGGGCTCGTGCGCGGCATTCTCGCGGAGACCGTCCGTGCCGTCAGGGAGAGGTCGGTAAGCGGCCAGGTGCGGGCGCTTCTGGCCGGGCCTGCCGGCGAGGCGGCAGGTGCCGCCGTCTCGTCCGTTGCCGCGGTGCTCGCGGAAAAGACGGACGATCTCGAGATACCAAAAAGCCTGCCCACTGCCATTGCATCTTTCTTCAGAGCCGGTCTGTTCCCCGTCGCGAACGTCGCCTATGCGATCATTTCCAAGGCTGTCACCTGGCAGGACGATCTGTGCGACAGGATAAAGGCGGAGTTGGACAGAGCGGTCGACATTTCGGTGCCGGACGGCCTCGCCGGCACGACAGTCTCTTTGGTAAACGATCTCCGCCGGCAGTCAATGGAGAAGGTTCCGGCGATCCTGGACAGCCAGATAAAAGGCCTGAGGAACGTATTAAGCGACCGGGGTGACCCTGCTGTGGGTATGCGACGTGCGGAGGGCCTTTCCGCCGACTTCGAGGCCTTCCGCCTGACGCTCGGGAAGATCGGGGAGTGACTGCGCACCATGCCTGTCAGCCATTCAGCGTTACCCGTTTTCAGCCGGCGAGTTCCTGATCAACCCGGAGACTGGCCGCACCATCACGCTTGCGATTTCCGGTCCATCATGGAACAATTTTAACGTGATGCAATCTGAAATTTTAATTCCAGCTGGGGAATTTCATCTCCAGCTGGAAAGTGCCGTGACGGCCAATGACGACTGATAGTATTTTTCCGACCATATTATCAAATCTCATCCAGAATTGGCCTACAATGATGAAGCCTGACAAACCATAAGTCCACATGTGTGCTCGCCAAGGTAAAGTTTCCATAAATTCTTTATTAAATTGTTACCGAAACTTCACGAATACCGAGTTTTCGTTTCTTTAAGTTTGCCTCCCCATTTTGAACTGTCTTAAGCGTATCTGTCGAATAAATGGAGTTTCCATTTTTTGACAAATGGTATGTGTCGCTAAAGATCTGCGACGCTGTATCTTGTAGCAAGATTGGTTCAAGCCACGCATATCATGTTGCTAAAGCAGGACAACTCTCCCTTCAAACCAATGATCGCAATATACCGAGCGAGATTTAATCAAGTTATTACCCGTTTAATCAAATGTTGGAATCTTCTTTCATGATTTAGTGGCGAATCAAAGCGAGCAGATACCAGGACTGGATGTTTGCCCGACATTTCCACTCCTGGACTGATAGCCAAATTCCGACATTTGATTAAACGGGCAATATTGATTAAAATCTCTGAATGCTGTATGTTAGCCTTTAGTGCCTGAAAGGCGGTCGGCACTCTTGACTGACTGCCTGAGCTGTGCGGGAAGGCTCTCAGCCTGAAGGAAGTGTATGACCCAGGATAAAATCAAAGATGTGGCCTTGGATTTGACACAGAATTTTCCTCGGGATTTGCCATTGTTGCCTGTCGGTAGGACAAGTTTTGAGATTCTGAGGAATAATAATTTCGTTTATGTTGATAAAACTATGTATTTCCCAGAACTGTTGAAGGGGGGGGATCAGTTCATCTTTTGTGCCCGGCCCCGTCGTTTCGGCAAATCGCTTACGCTCAGTGCATTAGATGCTTTCTACTCAGGACAAAGCGAGCTTTTTCAGGGGCTCGCGGTCGAGAGACTTATGTGTTCACCCGATTTCGTAACTCGCCCGGTCATACACATAAATATGTCTAGGGCGGAGGGGAGCACCACTATTGATATGTTATTAGACAATATTATGTATGAGCTAAAATTGAACGAGAAGCGGCACAACGTTTCTATGGTTCGCACAAATTATGCGATTGCCTTTTCTTCTCTTCTAAGTGCTGTTCACGAGTCTACCGGAAAAAGAGTTGTTCTTCTGATAGATGAATACGACAGCCCGGTAATCGACGTCATAGGGAGAAACAAGGAAATACCCAACAAAAATTTTCTGTCTGATACACGCTTTGTCATGCAAAATTTTTACTCAAAAATCAAATTGGCCGAAAATGATATCTCTGTCGCTTTCATAACCGCTGTAACAAAGTTTGCTAGGATGGATGTATTTTCTAGGCTCAACAACCTGGTGGATATATCACTCTCGTCAAAGTTCGCTGGATTCATGGGGTATACTCAAGAGGAACTTGAGACTTATTTTACTCCATTTATTGAAGCAATCGCCATCAAGAACGGGGTGAGTCGCGATAAAGTGTTGAAAATAATCAAGGATCGGTACAACGGTTTTTCTTTCGACGGAAGTCAAATGCTGTACAATCCATTCTCGATTCTCACTCTTTTTAATGACATGGAATTCGGCAACTTCTGGATGGAATCAGGTTCCAACACTTTTATTAGAAATTATTTTAATGAAAAAGCTTTTACGGTGGACGAGTTCGAGGGCAAGAATGTAAGCTACGATTTTGCAAGAGTTCCCGGAGAAATCGATGCCACTCCGCCTGAAGGTTTCCTTTACCAGGCAGGCTATCTGACCCTTCGACCCGGAATCGAGAAGAGGTTTGCTCTGGAATATCCTAACCTTGAGGTGCGCGAGGCGATTTCTAAAATTTTTTTAGAGGCCATCAGCTCTGACTGGAACGGCGTAGATGCTAACCGAGTGGAACTTTCCAAATGTCTGGCTTCAGCCGACATTTTTGGAATTGTAATGGTCTTATACCGGCTTCTTGCCGGTATTTCCTACTCAGATCATTTGGACGCGCTCCGCAATCCCTTGGTAAGGATAATGCAGAAGTTCATAATGAAATTTACCGTCCAAGATTCGAGTGCATCGCTTCTTCAGGGACATTCTGACGCTTTGGCAGACTTTTTAGTAAAATCTAGAGGAGAGAGCTATTACCGTTCTTTGTTGCAGGCATGCTTTTGGATGGCCGGGGCAAAGGTTACTCCGGAGAAGCAGGAAAACGTTGGAAGGCTTGACCTGGAAGTTTATTTTGCCCCGTTGACTTACGTCTTCGAGCTAAAAATGTCCAAAAATGCCAGGGGAGCGAATGCAGCGGCAAGGTCGGGAATGCTCCAGATTCATCGAAGAGGATACGGGCTGGCCTCGAAACTTCCTGTGTTTGTGTCCATTGCCATTGGAAAGGCCGAGAGGAATATAGTGGGATGTCTCTTCGAGAAGGACGGACACGAGACGGAAGTCAATGTCGAGGCTCTGCGTAGGGTCAAACCGTTACTTTCCCGTCATGGGACACTCGCATTGCCGTCTGCGGATATCGAAAAACAGTGACTGTTCCGCATAAGCGATCCTTGAACCGGCTTCCCCTGCAGGCTCAAGACGGGAGGCGGATGCCGTGTTGAGCGGCACGAAGCGTTCGCCGGAGGACACATAGCCTGGCAGTTTCAAATTCTGCAGTCCCTGATTATGACTTGCTTCACCATCTCCCTCATGTATAAGGAAGGATGAGTGGGACAAATCGTAAACGTTCAGGCCCCCCCTGACAAACATCTCGCCTTATCCCCTGGCCCTGAGCCCAACCCCAACTCTGAGCCCAACCCCAACCCCTGCACCTGCCTCTGGTCCTGACACCTGCCCCCGCCACTTATTCCTCCCAAGCCCACTCATACAAAATATTGCATAAAGATGTACGATATGATCTGGCGCTTATGCCTGACAACCACATTATTTGCGGTTTTCTTGCATTTTTAATCCATAATCAATATTAGTTCGTTCTGATCAGCTCACAGCCCAACCAGGAGAATCTGCCATCGAACTCTCAGGACGACCTCCCTCGTGGCCCAGTGTGAGCATGTCTCGGACACCACGTTGAACCTCACTCCGGATTCAGGAGATGCATTCTCCCTTAGCCCTGAGCCGCCGCATTTCGGTTCCAGGGCTCCATCCAACAAGCCAGGCGTGTGACTCCAGCGTGAACGGATACTGATATAGTTTATCACATACACAATTCTATCAGGCCACATGCACTTTTACGGATACCTGAGATGTCTGTACAATCGAGAAACTAGAGCAAGTTTCGAAAGATTTATCAAATTTATTGAATCAAAATTTAACCCTTTCACTTAAACATGTACGAATGGGTAGAATACGGAAACTTGTGGACAGACGAAATAGTCCAACTTGCCGCCTTATTCGTTCTTATTAGCATGAAATGACAATATTCATATATTTTAATATTTATAACAATATATCTATTATGCTTTTCATCATATAGCAAATATATCCAATTTGGATATCTAATTTTAATGTGATATCATTTAATTTTATTGATAAATTCATTTACAGCAAGAATATTAAGCTATTAGTATAAAACATTAATTTTATTTAAAATTTAACTTGAGTACGGGCATAAACTTCGTCAAGCCTCCTAATGTCCCTCAGAACACATGAATCTGGGCCGCGTGAATTGAGGCCGAAGAACCATTCTTGACAACCCTCGGCCTTTAGAGCAAAATTGCCAAATGATGCGTTTTTGACTCTGTTTCATTCGATTCGGAGCAGAATCCAGGCCCGGCTGCAGGCCTTTCGGCAGAGTCGGAAACGTTCCGCCAGAGCTTGAATCAGGAGAATTTGGAATGCCCCTTCCCCCAGCTGGCTTTCTCGGGCCTTCCTTCCCCGCCTGGACCGGCCGGCGCAATGCGTCGGCCTGGACATCCAGGCGAGGTCATCTTCTTCGGGTCCTTGCAGGCTTGTTGGCTCCACGCTTGACCATGACGCTCGCCGTGATCGGCCAGTCCAGCCGCCAAAACCGGCCAGTTCGGTCGCCGTGACGTGCCGATCCTGCCGCTTCAAACGGCCTGCTCGGTCGCCGTGACCGGACGGGCCATCCGCCAGTCCAGACTGTGCGCCCGGAACCGGGTCTCCCAAGTCCCGGACCCGGGCCGGTCCCTGCCCGTGCCGCCCGGTGACGGCGAGCCTCAGCAGCGAGCGAGGGACATCGCCTCTGAAACTTCCCGCGGCCATTGACGGGACGGGCACTTCACGGCCGGCCGCAACATCTCAAACGCATTTTCATCCGACACCCTTCATCTAGTTCGTAAGGCAACCTCTCCCTTCCAAATCTGCTGGAGGTCCGCACAAACTTCCTGCCTTTCCGTCCGCCAGGCCTGTCGGTAGCCCTCCGGCCATGCCGGCCCGCCGCACTCCGGAGCTGCCGGCCCGCCGTCTCCCGGCCCGCCGGCCTTCCCCCTTCCGGATCTGCCGGCCGGCTGCCCTCCGGCCATGCCGGCCTGCCGTTTTTTCTGTCCTGCCGTCAGCCGGCCGGTCGGCAGGATAGCGGTTTGGAAGACAGGAGAGCGGGCTGGATGGCAGTCAGTCAGGCATGCAGATTGGCAGACGGGGTCGAGGGGTCAGCCGCGCAGGCGACAATCGAGGTGAAACCGTGTCAAGACGCTCCGTCCGCCCCACCTGCTCGGAGAAGGATCTGGCTATCCTGAAGCGCTGGGCCTCCGGGGACTCCCCGGACACGAGGCTCACTTTCAGGGCCGAAATCGTCATCAAGTGCATCGAGGGGCTCCACGACACCGACATAGCCGAGCTTTTCAGCATCAACAACAAGACGCCCGCCAAGTGGCGGAACCGCTTCATCGCCAAGGGCCCGGACGGGCTCTTCGACGACCCCAGGCCCGGCCAGCCCATCAAGTACCGCCAGGACATGATCCTGGACGCCCTGGAGGAGCTCCTCGAGAAGCCCCCCCCGCCGGGCAAGGAGTTCTGGGACGCCGACTCCCTGTCGAGCGCCATGGGGATTGCCAAGAACCGGGTCTGGGACTTCCTCCGGGCCAAGGGCATACGCCTGGAGAGGCGCCGCCGCCACCGCTCCGAGCTGGACCCCCTGCACTCCTTCAGCGTGGCGGACGTGACCGGCCTCTTCGCCGACGGCCCGGACAACGCCCTGGTCCTCTCCCTCCACGGGCCGCACGGCGTGAGGCCGGTCGCCAAGTGGGATCCCGGCAACCAGGTCGGAAGGCCAGTGGGCCGCAACGTCCGCCCCCCGCGGCGCCGCACGCTCCTGGAGGATCTGGAGACCGCCCGCTCGCCCAGGGGCCGCAGCTCCCCTGCGGCGAGGGGGTCCGACCGGCTCCTGGCCTTCCTGGAGAGGCTCATCAGGAGGTCCTCCGAGAGCCTGGAGCACCACGTGATAGTGGAGGGCTGTTCCGTGACCGGTGCCAGGATCAAGTGGCTGGCGACCCAGCCCCGCGTGACCCTGCACGTGGCGGCCGAGCTCGTGCCCGAGCCTGGCACCTGGCTGGGTGCCGTCGAGGCCGCCACTTCCGTCCTCATCAAGAGGGGCCTGAAGGCCACTGGCTTCAAGTCCGGCACGGACATGTTCGAGGCGATAGAAGTGTACTTTGCGACACGCCCCTCGCCTGATGTCCCGATGGTCTGGATGTGGCGGTAGCCACCCAGGTGCCGCAGCTCTCCAGTCCCCGGTCCGGCAGCCGCCCTCCCCCGCCCGTGGGCCCCTCCGCTCCGGCAGCCGCCCTCCCCCGCCCGCATGCCCCTCCGGTCCGGCAGCCGCCCTCCCCCGCCCGCAGGCTCCTCCAGTCCGGTAGCCGCCCTTCCCCGCCTGCGGGCCCCTCCGGTGGGTCAGGCATCCACCGCCGACTGCGGTCCATCACGGGCCTATGTTGTTGGGCCCTGTCAGCACCAGCCAAACTCCAGGATGTCACTTTTTCTAGTATCAGGCTCCCCCGCCCTGACTGAATCCCGGCCAGCAAGCCAAGACCTTTCCCCGCAAGGCTGCCAACTTGCCTGCCAGCGGCCTCATGAATGGCTGCCAACTCTCCCCCTGCAACACTTTTGCGACTGCCAACTTCCACGCCTTCCCGTATGTCTCCATCGGCATCCAACCCTCCACTCCATCTCCCTCCCACTCTCACTCTGTCTCTGCCTCCCCCGCTCCGCCGGCCTTTCTTCCCCTCGCTGCCCTTCCGCCTCCCTGCTCAGCCTGCCCCGCCGCTCCTCCCGACGGTACAGCCAGCTTTTTGCAGCCGTACTCCCTTCCCTGCCCTTCCTCCTTCCTGCTCAGCCTGCCTCTCTTCACCTTCCTGTATTTCCGCCTGCTTCTCGCCGCCGACTTCCCCGCCTGTCCTTCCGCTTCCTGTTTCCGCAATTGTTTCTCGCCGCAACCCCGCCTTCCTTGCCATCCTGGAGCTTCCTGACCTGACGCGGCCGCAGCCAGCTAACTTAGCCGTCTGGCCGCAACGCCAGCGCAGTCCCTCCAGGCTTGCATATTTGCCAGCGATAACATATAACGCCGATATTCAGGGCCGGCGAGAGCCGGACGGCTCCCCGCACCTCACCCTTAAGGCCCGTGAAGACCGGCATCGCGGGCCCTCCCGCCGCGCCGGCGAGCCCGGGCATCCCGTGCCCGGCCGTGCGGCCGGCATCACCGAGAAACTCTTTCCGGCCTTGCGCCAACTGCGGACCCATGTCCAGAACCGCCTTCGCGTCCATTCCCCCGCACAGCGCCTGTTTACCCGACTTCGCCGCCGCCTCCTGCCCGGTCTCGACACGGGTGCCTCTAACGCCTGCGGCGCTCGTCTCGCCCTCTGCCCATGCCACCCCCCCCGCCCGGAACGCGTCGGCCGGCACCCGCGCTCCGGGCACGTGCCGGGCTCCCTCTCCCCTGGCGGCCGCCCTCCTGGCCCTGGTCGCGGGCGTCCTCCTTGCGGTCCCGCCCGCCTCGGCAGAGACCGACCGCGCGCTCCTGCTGGACCGCGAGGCCCTGGACTCCATCCAGAGCCAGGCCTTCAGGTACTTCTGGGAGTTCGGGGACCCTGACTCCGGGACGGCCTACGAGGCCGACTTCGGCTGGGAGATCAGGCCGGTGACCATGGCAGGCACCGGCTTCGGCATAGCCGCCCTGGTGGTGGCCACCGACCGTGGCTGGGTAAACCGGGAGCAGGCGGTGGAGAGGCTCCTGAAGATCACCGGCTACCTCATCCGGGCGTCCAAGCCGGAATGGCACGGCGCCTTCCCCCACTGGATGAACGGGAAGACCGGCGAGCCCTTCGACTTCGAGGACGGGAGTGACGTCATAGACGTGGTGGAGACAGCCTTCCTCGTCCAGGGGCTTCTCATGGCCCGAGGCTATTTCAACGGGCCCGGCGCCGAGGAGGAGTTCCGGACCCAGGCGACGAAGATCTGGGAGGCCGTGGACTGGCAGTTCTTCACTGACAACCAGAACGCGGGCATCTTCTGGCACTGGTCGCCCAGACGGGGATTCCTGGGGCTCAGGGTCAAGGGCTACAACGAGGCCCTCATCGCCTACGTGCTCGCCGCCGCCTCACCCACCCACCCCATCGATCCCAAGACCTTCAATTTCTGGTACCAGAGCCCGAACTACCGCAAGAGGGCTCTCTTCGGCTATCAGATAGAGGGGGCGCCCCCGGGCGGCGGCCCGCTTTTCACCGCGCACTACTCCTTCCTGGGCCTGGATCCCCGCCGCATGGCGGACAAGGCCGTGCCCAGCGGCTACTTCATCAGGAACGTGAAGCAGACGCTGTCCAACAGGGAATACTGCACGGTGCATGCCCCGAGGGCCAACCGCTACTCCGAGGGCTTCTGGGGGCTCACCGCGAGCCAGAAGCCGGATGCTGGCTACGGTGTCTTCTCGCCGCTGAACGACCAGGGCATCCTCGCCCCCACCGCCGCGCTGTCGTCCATGCCCTACACGCCCCACTACTCCATGGAGGTGCTCTCGTTCCTCTCCACCAGGCTCAAGGACCTGGTCTGGAGCTGGTTCGGGCCGCGCGACTCCGTGAGCCTCAAGGACGACTGGGTGAGCCCCCACTACCTGGCCATCGACCAGCTCCCCATAGTCGTCATGATAGAGAATTACCGCTCCGGGCTCCCCTGGCGGCTCTTCATGGCGAACACGGAGATCCGCGAGGGCCTGGACCGCCTGGGCTTCTTCCCGCCGAAGCTCCAGGACGGATTCCCCGAGGCGGTCGTGACCCGGCTTCTCCGGGGCGCAAAGTACCGCGACGACGCCCACGTCATCCGCCGCCACCCGGACAGCGGGCTCTACACCGTGCCCTACTTCCTGAAGGAGGGGGGCCGGGCCTCCTTCAGCCTGATGGATCCAGGCGAGCCTGCCGAGACGGAGCTCTTCAAGGCCTCCGTGAGCGCCGGACCCGGCTCGAACACCCTGTCCATGGATCTGCCCATGGGGAACGGGAGGCTCCTGAACCTCACCATGACCGCCCCGGACGGCAAGGTCCACACGCTGCCGTTGCGGCTGTACTAGCCGGCTCCCCCCGATGCTGAACCAGCAGGCTCCCCCTGAGGCCGCACCAGCGGGAGGATGACGGGCCTCAAGGCCGGGCTCAAGGGGTAGCGCCGCCAGGACGTCCGCCTGCCCGCCTTCCGGCCGGGGCGGGCACCCCGGGCCGGCAGCGGGGCATGTCCCGTCAGAAACACGCGGCCTGTCCTGATGCCCAGTCGGCCACGGTTTCTGTCCGGGCAGAGACGAGGTGTCATCCGGTCGGCCGCTAGACAGCCTTGCCTCCAGGCCGTGCCGTCCTGGCCGGCACGAGAGGACAGGCGATTTGTCCGGCACTGTTGCCAAATGCCGGGAGCGAGGCTCGACGAGAATGACCATCTTTCCGGACCAGTCAGAACTCTGCCATGCCAGGGCAGAGCCATTGCCATGCCAGGGCAGAGCCATTGCAATGCCAGGGCAGAGCCATAACAATGCCATTGCAATGCCAGGGTTGAGCCATAGCAACGCCAGTGCAGAGCCATAACAATGCCATTGCAATGCCAGGGTTGAGCCATAGCAAAGCCAGGGCAGAGCCATAACAATGCCATTGCAATGCCAGGGTTGAGCCATAGCAATGCCAGGGCAGAGCCATAACAATGCCATTGCAATGCCAGGGTTGAGCCATAGCAACGCCAGGGCAGAGCCATTTGCAATGTCATAGCCTATGTCAGGGCAGAGCCATTGCAATGCCATTGGCAACGTCATGGCTATGTTAGAGCAGAGCCATGACAATGCCATAGCAATGCCATGACAATGTCATAGCAATGCAAGGACAGAGCCGTTACAATGGCATAGTAATGCCATAGCAATGCCATCGTTATGCCATGGAAATGTCATGGCAGTGGCATAGCAACAACGAAGCAATTCCAGGGCAGAGCCATCTTCCGGCCTTCCGGCTCTCAGGGGGATCCGGCCTCCCTTCCCCGGTCAGGACGGGGCCTTTAACCGTCAGGCCGGTCCGGACAGCGCCGCTGCCTTCTTCCTCCGGGTGCCGATGAAGGCCGTGACTGCCCTCTCGATCCTCTTCATCGGGACCGCCAGGCAGGTGGACACGGCGAAGGTGAGGACCCCGAAGAACAGGTAGCCCCTGAGTCGGGTGATGTCGTAGCCGGTGACTGCCAGGAGCTTGTGGTAGACGGCCTCGTGGATGATGTATGTGTAGAAAGTTTTGTCCGCTACGAACAGTATGGCCTTCGAGCACAGCCCCCTGCCGGGGTCCAGGGACACGAAGAAGAGGAACATGCCCAGCTGGGCCACGAGGTAAGGCGCGAACTCCCGGTTGAAGTAGATCTGGTTCGACTGGCCGTCAGGGGCCACGTTCCAGGCCATGGTGGCGAAGAAGAGCGCGGTTCCGCCCAGCAGGTAGGCGGCGAGGCTGCCCCACATGACTTTCCTCCGCCACTTCTCCCTTACCCCCGGGGTGTCCCAGACGACCCTGATCTCGTGGCCCAGGGTCATGAGCCACAGCCAGTAGAAGGGCTTCTGGGAAATCCACCAGTCCAGGTGCTGGAAGGTGAAGCTTGAGGTGAAGGTGTCGCGGAGGGTGACCCTGAGGACGAAGAAGACCGCCCCGCCCCAGAGGACGTAGCGCTTCAGCTTCCTCGCGGACGGGGAGTCCGCGCAGACCATCTTCAGGAACGGGATGAAGAGGTAGCAGAGGAAGAGCGCGAAGCTGAACCACACGGACAGGAAGGGGTTGTAGCCCTGCACGTACTCGTAGGGCCAGGTGGTCACGAATATCCTCCCCACCAGGAGGAAGTTCGTGAAGTTCAGGCCCTTCAGGGAGTCGGCGAGGCTTCCCTGGCTCGACAGCCAGGGCGTGAGCTGCGCGATGAGCAGCATCACCACGGCCAGGGGTATCATCACCCTCGCCGTGATGCGCTGCATGTACATGGAAAACGGCTTGTCCGCCACGAAGAAGAAGCCGGCGATGAGGAAGAAGACCGGGGTTGCGGCGCACTTGGCGAGCGACCAGGCCCAGGAAACGTCCGGCTGGGAAGGGTAGAAGGAGCTCAGGTGTATGAGCACCACGCAGAAGCAGCAGTAGATCCTGCCCAGCTCTATCCCCGCCTCGCGGGGCGCCTTGGCCGCGCTCACGCGTCAGCCGGGCCGCGGCGCCGGGACGCCGCCGTGAAGGTGCTTGCGTATGTCACGAGGTAGCCGTGCCTTTGGGGAAGCCGGCCAGCCGTAGGGCCGGCGCGGGCGGGGGGATGGCCTGTTGGGGGCCGGGATGTCTCCGCAGGTGCCTGGCAGGCCCGGGAGAGGGACGTTTCCGCGGGTGCCTGGCAGGCCCGGGAGAGGGACGTCTCCGCGGGCGCCTGGGGCGCCCCGGAGAGCGGAAGATCTTTGTCGGGGCCTGGCGCGCCCCTGAGAGTGGAAGATCTTTGCCGGGGCCTGGCGTTCCCCGGAGAAGGACGGGCTTCTGCCGGGGCCTGGCGTTCCCAGGAGACGGACGGGCTTCTGCCGGGGCCTGGCGTTCCCCGGAGACAGGCGAGCTTCTGACGGGGCCTGGCGTTCCTCGGAGACAGGCGGGCTTCTGACGGGGCCTGGCGGGCCCGGGAGAGGAAGGCAAGGGGCTCTGCCGGATGGCCCGAGGCCCGTGAGAGGGAAATGGCTGTGCCGGAGCTCGGCAGGCATGGAATGGGAGGGTTCTTTGCTGGAGGCTGGAGGGCCAGTGAGGGGGCAGGGGCTTTGATGGGGCCGTAGAGCACGTCAGGGGGAAGGGGCATTGCTGGGGCCTGGAGTGCCCGTGTGGGGGAAGGGACATTGCTGGGGCCTGGAAGGCCCGGAAGGGGGAAATATCTTTAGCGGGGCAAGGCTGACCCTGAGGGTCCCTCCAGGTGCCGGATGACTCGGGAGATCCGGAAACGTTTCCGGGCACGGTGTCCAGGATACTTCAAGGGTCGCAAGACCATTGCGGCGTGGAGTAAAGCAACCTAATTATATCTCAAAATCATACTTTACAAAACCCTGCGTTAGTCAGGAGCGGCACCCGCGATGGGCTGTGCCCCGTCGGCTCCGAATCATGTCGGCTCAGAGCTCCGTCAGCTCCGGGCCCCGTCAGTATCGAACCCAGCCTGCTCCGGGCTCCGTCGGCTCCGAATCATGTCGGCTCAGAGCTCCGTCAGCTCCGGGCCCCGTCAGCCTAGAACCCAGCCTGGTCCGAGTCATCTCGGCTCAGAGCTCCGTCAGCTGCGGGCACCGCCAGCTTCGAACCCAGCCTGCGCCTGGCTCCGTCGGCTCCTGGCTCCGTCGGCTTCGAGCCCAGCCGGCACCTGGCCAAGTCGACTTCGGGCACAGCCGGGTCCATGCCCTGTAGCCTCAGTGCCAGTTGAAGTTCGTCTGGAGCGAACAAGTGCTGATGCGCCATGGGGTTCGATGCTCCAGTCAGCAGGCAGGGGCCAGGGGCGGGTTCGGGAGCTGACGGGCTCTGATGTTCGACATGGCCGTCACCTCAGCTTCGTCGGACGGTGCCTCTGACCCGCTTGAGCGTGTCAGGCATAGCAGGCAGCCAGTCAGTGTTCAAATGAGTTTCGTTGGTCCTTCTTTCAAAAGAGCAAGGCAGGAGCGGCGAGTCGGCTGATTCTGCATAGACAGTTATTCTTGTGGAGAAAACAGGTATCCCGACTTCGGGATAACTGCTGGATCTGGAAATTGTCGGGCCTCGACTGCCTATCGCGGCCAGTGATTCCGCCTGTTCGGCCTCGTTGTTTTGTCTGTCCTTATGTTTTCAAGCGTCCTGTAAAGAACGGCGATTTGCCTTTCGATTGTCTTGAGCATTTTTCCGTAAATATCCACGGATGGGAAACGAAGTCCATGTTCCGCAGCGATGACCGGAGCGTTCCTGCGGATCGATTCGATCATGTCCTCGGAAAAATCCTTGAACCTGTGGACTTCGATGCCAAGATCCTTCGTCAGCATTCTGAAACTTGCGGAATTCATCCGATACGGATCGAAAGACTTCCCGTACCGCATGGCCATTGACGTATCAACGCCGCTTTCGGAATGCGGCAACGTGGATATGATGTCGTAGAAAGGTGCCAGGCCGAATCCTTCTCCATGTTCGCCGAGTTCCGGTGGCTATTAGTAAAGAATCGAGAAGTTCTTGCCGTGGGCGTCCCCCCTTTTCCGACGACAAGATTTAATACTGGCGACTTGGTGAAATTCCCGGTATCCCCTACGGCGTCGGAGCATCGTCCGACAACCCCCTGACAAGCCGAAAAACCAGGACCTTGACGTTGTTCGTACTTCTGCTGGCTGTAAAGGCCCAGTGCCTGACAGAAATCCTCCTGGTGCAGACGGCGGACCGAGCCGTCGCGGACATGCCTGTCGTACCTTTCAACGGCAAGCACGTCAGTTCCGCCGATCTCCATGATTTCGGTTTTCTGTACCGGCAGTCCTGCTGCCCGTGCAAGATCCATGCAGAAAGCCTCGTTGTACTGCAGGTCGGGCAGCACGGCGGAAGGAGCCTTGATGACATGTGTCGTGGATGAAATCGATCCGTTAGCGGGGACAAGAAGGCGATTGCCTTCCAGAACGCCCGGCAGCTTGTTCTGGGCCCCCGCCAGCGTGACATTGGAATTCGTCGCCGCGATCAGGTTCTTGCGTTTCCTCGGCGGCAGCGAGAGCTGGCCGATCGCCATGTCGGTGACGTCCATGTACTTCGCCGGCGATTCCTAGGATGATTCCCCGAAAGGCAGCACGTTCAAGGACCCGGCACATTCCCGCCCGTATATGGACAGGAAGCTGAAGGCATAGGCTGGAGGCAAGTGCTTTAGGAGATGGAACAAGCCAAACGCGTACCCTTCAGGCAGTAAATTCTAGAAGAAATTGGTCGATATCAGCTGGTCATGCATTTCCGGGGACAGGGGCAACGACAAGGAGACGGGAGGCCCTCCGGAATCGAGACAGGCAAGGCAGTACGCGAACCCCCAAAGCCCGCGTCCGCCCGTAATTTTGTAAAGGGCGGCGAGAGGAAGTTAGCCCCAGAAAATCGACAGTTCGTCTTCGGCTTTCAATATCGTTGTCACACTTAATCAGCCCTGATACTGCCTTATGCCTGATGCTGGGGAGATGGCAAAGAAGTCAACGAGCGGCTGGCTGAACTGCGGCTAGACGGCTAGAAATGAGCAATTGATAAAATCCAAAATAAAATATTTTACCAGGAACACCGGATGATGTCAAACGCGGCAATGGCCAGAATCCCAGGGAATGAATTGATTTTTCAAAAAATATGAAATCCCCGGCCTTTTCCGCGAACAGTCCGTAAAGGCTACGGACCAAGAGTTTCAGAGGGTACGCCTCGACTTGCGGTAAATATATGGCGTAAATACTTTTGGCTCAAACTTTATGCCCGTCCGTAAAATCTCTGCATAATCTTTGCAGATCTTATCAGATGCGACGTCAGGAAACCCTGGGGAATGCAACTTGTCATGAGCCTCTTTAACAGCCTTTCGCATCAAAATTTTCATGGGATCCAGTGACTTGCGATATTCTATTTAACTCGTCAGTCATGTCGCTGGCGTCCATATTGCCGAAGTTTCAGAAGGCGAACTCGATGCACTCCCGTGTCTTCGCCACACCAGTCCGGAAAGGTCCCGCGCCAAAGGAAAAGATTGCCATAGGTTAAGATTGCCATGTTCAGCCGCTTCCAGGGCGTCAATATATATTCAGACTTCCTCGTGATGGTGAAAAACGGCGGCAATAAACCCGCCTGGATGTTGGCAAGGACATCAGCGCCCTTGCTGGCTTGCCGTTGCCGACCTGGAGTGGGCGGTTAAAAAATAAAGCAACCATTCGGGCTCCTTGCGAAAATCAGGCCATGCCTATCTCCCTCATTTAATTTTGCCGCCATATCTTCTGTTGTCCTTCGCTATTGCCACAATTTCAAGGAGACTTCATTAACACAAAGCGCCGCTCATTATATACGGAGAAAGTGCATGAACGGTTGACATTAATGAATAATCGCTAACAATGTCTAACCGCCATGCCAGACTTAGCGTGTTGGCTATTGACATGGCCAGGCATGCCCGGTATCCGGCCCCCTCTGAGCTCCATCCTATCCGGCCATCACCTGGAAACTTACCAATTGCCAACCATCGACCAGCCCGCCCAGCTTCCGGCTCCCGCCCCTTCTCCATCCCCCCAACCAGCAAGGCCACTGTCGCAACAGTCTGCCGGCTCGCTAAACGGAAACACTTCACATCCGTTCACGTGTAAAGGCATACGTCTGGCAGTGGCAGTCAGTCGCCTGCTCGCCAACTGGCGGTGGCAGTCGTCAGTCGCCTGCTCGCCAACACACGACATGTCCCCTTCCCCTTGACTCCTGGCCAGGCGTATCTCGTGACAAGCCACACATACCTTCGTCCGCCTCCCACTCACTCGACGTCAGGCCTGCCGCTCTCCGTCCCATGGCTCGTTTATGTTGCCAACTTAGACATCACCATGAACTGGAAAATTCTGAAATTGTCAATAAATCTTGACAGTTGAATCGCAGGATGCAAAGCCTGCAACATTAGATGACTATAATGACCGAGGAGATGGGGCCTATGGAGAATCATCCCGACACGCTTATGACACCTTAATCATGGCATGCTTGCTGGAATTTGCTCCGAAACTGCATCATGGCGAGTTGCACCAGTGTAATCGGCAAAAGGTTGCTAACTGCTGCGTTTTTGTGGCAAAGCTAAATGTTTGGATTATTTTGCGGTGCCCAAGCCTTAACGTAAGGCCTTGATGGAGGAGGTCCGATCGTGACTGAGAACAGCTCTGACGAGTATCGGTTTGGCGTTGGCGAGGAGAGCTTCTTAAGGATTATACAAAGGAATGGCGTATATGTTGATAAGACTGAGCTAATTCACATGCTGATTTCCAATCCCTGGTCTTCTGTGCCTTACTTTCTTTCGCGGCCGAGGAGGTTCGGAAAAACCCTGTTGCTGGACACGGTGCAAAAGGTATTCGAGGGCAGGCGGGAACTCTTTTCCGGCCTGGCCATAGATATTACGAGTTCGGTTAAATGTTGTAATTTTGGCTATCGTTTCAGGGGTGAGAAATCAGCGCAAGACCCTATATCCGGTATCTCTTCGCTATAACTCGCTCCCATAATGTAGGAAAAGATTTCAACATTTTCTAATATTTATCCGGAAGCGTAATAATCTTATGGGAGACACCAGGGACGCCTTCCCCGTCATTCGTATCTCGCTAAACTCCTCACGGTCTGACTCTCCAGAAATTTTGGAAGCCAGCTTGTTCTCCGTCGTCGAGAGAGAAGCTTTAAGGCATCAGATAATCCTAAATGCCACAGTTTCGTCCAGTGCCTTGGCAGAGCTTATCCTGAAATTGTCTCTTAGGCACAAGACGGAATGGCTTGAGAGCGGAAAAGATTCGTCCGTAGTTGATCTCGGAAACGTTGTCGTGCTCATTGACGAGAACGATTATCCTCTGATCAGCGAAATTGAAAATCCAGATAACCATAGCAAAATTAGACTTAATCTCCGCAATTTTTTTTCAACTTTGAAAAGCTGTTCTAATTTTTTCAGATTTGTTTTAATAACTGGCGTTACCAAATTCAGGGAGCTGTCTCTTTTCTCAGCATTGAACACTGCCTGGGACATCACTCTGGAAACCAAATTCACAAAAATTTGTGGTTTATCTATTGACGAGATTAAAAATTCGTTTTCTAAATATTTGGTTCCGACACTTTCAGCATTAATCAATAATGGACAGCTTGGCACGGGTTCGTCTGTTGCCGATCTGCTTAATATCGTGAAAGACTGGTATAATGGTTACACCTGGGACAAAGAGTCCGATGTTCTCAACCCTTATTCCGTGATGAAATTTTTCATGAAGCAAAGATTAGAAAACTATTGGTATAAGACTGGTCCCTCTCTTCTCACTAGCCGTCTGTCGCAGAATGGTAACGATTACTTAATGGTGTTTTCCAATGATCTTTCATTCAATGACTCGTTGCCAGAAATGTCCTTGAATGGCATGAACGATACCGTACTCCTCATGCAGGCAGGATATCTCACTGTCTGCGACATCACCGAATCAGGAGACTCCATGGAGTATCACCTGAAGATTCCCAACAAAGAAGTCAGGGACTCTATCAGACTTGAGCTCCTAACGCTCCTGCTCGTTCCTGCAAGGAATATTCTAAATTCCCCTCATTATCTAAATAAAAAATATCTTCAGTTTCTGGACGCTTTCGCGACCCGTGACGAGGACAAATGTGAACTTTTCCTGTCTAGCATCTTTGCCGGCATCATACAGCGCGGTCCTGTCATTCAAGCCAGTTCTGACAGCACTGACATCAATGGCGTGCATATTGGCTCGTTTATCCTAAATGAGTTTTTTTTCAGGTCCATGCTTCAGCTACTTCTTGAATTTGGCAATAAACTGGCAATACATGAATCGTTTTCGGACATAGGCAGGTCCGATTTGGCTGTCCAGGTTTCCGGAAACGGATGGGTCGCTTTAGAGATAAAGCATGAGAAAGCTGATCCGGCTCATAAGGGATCGGACGTTTCCCTTGACGGTGAAACAATCGTCATCGGCGAGCGTAGCGAGTACGTAAACGATCGTCTCGATAAGATGATATCTGCCGCCTTCGTACAGATAATTAATATAAATTATGCCAAGAAATATCTCGCAGATGGTGTCGACGTATATGCGGCTGCCGTGGCCGTTTACGGCACTTCAGACTTTATGGTGAGGTTTAAGAAGATCGTATGGCGTGAGGGAGAGGGAAGCTCCATACTTCTCGTCTGAACGTTCCCGTTCATCCGTCGTGTCACCCCAGCCTCTGTCAAGTTATGGAGCTGGAATTTAATGGCGGAATGTCTGGTGTCGAATTGTTCCCGGTTTTCACACCATGTCTCGTCCCGCGCCTGCTTTTTCACTTCGACTTGTCACCGCTTCCTTCCGCAGCATTTTAGTATTACCCGTTTAATTAAATGTCGGAATCTTCTTCCATGTTTTAGAGCGAACCATGACGAGGAGATAGCAGGACGGGGCTGTTTCCCAGTCTTTCCACCCATAGGCTGACAGCCAAAATTCCGACATTTAATTAAACGGGTAATATCTCTTCACGAGGTCGCCCTGGCCCAGGGAGAGAGCCTGTACTTGACCGGCAGGAAAGCCGCTCAGTACCACGAGAAGGGGGGTTCTGGACCAGGCATGAGGATGCTCTGGTTCCTGCTGCTGTTTCGCCAGGCTACGTCTGTGGACAGATACGCATTTTATATTGCCTGAGTCAGCCAGATCAGAGAAAGCCCCATCGACCAGCCGCCTTGTTTCGCGTTCCGCCCATTATCCATTCCCCCAACCGGAAGGCCACAATCGGAAACATGTCTGCCGACCCGCGAACGGAAACACTTCATATCCGTCCATGTGCAAAATGTATCCATTTGGCGGTGGAAACTAGAATGCTACTTATCAACATTTAGCGCATCTCAGTTCACGGGATTCCTGGCCCGCCAGTTCTCGCGGCCTGCAACACATACCTTCGTCTGCCTCCCACTCACTTGCCGTCTAGCCTGCCGCTCTCGTCCCCATGACTCATTCAACCTGCCAACTTATACATCACCAAGAACTGGAAAGTGATGATGCTGCCCAGATTAACCTGACAGTAAGACCGCAGGAGGCTGCCCCGGCAACATCTCGATGACTTAAATGGTCGAGGAGATGGGGCCTATGCAAGAATCTTCCCGACCAATTTATTGCACAGCAATCATCCTTAATTTAATGTAATATCTTCAAAATGCTGTAGATATCTGAAGACAGTATCATTATTGTTCGAGGACGCGTCGCAGGAGAAGTAGTTATTTGTAGGCAATTCAAAAAGCAATCTTTATCAATGAATTATAGCCAGTAACGGCAGCATTGCTTGAAATTGTCACTTCTGAGCGAGGACTTCCTCCCCGGCTATGCATTTTGGGAAGCCCGAGTTCAATCGCGCAACAGCTGCTTCTGCTCGCGGGGAATCTGTTCTTCCGGGCTCGAGGAGTCTGTTCTTCCGGGCTACGAGGAGTCAGTTCTTCCGTGGGGGCGGCGTTAAGGTTTTGTCAAAATATGGCATCATTTTATGTTTTTGATCAAGTCGACAGGAAATTAATTCAGATGACCCAGAATAAATGTCTAATTTTCAAAGTTTTATCCGAAAAACATGAAGCAAAGCATTGGATTGGCAACTTGTTTTCCGAAATTCCGACTGCCGGTTTCTCAATTTTCAAGTTGCTCAAGATCATGGGCCTGTGATGGTTCCACAAGAGAACTTACAGGGTGTTGCCATTTGTCTGAGAGATGAAAGGCATCGCTGTCACAAAATATGGAAAAAATTTAGGCAGGTTGTGAATTTCTCTTTAAATTGGGTTCATATGGCTATAATATGACAATATTTTAAGATAATATTTCCAATTCGTGAAGCAAAGCATCAGATTATTGCACGGTTTCAAGAAAACTTATGGAGTTCGGGGAAGAACATGGGTATCTGTTCACAGACGAAAGCAGGGGAACCTACTACAGGACCCAGCTCTTCCTCATTCCTGGTGCAAGACGGCTTTCCTCCGGGACCCGGGCGGCCTTCCTCCGTGGCCCGGACGGCGTTCCTCCGTGGCCCGGACGGCCTTCCTCCGGGGCCCGGACGGCTTTCCTCCAGAGTCAGGCCGGCCTTCCTCCGGGGCCCGGACGGCTTTCCTACAGAGTCAGGCCGGCCTTCCTTCAGATCCAGAGCAGTCTTCCTCCAGCTCCAGGACAGGCTACCTCCGTGGCCAGGGCGACCTACCCGTGAAGGGATACGAACATGAAATCTGTTGGAACCGGGGAGACCGGGACTTCGGTGAACTCCGATGAGCTTCAGGGAATCACCGCGAATCTCAGGGAATCTCCGTTAATTCCTGGGAATCCAGGAAATCCCTGGGAATTAGGGAATCCTGGGAGCTTCAGGGAATCCCGGCAGGACGTGTTATCTCAGGCATTTCCAGGGAATTTCAGCAGGTTGCGCGTCAAGCCTGCGTTTGGCTGAGACATTTGCCTGGGCCAGGCGGATGGGTAGCCGCTCCGTCAGGCGTGTCTTCCGGAGGCTGCCGGCGTCGTCCGGTGCTACTGGGCCGTGTAGGCTATCCTGAAGCCCTGGTTGGGAAGCTTCTCCTGGGGAGTCAGGTTGCCCCGGTCGGAGGAGCGGCAGTGGAAGTAGTCCATGTCGAAGGCGCATCCCCTGACAGAGCGGATTGCCCTGCCGTCCTGGGCCAGGGGGCCCGCCGGGTCCACCATCGGGCTGGCCTCGTAGTAGAACTCGCCGTATGCGTCCGCCGTCCACTCGAAGACGTTTCCCAGGATGTCGAAAAGTCCGTGCGGGTTGGGGAGCAGCTGCCCCGCAGGGCGGATCCTGCCTCCGGAGTTCCCACGGTGCCAGGCGTACCTGGACAGCTCCTCGGGAGCGTCCCCGAAGAAATAGTCGGTGTCCGTTCCTCCCCGGAGAGCCTTCTCCCACTCCGCCTCCGTGGGCAGGCGGTACCTCATGGTGCCCTCAAGACGGTTCAGCTCCGCGATGAAGGCCAGCGCCTCGTCATAGCTCACCGACTCGACGGGTGCCCCCGGAATCCTGGTCTCGCTGGGGTTGGAGCCCATGACGCTGGTCCATTGCTCCTGGGTGACCTCGCAGACGCCCAGGTAGAAGGGCCTGGTGACCTTCACCTGATGGACTGGCATCTCGTCCCTGAAGGAGAAGGGGCGGCCTTCGGGAGAACCCATCGAAAAGGTGCCTGCAGGGATGAGGACGAACTTCATGCCCAGTGAGAAGGGCGGCTTTGTCGCGGTCGGTTCCGGTGCGGAGGGGGGTCCGGCTGCCTCTGAAGAGGTCGGGGTCCGGGGAGCCTCGTCCTGGACACTTGGTGAAGGGGCATGGGCCTGCGGGGTCTGGGCGACCTCAGACCCTGCCAGAACCTGGGCTTGCGGAGTCTGGGCGACCTCAGACCTTGCCGGAACCTGGACCAGCGGTGTCGGGGTGGCCTCAGCTTCCGGCGGAACCTGGGCCTGCTGAGTCTGGGCGACTTCAGACCCTGCCTGAACCTGGGCCAGCGGAGTCGGGGCGGCCTCAGCTTCCGGCGGAACCCGGGCCTGCGGGGTCGCGGCGGCCTCATCTTCCGGAGGAACCTGGGCCAGCGGGGTCGCGGCGACCTCAGAGACTGCCTGAAGCGGTGGCAGCGGGGTCGCGGCGGGCACGGGGGCTGCATGA
>JAISFP010000369.1 GCA_031263525.1 Deltaproteobacteria bacterium | reverse complement strand
CGTCAGGAGAACCACAGACAGGACACTTGACGAGACGAGGTTGAGGAATAAGCTTGAGGGTCGTAACTCCTGCAACATAGCTCATGCCTGGCACCTGGTCGTAACCACGCGCCCTCAAGGTATGGAAGATGTAGCGAGCTTCCAAAACGAGCCTCCCAAGCCCCTAAGATTCTTGAAATCTTACTCTAGACGGCCAGATGTGTCAATCTAAACGCCCGCAGGCGCTGCCCCCCCCACCCATGCATTGTTGTGAAGACCCGCTTTCTCTTCCTCAATCGGGTGTCCATGCCTTAGAGACGAAGCCACTGCCGGGAGACAGGTCGCCAGTCATGCGGCGGCCGGGTTTCCAGGAATACAGTGGCGAGGCTTATGGCAGGAGACAGGTCGCCGGTTCTCCGAAAGACAGGTGTCCAGTCCAGACCGCCAGTGAAATCATTATATTGTTCAGTTATCTGCAAAAATTGCATATAATTCAACTTCACTTAGGATCAACTTCTCTTCCTTTATCATTCATATTACCCGTTTAATAAAATGTCGGATTCTTCTTCCATATTTTAATGGCGATTCATTGTGAGAAGATACCAGGGCCGGTAGTTTGCCTGACTTTTCCCCGCTTAGACTGATAACCAAATTCCAACATTTGATTATACAGGCAATTCTTTCTCTTATTATAAATACTTCCTTGAGAACAGCATTAATAACTCAATTTCGTTACCAAATCAATAGTTAAGTATTATTCCAGATCGTGATGCATCCTTTCTCAAATATGAGGCCAGAAGATTCACAACTTGACATTCCGAAAAACAGAGAAATACAGAGACCATTTTTTTTCAGTATTACCCCGGAAATTAAATCTGGCCCTATGTGCCCTCTTCACTGTGATCTAGGCTGTGAAACTGGCCCTGCCCTCCCCCTCCGCCCCTAACCCTTCCCCCAAAGCTCTCACCCATTCAGTACTCGCCCCTGCCCAAAGCCCTCTCGCCTCTTACCCCTGCCTGTGAGCCAGATTTAATTTCCGGGGTAATATTAAAGACATAACACACTATCTTCATTTCGTCCATTCATATGTTGACATTATTGATCGGGCGTACCTGAGTTCTGCGCTTGTAATACTAGCTGGCGCTGTCAATCCTCTTGATATCGGTGCCGCAATAAAATCTCAACATCTTTCTTTATCGGCTAGCACTAAATTGATCGAAACCCATACGCCGGATAAAGAAAGAATTAATTCTATCACCAAAACTCTCACTGAGTATTATCATCATCCTGGGTCACCCTATCAGCCGAAAAGAGGCTATAGGTATCGTTTTGGAAATTATTATGCCAGATTTTCAACTTGAATCGATCATGTGGGACATCTGGCTGGATTACCGCGATGAAATGAAATGCGACAAACCTTTTAGTCTCAACGATGAACTGTTGAACTACTCTTAATCGAATCAATTCATAACAAACGGCGTCGTTGGTAACTTCCCAAAGAACACTCCCCCTGAAATCACTTCACAGACGTCTACGGATTGCGCCAGGCTGGACACGTCAGCAGTGCAACTGAAACAAATTCAAATTACTAATTTGATAGACGCGATAGAAAGTTCCCTGTTGGCATATGCCTATGAATCCATGTTCATCATCCAGCCTCCCCATAACGCCGATTCACAACAAATGTTTGAACTAATTACTCATTCAACGCTTGGAAACGTCCGGACGCTTCCAGGAGGCATTCATGACAACCTTTGACGGACACAAGCCCCGCAAGATCGAATACACGGGTCCGTATCAGATTCATACGACGGGTCCCCCTTTCTCGATTACCACGATCACCCTCCCGGTACTCAACATTGATCTGGGTCAGAACATACAGAAGCCGCAGATCCCCGGCCTAAGTTTAACAGTTGCCTGAATTAAGTCGTTTCTTTAGTGATTTCAAGGGGTTAGCCTTGAAAAAATGGTATCCATTCACAGGGGCCAAGGTCGTCAAGCCGCCCTGCCCTCTGCACAGACAACAAGCGCTCTCTCCCACAAGCACCTCAGCCATCCAGGGGCTCCAGTCCTCCGCACCTTTTATTCCCACCAGGTCTCCAGGGTATCAGTTGTCCAGCCCAAAGTGCCTCCAGCCTCCCAGTCACCCCCCTGAACGGATACGCAATTTTTACTATTGAGATAAACGATAACGGCAGATTCCTTATTCTATCCGCATCCTAGCGAAACCGCCAATCATATGGCGAAACGTCCGCCGCCAGACGAAATCATCCAGTCCCTGCCTAAGGCATCCAGCCCTTGGCAACACCGTCCGTCCCGTGACAAAACCGCCCAACCCCTGGCGAAACCGTCCGCCTCCTGGCAAAACTGTCCGGCCCCTAAAAACCGTCCGGGGCGATGGTACGCTACGATATGCCGCGTCACGCCACGACTGCCCGCCCCATGCCAGGCCGGCCAAATGGAAAGGGCCGGGAGGTTTCCCCCCCGGCCCTTTCCGGAACGGCGCGCGAAGGCCCCGCGCGGGGCGGGGCCGGTCTTGCTGGTCAGCGGACAGGAAGGCCCGCGGCCTACTTGTCCTCCTTGACCTCCTCGAACTCGACGTCCACCACCGGCTCCCCGGCGTCCTCGTGCTCGGGGGCTTGGCCCTGGCCGTTGCCGCCGCCGGAGGACTGGCCCTCCGAGCTCTGGCGCTGCTGGCTGGCCTGGGAGTACATCTGCTCGGCGAGCTTGTGGCTGAGGTCGGTGAGCGCCTTGGTCTTGGCCTCGATGACCGTCTTGTCGCCCTGCTCCAGGACGGACTTCAGGTCGGCCACCGCGCTCTCCACCTGGCTCCTGGTGCCGGGGTCGACCTTGTCGCCCAGGTCGCCCAGGCTCTTCTCGGTGGAGTAGATGAGCTGGTCCGCCCTGTTCTTCAGCTCGACCAGCTGCTTGCGGGCCTTGTCGTCCTCGGCGTGGACCTCGGCGTCCTTGATGAGGCGCTGGATCTCCTCCTCGGAGAGGCCGCTGGAGGCGGTGATCTTGATGGACTGCTCCTTCCCGGTGCCCAGGTCCTTTGCCGAGACGTGGACTATGCCGTTCGCGTCGATGTCGAAGGTGACCTCAATCTGCGGGACGCCCCGGGGCGCGGGGGGGATGCCCACCAGCTCGAAGCGGCCCAGGCTCTTGTTGCCTGAGGCCATCTCGCGCTCGCCCTGGAGGACGTTTATCACGACCGAGGGCTGGTTGTCGCTGGCGGTGGAGTAGATCTGGCTCCGCTTGGTGGGGATGGTGGTGTTCTTGTCGATGAGCCGCGAGAAGACCTCCCCCTGGGTCTCGATGCCCAGGGACAGCGGCGTCACGTCCAGGAGGAGGACGTCCTTCACGTCGCCCTTCAGCACCCCGCCCTGGATGGCGGCGCCCACGGCCACCACCTCGTCGGGGTTCACGCCCTTGGAGGGCTCCTGGCCGAAGATCCTCTTCACCTGCTCGACCACCTTGGGCATCCTGGTCATGCCGCCCACCAGGATCACCTGGTTTATCTCCCTGGGGGAGAGGTTGGCGTCCTTAAGGGCCGTCTCGCAGGGGCCGACCACCCTGGCCACCAGGTCGTCCACCAGGCTCTCCAGCTTGGAGCGGGTGAGCTTCAGGTTCAGGTGCTTGGGGCCGGTCGCGTCCGCGGTGATGAAGGGGAGGCTCACGTCGGTCTCCATGCTGGAGCTGAGCTCCATCTTCGCCCGCTCGGCCGCCTCCTTCAGCCTCTGGAGGGCCATCTTGTCCTCGCGGAGGTCGATGCCCGAGGACTTCCGGAACTCGTCGGTGAGCCAGTCGATGATCTTCTTGTCGAAGTCCTCGCCGCCCAGGAAGGTGTCGCCGGTGGTGCTCTTGACCTCGAAGACGCCGTCGGCAATCTCCAGAATCGAGATGTCGAAGGTGCCGCCGCCCAGGTCGAAGACGGCTATCTTCTGCTCCTTCTTCTTGTCCAGGCCGTAGGCCAGCGCCGCGGCGGTGGGCTCGTTCACGATCCTGAGCACCTCCAGCCCCGCTATCCTGCCCGCGTCCTTGGTGGCCTGGCGCTGGGAGTCGTTGAAGTAGGCCGGCACGGTGATGACGGCCTCGGTGACCGGCTGCCCCAGGAAGCTCTCGGCGGTCTGCTTCATCTTGGTGAGTATCATCGCGGAGATCTCGGCCGGGCTGTAGACCTTGCCCCTGGCCTCCACCGCCGCGTCGTTGTTCGGGCCCGTCACCACCTTGTAGGGCACCACGTTCATGTCCTTGTGGACCTCGGGGGAGTCGAACTTCCTCCCTATGAGCCTCTTCACGGCGTAGATGGTGTTCTCCGGGTTGGAGACGGCCTGGCGCTTGGCCGGCTGCCCCACCAGCCTCTCGCCCGACTCCTGGAAGCCCACCACGGAGGGCGTGGTGCGGTTGCCCTCCAGGTTCGCTATGACCTTGGGCTCCGTACCGTCCATGAAGGCCACGCAGGAGTTGGTGGTCCCCAGATCGATTCCGATCACGTTCGACATGTTCTCTCTCTCCCTTTGCAAATCCTTATAATATGTTTTCGGGCCGCCTTCTCGAGGCGGTCCCGCCTAACTCGGTCTAAGCGCCCCGGGGAGGCCCTGGTGCGGCGTCCGCGGCGCGGGGGGCTCTGCCGGCGACCGTCCCGTGGCGTGGCCGCCGGGGCCCGCGGGAGCAGGCGGCGTCAAGGCGGCCGCCCGAGATCCTCGCGAGATCGCCCCGTCGCAAATTATGTAATCATCCCCCGGCGCCCCGTCAAGGG
Organism: Deltaproteobacteria bacterium; assembly: GCA_031263525.1. GTDB lineage: Bacteria > Desulfobacterota > Desulfarculia > Adiutricales > Adiutricaceae > JAIRZX01. The sequence continues at coordinate 6,185 of JAISFP010000369.1, read as the reverse complement.
CCCCGGGCTCCGGAAAGGCTGCCGGGGGGAAGCGGCGGGCCGCAAAGGTCGCGCCGGGGCCCGGTGTTCGGAGGGCCGTCTCTTGATGACGCCCCGGCCCGGGCGGCGCGGGACCGACTGCGGGCGAGGAGCAGCTCCAGAAGGCGAAGCGAAGGGGGACATGGAGACGGGAGGCGGGCACCGCCCCGTGTCCGGCCCCCGAAAGGCGCTCGGACGCTGCCTGCCGCGCCTGCAGGGAACGGCGGCGCATCTTCCGGCCCCCGGTCCGGGCCCGGAAACGGCCCGCCGCCCGGAAGCCGCCCGTGCCTCCGGCTCTTCTTCCTCAATCCTCTTCCCGGACCGGAAAGCCGCAACCCCCTGGCGTCCCGGACAGACCGGGAAACGGCCCTGCCCGCGATTCCCTCCGCCTGGAACCCGGCCCGGACCCAGGAGGCATGTCCAGCCTCAGGGCAAGCAGGCACTCATTCCGTCATGCCTCAGGGCAAGCAGGCACTCAGGCCGTCATGCCTCAGGGCAAGCAGGCACTCAGGCCGTCATGTCTCAGAGCCAGTGTCAGCCCGAAGGCCGACCTGGCTCGTGTCCTTTGCTGGCGGGTTACCGGCAATGTGCATGGGAAAACGTCCCGCCTCCGGACCCTCAAGCAAGGATGCCGTCCTGGCAGGCCAGCCCGGAAACCGTCCGGCCCCATGCTCCTCGGGAGACGGGAGCCAGGTCCCGGACCCGAGAGGAGAGGAAAGCTCCGCCGCCTGGCCCTCAAGCCTTGAAGCCGTCCTGGCCCCAAGGCCGAAAGCCGTCCAGGACAGTCGTCCCGGCAGCCGTCCGGCCCAGATCCTCCCGCTAATGAGAGCCCGGTCCAGGTAGGCACTCGGACAGTCAGTTCAGACATGGCCAGGGCCGCAACGCCCCCAGGTACAGGACCCCACGCCGTAGCTTCGCCGGGCAGACACTTGCCGGAGGCACAGCCCGGGCGGGAGCCGTTTCAGACGGACGCCGCTGAACCCCCCGAGCCCCGAAAACGCGGCCCGTCCACACCAGCCCAGGCCGGCGGACGCCGGCGGCTACGCCGCCAGGCCATGTGGCCAAGGCCCGGCGGACGCCGGCGGCCACGCGGCCAGGCCATGCGGCCAAGGCCCGGCGGACGCCTGTGGCAACGCGGCCAGACCATGCGGCCAAGGCCCGGCGGACGCACGGCCCCGGCCCCGAAGGAAAACCGGGGCAAAAGGCGCGGGAACCCTCTCCCCCAGAATCAGGCGGGGTTCTTCACCAGGTTCACCTTGACGGGGGTGAGCAGCCTGTCGTGGAGCATGTAGCCCCTGGACATCATCCTGGCCACTGTGTTGTCGGCGAGGCCCTCGACCGGCTCCACGCCCACGGCCTCCTGGAAGTTGGGGTCGAAGGGGTCGCCGGGGGCGCACTTGAGCTCCCTGAAGCCGTGGTCGGCCATCTTGTTCAGGCAGTCGGAGATGGTCATGCCCACCCCGTCGGCCAGGGCCTTCACGGCCGGGTCGGCGGAGTCGGCGTAGCCCAGCGCCAGGTGGAGGTTCTCGAGCACCAGGATGAGGTCCCTCAGTATGGACTCGGAGGAGTATTTCCGGGCCGCGGAGAGCTCCCTCTCCTGGCGGCGGCGGGTGTTCTCGTTGTCGGCCAGCGCGCGAAGGAACTTCTCCTTGTAGAGGGCCGCCTCGGCCTCCCAGTCGACGGCCGGCTCCGCCTCCTGGACCAGCTCCGGCTCGCCCGCCTCCTCTGCCTCCGCCTCGCCGGTGGGGGAGGGAATCTCCGGAATGATCTTTATGGGGACCTCCACGTCGTCGAAGCCCTCGGGGCCGTCGTAGCCCTCGGGCCGCGGGAATCCGTCCTCCCCATGGAAGCCGTTGTTCCCGCTGCCGTTGCCGTTCCTGTCAAGCTCGTCCATACCCGTCCTTCCTGACTTGTGCGTATTTTCCGGGCCCGACGGCCCGGAAGGGGCCGTCGGCACCCCCGAAACCCCTTAAAATCGGGCTCTCCGGCCCGGAAGGGGACGCCGGCGCCCCCGAAGCCCTGAAAATCGGGCTCTCTGGCCCGGAAGGGGACGCCGACGCCCCCGAAGGCCCTGAAAATCGGGCTCTCCTGCCCGGAAGGCGACATTGACGCCCCCTAGGCTCCATGAAATCAGGCCCCCCATCCCGGAAGGGGGCCAAAGGATCCCTCAAGACCCCGGAAAATCAGCCCCGAGGCCCCCGGCCCCGAAAGGTCCGAAGGCCCGGGCAGCAACGCCCGCGCCCAGAAAGGCGCTGAACCCGGACGCCGGAGGGCCGCGCAGGTCCCGGCGGCCCGGACGCCGGAGGGCCGCGCAGGTCCCGGTTCGCCGGCCCGGGGCCGGCTACATGCGGAACAGCGCGGAGAGCACCTGGGCAGCGTAGTCCACCACAGGCACTATCTCGGAGTAGTTGAGCCTCCTGGGGCCCAGGACGCCCACGGCACCCGCCCCGCCGCCGGAGGCGCGGTAGGGGCTGGCCACCAGGGCCAGTCCGTCGGCGCCCTCGCCGGAGGGGCCTATGACCACCCGCACCCGTCCGCCGCCGGTCACCTCGTTCAAGAGCTCCACCAGGCGGCGCTTGTCCTCGAAGGCGCGGTACAGGGTCCTCATGGCCTCGGCGTCCTTGAAGTCCGGGTGGTCCATGAGCCTCTGGCGGCCCTCCCCGTCCATGTAGATGCCCGGGTCCTCCCCCTGGGCGGGAGGGGCCTCGGAAGCCCCGGAAGCCAGGAGGAAGGCCCGCCTGAAGATCAGCTCGAACTCGCTCCGGGACTCGTTCATGTCCTTCATGAGCCGGGCGCGGACCTCCTCCAGGGTGAAGGGACTCTCCAGGGACTCGAGGAAGACGTTCACCTCGTTTAACTCCTCCTGGGAGAAATCCTGCGGGGTGAGCACGACGCGGTTCTGGATGACCCCGTTGCGGGTAAGAAGGACCGCCAGGTGCTGGCTGGCCCCCAGCCTGACGAAGTAGAGCTTCCTCAGGGCGAGCTCGGACACGGACGGGGCCATCACGACCCCCATGTGCGAGGTGAGCTTCGAGAGCGCCCGGGAGCAGACCCCGAAGACGCTCTCAGCGGAGAAGTCGGCGTTAAGGAGCTCCTTCTGGATCTGGGAGCGCAGGCCTGCCGGGAGCCTGCCCACCTCCAGGATGTCGTCCGCGTAGGCGCGGAAGCCCTCCTCGGTGGGGGTCCTGCCTGCGGACTGGTGGGCCTGGGTCAGGAGGCCCAGCTCCTCCAGCTCGTGCAGCACCTTCCTTATGGACGCGGGCGACAGGTCGATGGAGTGCCGCTCGGCCAGGTTTCCGGAGGCAACGGGCTCCCCCGTGCGGATGTAGTCCAGGACGACCGCCTCGAAGATCCTCTTCTGGCGGTCGTTCACGAATGCCTGCTCTGCCGCTGGCTGGCGGTTCCTGGCGCCGGTCATAAATATAGTTCCCCGGGTAGCCCCCGGGCCGCCTTTCGTCTTGATGTGGAGCCGTTCCCCATGCCGGGGAGAGGCCCGTCGGCACCCAGAATCTAATCACACGGGGGAGGCGTGTCAACCCCGGCCGCCCCCCTGCCCCGCCACCGGCGAGGTTCTGGCTGGAAAAGCCTCCCGGAAGGGCCGGGCTGGCCGCTGGGGCCGAAGACCGGGATGGACGGCTGCCGGAGCCGCTGAGCCAGGCGGCGGAAAAGGCCGGGAAGGCGACGGCAGGGGTCAGGGTGCCGGGAGGCGCGGAAGGAAAGGTTGACTGCTGAGGGGCCAGGCGAGGCGGAAGGCCAGCATGGCGGATGAGGAGCAGGGGGCCAGCGAGGCAGAAGGCCAGGATGGCGGATGAGGGAGCAGGGGGCCAACGAGGCGGAAGTCCACCATGGCGGATGAGGTAGCTGGGGACCAGGCGGAAGGCCAGGATGGCGGATGAGGGAGCAGGGGGCCAGCGAGGCGGAAGGCCAGCATGGCGGCGGATGAGGCAGCTGGGAGCCAGGCGGAAGGCCAGCATGGCGGCTGAGGCAGCTAGGGAGCCTGGCGAGAGAAAACCGGAACCATGGCTTACCCTGTAGCCCTCAACCGGGGAAGGTCGACTGCCGCTGCAGGCCGTTCCCGGAACTCTCCAGTGCTCCGGAACGGGCCAGAGCCGTGTTGCGAAACAAAGGTTTCTGTTCACGGGTGAGGGATGAAGACGGAGTCAGATTAACTCTTCTAAAGTCAATATGGCTACCCCGTGGATAAATGTGACCAACTGGCAAGACATTTGGCCCGGAACCCTGCCTGGAAGGCTGCGGGACTGCCCAGGGTGCCGCCCAGGCCGACGGGGAGGGTGGCCCCGCTCCGGAAGTTTGAGTCCAGAAGAATCTGCGGGCCGCCGGGGGAGGGACACTGGTTTCTATCTGTTAACTTTGCACCATTTTTCCTCTATTTTATGGCCATGTGCTCCTGAAGAATAACATAGGCTCCGCGCCATCTCACACAGGCCCCCTCCCAGGGCGGCCAGGCTACCCCAGCGTAGACTCTACCGAATTTTCGGAAAGCCTGAAGGTGCTGTGGCGCTCCAGGATCCTGCATGACGAGTGGGTCGCCGCACTTATCTTCAATGGCGGGTTCCTTCCGACTTCCGCCGAGTTCCGCCAGATTTACTCATGGAATTCAGTGTCCGTGTTCCGGCAACGCTCCGTGATCCAACGTCTCCACGGAGGCAGGAATGATTAGCGCCAAAGCCGATTTGATGGTATTATGACTTTAAGGACTGCAGGCACGCTGACCAGGCTGAAAGGCCGGTCTTCCTGACAGGTTCCCGGGCACGGGACGTTGTTGCCGGTCAAAGCCACAGTGTGCCCCGCCCTCCGACCTTTGCAAGGCTCATGTCCGCCAGGCATTTGCAATGCCCGAGCGGCGGCGTTCGTTGGCAAGTTAGCGGGAAGCAGGCAGGCTTCCGGGGAAACAATTATAATGGAAGTCTTGGCCGCCAAACTTGATATTTTCATGTGGGTCGTTGGCTTAATCGTTGCCCTTTGCGTGGTGGGGGTTCCTATATACTTCAGAAACATATCCAAATCACTGAAAAGCGAGTTGAAAGACGTAAAAACCAGCATTGCTGACCTAAATGCCAGCAATGCTGACCTAAAAACCAGCATTGCTGAGCTAAAAACCAGCTATGCTGAGCTAAAACCCAGCTATGCTGACCTAAATGCCAGCATGACGGATGTAAAAATCAGCATTGCTGAGCTAAAAACCAGCAATGCTGACCTAAAAACCAGCATTGCTAAGGTTGCTGACAAGGTGGATACATTGACAGCGACTGTCTCTTTCATGAATTTAGACATCGGACAGTTGCAGGGTTCCGTCTAAGCGCCTTTTGTCCGCGCCTCGGTTCGTCGGCGGGCGCGGACTCAGGTCGCTCCAGGAGAGGGGCACCCCGGCCAGGGCACCCAGGAGGGCTCCAAGGAAAAGCCGCTGTCCGAGTAGCCGCCACGGCGGCTGGTCCGGCACCTTCCGGAATTCTCCCGCCTCGCCCTTTCCGGTTCCTTCGGACGCGGCAGGCCATTCGGAACTTCCCTGCGGGCGACACGATGCCGGACGCGGACGAACCCGTTGGTTTCGCCTGAAGCGCACGATGCCCCTGCCGAAGACGTCAGTTCCGGCGTGGGGGCATCGGCTCCTGCCGCTTCTTTGCGTCTGGGGTAGCGCATCCCCATCCCCATCCCCATCCCCATCCTCTCCTTTCCCCCGCCTGACATGCCCGGACTCCTGGCCTTCTGAACTCGCCGAGCCGCCGGGCCGGTTGCCTTTCCCGAAGGCCTGAAAAGCAGGGCCGTGCCCCGGAATGTCAGCCCTGCCGCGCTCCCGAACCCGCCCTCCGGACTTTCCAAAGAGCACCCGCCAGGATTCCCGAAGGTCTTCCCTTGCAGATGTCGCGGATATCTCCTTGCATCCTGCCGGAAACGGCGTTTCTGCTTGCCCGGCCCGTGAACGGATACCTATATTGTGTGTAACTGTTCAGGTACCCCTCTTTTTTGTGAAACTTTTTGGAGAAATAGAGCCCTAATGAAGAACCCTTGAAGTTGAATAGTCTGCTTTGGATACTTCATGCGGGGGTGACGAGTTTCTGTAGAGGACATTTTTGTCGGTAAAGATAGCCCTGTTGAGTTCCCCTTGGAGGGGCACCTGAACAGTTACTATTGTGTTATTTCTAAGC
>JAISFP010000501.1 GCA_031263525.1 Deltaproteobacteria bacterium | reverse complement strand
ATATTTGAAATTTTTTAAACAATTCTACTATAAAAAATTAATTTCGTATTGTTGCGGATCTGCTGAACTTTTATAATGTAACACAACATATTGAATGCACAACCAAAATATTATCTATATTATCTTGGGCAATTTTTATGCCGCATCAAAAATAATGCCAAAGCTCTAAAGTCGGCTCCAGGCCTAGACTTGATTATTGCGACAGCCTGCTAGAGTTCGGCGGCCCTGTCCGGGTCTGGGAGGTTCCTGGAGCTGTCATGGCCCCCCGCAGTTCGCCGGCCATGTCCGTGTCCAGGAGGCATCCCGGACCGGCCCGGACCCTGGGTTTGCGGGTCATGCCCGTGTCCAGAAGGCATCCCGGACAGCACGGACCCTGGGTTCACCGGCCATGCCCGTGTCCGGGAGGCATCCCGGACCGGCCAGGAACCTGGGTTTGCGGGTCATGCCCGTGTCCAGGAGGCGTCCCGGATCGACCGGACCCTGGGTTCACCGGTCATGCCCGTGTCCAGGAGGTATCCCGGACCTGCCCGGACCCTGGGTTCACCGGCCATGCCCGTGTCCAGGAGGCATCCCGGATCGGCCCAGACCCTGGGTTAGAGGGTCATGTCCGGGTCCAGGAGGCATCCCGGACCGGCCCGGACCCTGGGTTCACCGGCCATGCCCGTGTCCAGGAGGAATCCCGGACCGGCCCGGACCCTGGGTTAGCTGGTCATTTCCGGGTCCAGGAGGCTCAGCGGAGAAGAGCTAAGCAAGGCGTTTCCCGTTCCTGTCCGGGATCAGGAGTCCAGCTGCCCGGTTGCCGCAGTTTTGTGACCTTGACAGGATTCCGGAGTTTTCCTGGCAGGCCTCGGGACGGTAAGGGACGGACAAGGTGCCGGACAGCCGGGGCCGCAGCAGGTCCGGGTGGACGGGAGAGGTTGAGAAGACCCTGGCCATGTGACCCTCTGGCATGGGCGGGTGCGTCACAATACTTCATGTGTGGGAGTTCTGGAACCCCAAGACCCGGAAAGCCTTGCGGGCAAGGATATTTTTTGCGGGAACGCGAGGGTTCTGCTAAAATGACCCGCGCCTTGTCAAAAATCGAAGTGCGCCCCGTACTTACTCCCTAGGCTTCCGGAGACGCGTTTCTTGTCCTTTCAACTGCCAAAAATCAAATTTTGGGCCTCCCGCCCCGGGTCGGCCCGCGCGACGCGCGGCCTCCGTCGCTTTCTCCCGGCCCTGTCCGCGGCGGTGGCCCTGGCCCTGACGATCGCCGGCTGCTCGCCCGTCTCGGACGAGGAGATGGAACGGCTGAGGGTGGAGACCGAGGCCCTGGCATCCGAGCTCACGAGGCTCAAGAGCGAGTCCGAGCTCCTGGACAGGGCGCTCACGAACGCCTACCGCGAGAAGGACCGGGTGGTCGACCGCCTGAATGCGCTCACCGGGGAGGGGTCTGCGGAGACTGAATCCCTTGACGCGGCCGAGGGGGACGTCCAGGGGGATGCCGCCGCGGACGCCGGGGCCACGTCTGCCCCTTCGGCGGGCGGAAGACCCGAGACGCCATCCCCGGCCTCCCCGGCCTCGGCGCAGCTTACTCCGACGCTTTCTCCGCCGCCAGCAGGCCCCACCAGCAGCTACGTCGTGCAGGGGGGCGACACGCTCTCCCGCATAGCCCACGAGAGGGGCGTCTCGATCCAGGCAATCGTGGCCGCGAACCCGAAGCTCGCGAACAGGGAGGGGAACATGCTCTGGGAGGGGGAGACTCTCCAGGTTCCCGTAGGAAGCGGGGAGACCGCGCCCCGCAGGGGGACTCCGCCCCGCAGGGAGGCCCCGTCCCGCAGGGAGGCCCCGCCCCTCGGGGAGACCACGCCCCTCGGGGAGACCCCGACCCTCGGGGAGACCCCGCCCAGCACGTGAGGTTATGGACAGCCGCAGCGACTTCAGAAAGATTCGCCGGGTCACGGTAAAGATCGGCTCCAGGATAATATGCAACGACCAGGGCCTCGCCTACGACAGGCTGAGGGCCCTGTCGGGCCAGGTGGATCTCCTCAGGCGCCGGGGCATGGAGGTGATACTGGTGTCCTCCGGGGCCGTGGCCGCCGGCAGGAGGAAGCTGAAGTCCCCTCCCGGGCCCTTGACCATAGAGCGGAAGCAGGCCTACGCGGCCGCTGGCCAGGTGGCGCTCATGACCGCCTGGGAGAAGGCCCTGTCCGCCCATGACCTGAGGGCGGCCCAGATACTCCTCACCGCGGACGACCTGGCGGACCGCCACCGCTTCATCCACGCGAAGAACACCCTGTTCACCCTCCTCGAGATGAAGGCGGTCCCCGTCATAAACGAAAATGACACAGTGGCCCTGGACGAGCTGAAGTTCGGGGACAACGACACGCTGGGCTCGCTCGTGGCCTCCCTTGCCGAGAGCGACCTCTTCGTGAACCTGACAGACATAGACGGCCTGTACGACCGCGACCCCAAGGACGGCACCGAGCCCCCCCTGATACACCTGGTCGAGAAGGTGTCTCCGGCGGTCATCGCCAAGGCCGGGAAACGCGAGGGCTCCCCGGACGGCACGGGCGGCATGTACACAAAGGTGAGGGCCGCCGGCCGCCTTTCCGAGAGGGGCATGGCGAGCGTCATCGCGAACGGGCTCACGCGGGACGTGCTCCCGAGGCTGATGGACGGAGAGGAGCTCGGCACCTTCTTCAGGCCCGCCGCCAAGCCCCGGGGGGCCAGGAAGCACTGGCTGGCTTTCGCGGCCCGCCCCAAGGGGAGGCTCATGGTGGACGCGGGAGCCGCGAGGGCGCTAGTGGACAACGGCAAGAGCCTCCTTCCAAAGGGGGTGAGGGACTTCGAGGGCCTGTTCGCCGCAGGGGACGCCGTGACCATCGTGGCCTCCGACGACGGTGCCGAGCTGGGAGTGGGGCTTGTCAACTACACGAGCCCGGAACTCAAGAGCATCATGGGCCGCGCGAGCCAGGAAATCCAGGAGATCCTGGGGTTCTGCCACTCGGAGGAGGTGGTCCACCGGGACAACCTGGTCATTTTTGAGAACGTTGCCTCTAAGGCATAAGTGTGGGACTTGCTGGAACCGTCCCGGCGCATTCTGACCGGGCTGCTCAGGACCGTACGTTTTTCCATGTTACCCTGCAGTCCATGCCTCTGAGAAGGATGTTGTTCGGTTTTCAGGAAGGGTCATGAACAATAATGCTTTGGCTTGCCCTCTCATTGTTTAATCGTCACTATTCAGGTGCCACTCTATTGAGGACCTTGTCAGAGGAAGAGAGCCCGGATGAGGAACTTTTGAAGTTGAAGAGTCAACAATGAATACTTCATAATGGGGATAAGAGTTTATGTTGAGAGTATCTGGCTGGTAAAGACCCGCCTGTTGAGCTCCACTTGGGGGGGGCACCTGAATAGTTACGTTTAATCTTTGCTTAAGCTGATTTACCTGCCAGTTGTCTGCATATCGAGTGGAGAGGGTGTTTATTAAGGAATATTGCTTTTGACACCATATTACATTTATGTCAAATCGGAAATAACCCCTAGAACACAAGAAATGAGGGGTTGATAAAGTTGGCAGCTGACGGACGAAGGGGCATCGCAGGGTACGGCAGAGGGGGCAGAATGCCTGGGGCTGGACGGGTCAGTCAGGGGGAGGGAGGGCCGGAGGCCGGGGCGGCCATCCTTCCGGGTCAGGGCGGCCAGCCTCGGGCGCAGGGCAACCTTCCTCCGGGTCCAGGGCGGCCTTCCTCCGGGTCCAGGGCGGCCTTCCTTCAGGCTAGGGGCGGCCATCCTCCGGGCTCGGGGCGGCCATCCTTCGGGCTCGGGGCGGCCTTATAGGTTTGCACTAGTTGGCACCAGAGCATTGCTTCTGTTTTGGCCGCTGCCAACTGGTCAACCTTCCTTTCTCTCTCCGCCGAGTTATTTCCGATTCGACATTTATGGTATTGTTTTCAAAGATGTTAGGTTTTCTCTCTACGAGGGAGGAATAGGGTTTTGCTCAAGACTAATTGCCCTGCTTATAGGTGTTATTTTTAATTGTTTTTCATATGTGATCAACTTTATCTTTTCTCTCTAGTGAGTCGAGGTAAGTAAAATGGAAAAGGAACCGTCACAGCCTGACGATCTTTTAGTTTCAACTGCATCAGAATTCCCCGAAAGTCTTTTGTTAATTGGTGTTTCCGATTTTTCAAAATTTTTACGCGCCAAGTCGGTATATGTTGATAAGACTGCCTTAATTTATAGGCTTGTAACCGAATCCAGCAGGAAGATTCTTTTTGGCAAGACCAAGACGATTTGGCAAATCTCTTCTTATCAGCACTATTGAGAACGTTCTTCGCGGCAAGAAGGAACTATTCGAAAATCTAGCCATTTGTCAAGAATTACCTGCATACCATTGGGAAAGTTCTTATGTCATTAGACTGGATATGAACAGATTCGCCGCGGACAGAGATGTTAAAGATTTTGATCAAAGTGTATTGAACAGGATAGTCTCTATAGCTCAGGGTTACGGGGTTGAGTTAAATGACACTACTGCTGCCGGAACTGCGCTTTGTTCTTTGGTCGAAAATCTTCATGGTTCAGACGAAAGGTCCGAAACTTGAGTAGAAGACAATGACAATATACTGAACATAGGGAAAGTCTCCGTTCTCATAGATGAATATGACTATCCGATAGTTTCCAATTTAAACGATCCAGATAATTTAAAAAAATACTTAAAATGTTACATAAATTTTACAACAATCTTAAATCTGTATTTGATTTGTTACATTTTGTTTTGATAACAAGAATTACGAGATTCAGTATTCTGTCGACTTTTTCAAGCATTCATTTTAGAAATATTTAACATGAAAATGATTTTACAACTGTATGTGCTTTCACAAAAGATGAGATTGAGGATTCGTTTAATAATTACTTAATAAATGCAATCAATGAAAGAATCCATGATGGTCGAACGTCATCATATACTGGCATTGCTGATATTCTTTTGCTTTTACCTGATTGGCACGGGGGTTATAGTTTCGACGGTAAAACTAAAGTGTTTAATCCGGAATCTATTTTAAAATTTTTTAAAAATAATGAGTTTGCTAAATATTGGTATGAAAATGGTGGGTCAAGCATCCTTAACTATCTGAAATTGCAAAACGAAGATTATTTTAAGTATTTTTCCGACAAAGTTGATTCTTCAATAACGATCTCTCAAGAAGATATTGTAGAAGTTACACCTGAGGCATCTTTGCTTCAAACAGGGCATTTAACGATTGACAGAATCATTCCGTCTCTAGACGATAGGACTGATTTATATGTCAATGCAATGCATGAGGGAAATACCAGTAAACAAATTGGTAACCTGACTGATATGCCTAATGTCAATCAATTACCAAATATTAAAATAAAAAAATACTATATCTTGAAGCTACCTAATAAGGAAGTTAAACTTTCGTGTGATAATTTATTTTTAATGAGTAAATTATATGGAAATGTCCCTCATAAATTTTCTATGAATAATATTGTTAAGCTATATGAGGATTTTGGTAATGTTTTTCCAACACGAGATACTGATAAGGCAGAATTGATTTTTTCATCTATTTATGAAACTTTTCCGTATATATCACATATTGATAAAGAATCGTTTTATGAAACACATCTTATACCTGCACTGTCATTTGCAGATGGAATTGTAGTTCCGGAATATAGTTCAGCACATGGAATTGTTGATATATATCTTAAAATGCTTAACGGAGATGTTTTTGTGATAGAGGTAAAGTTTTCCCCGGTGAACATTGCTAAAGATAAAAGAAAGGAAGATGATAGAATTAGGTTTATAGATTCTTATGAGATCAGTGATACTTACGAGAAAATCAAGCATTAATCTTCTGCAATGACTAAAGATCAAATCATAGATCTAGAAATTGAGAAAGCCTTAGACAATGGGGTATCTGAAGCTTTCAATCAAATTTTTACAAAAATATATTGATTAAAGCATATTATCAAAGGAAATAATGTTTATGCTTTTGCCGTATTTGTGTCGAAAAGATCATATGTAAAAATTCAAATGATGCAAGGCCAAGTTATTAGAGGTATCGATTCATTGCAACTTAAAAATGATTAACTATTAACTAGATGTAATATTGATTACTATTTGTTAAACCAGATTTTTTAAATTTCACTGATATTTCTGAAAATTTTATTAATTGGTGAAATAATATTATTAGAGCAGACACATATCACTTGGCGTTATCTTATCGAAATATTTGATTGATACACACAATAATAGTAAGGAAAAAATATTTACTATTTTCTATGTGTCGAAAAAATTAGTAATCACCGATCATGAATGAAAAAGCACTTTTATCTAATGTATTACGAGTTCGGTTAAATGTTATAATTCTGGCTATCGTTCCAGGGGTGAGAAATCAATGCACGACCCCAGATCTGGCACCTCTTTGCCATGACTAGCTCCCATAATGTGGGAAAAGATTTCAACATTTTCTAATATTTATCCGGAAGCGTAATACGAGTTCGGTTAAACGTTATAATTTTGGCTATCGTTCCAGGGGTGAGAGATCAGTTTAAGAATCCAGCTCTGGCATCTCTTTGCCATGACTCGTTCCCATGTTGTGGGAAAAGCTTTCAACATTTTCTAATATTTATCCTGAAGCGTAATATATCCTATCCTGAAATTATGCAAGACCTGCATCTCACCGAATTCAAGAGTCACAGGCCGTAGCCAACTTAAAAATTTCCGACACGATCATGCCGGAATCTTGACGACATTGGTCTTGAAATCGTCCTGTTCCTCCGTAATGGCCAAGAAGGCCGCCATTCTTTTTCAAGCCTGCTCCTCCCCCGCCTGCCAAGAAGGACGCCGTCCTTCTTCAAGCCTGCTCCTCCCCAGCGGCCGGACCGAACGATCTCCGGCATCTAAGTTGCCCCTCCCCCCGTCACCGGGCCGCAAACCCCCGTCACCTGACCTGCGACAATTCCTGACCAGACCGACCGCCCTTCGTCATCAGATCCGCTCCTCTTTCCTTGACCAGGTTGCCGCCATCCTCCAACAGACCGGCTCTCCCTCGCGACCTGGCCTGCCGCCCTCCCACTTCAAGCCGCATCTCCCTCGCGAGCCGACCGCGACCTCCCGTCGCCAGTCCTGCTCCGCCCTGTCCGGGCCAGCCCTCCGCAGACCGGCTTGCTCCCCGCAAAAGGAGGGTGCCTTCATGGGCAGGCGACACAAACAGACGAGCAATCCTGAATAATGATCACTACATACGGCGAACTTCCTTCCGCAAGGACCTTGTCTCCAAGCATACGGAGAGACCGGTCGGATCACGGCCCCTGGAAAATCTCGGCTGAACCCAAATCCTGCTCCGATTTTCCTTGGACGGCACATGATACTGAGTCCCTCTGCCGGATCCCGGAAACCTGGAGGAACCTGCGGGAATTTCGCCCAATATGGATCTAAAAGTGTTGAATTAACACCTCACTTTGTTTATAATAAGCAAGTTCTGATTCATTATGCCTCATTTAATCCAAGTCGGGAGGGAGCCGCACAGGCATGGAAGGCACCATCGAGCATTCCGGCAAGACCTTCCCCGTCGACTTCGAGGGATTCCTCGAGGACGCCTCACTCTGGTGCCCGGAATGGGTGGACCTTGTCCGGGAGCTGGAGGAGATCGACGAGATAACCGAGGAGCACGAGGAGGTCATGGAACGGCTCAGGGCCTACTTCGCCGAGCACGGCAGGCCTCCCCGGGTGAAGGACACCACCATGGTCACCGGCTACAAGCTGAAGACCATCTACGAGCTCTTCCCGTCGGGCCCCGGCAAGGGGGCCTGCAAGATGGCGGGCCTTCCCAAACCGGACGGATGCACCTGAGCCGTTCCCATGCCGCCCCGGCACCGCCCTGACTCAATCCCGCCGCCGCCTTCCCGGCACTGCCGCCTGACCCGTCCAGTCATCGGCCTGGGGCCAGTCCCAGGCACCGCCTTCCAGGCCTAAGGCCAGTCACCGGAACCGTCTCCCCGGCATCAGGCCAGCCCCGGAACGCCTTCCCCGCCTCGGGCCAGTCCAAGGCGCCGCCTTCCCCGCCTCGGGCCAGTCCAAGGCGCCGTCTTCCACGCCTCGGGCCAGTCCAAGGTGCCGCCTTACCGGCCTCAGGCCAGTCCAAGGCACCGCCTTACCGCCCTCGGGCCAGTCCAAGGTGCCGCCTTACCGGCCTCAGGCCAGTCCAAGGCACCGCCTTACCGGCCTCGGGCCAGTCCAAGGAGCCGTCTTCCCGGCCCCTGGCCGATCTCCTCGGCCCCGTCCCCCGCCTTTCCCGCCCGGCCCAGGGCCCCGCCAGGCGCGACCGCAAGCATTCCCGGCTCCCGCCGCCCGCGGCCAGGGCACGCGCCCCCTGCGGCATTCCGTCTCCAGCCACGCCGGGCCGCGCCCGGCCAGAACGCCCCCCGCCCCAGGGCAGGGGGGAGGACATAAGGCTTTCAGCATGAAGATCTGGTCGCGGCTGTCTTCAAAGGATCTGCCTCGCTTCGGCGAGGGCCTGGCCACCGAGATGGGGGAGCTCTTCGGGTCCCTGTCGTTCGAGGCGCTGCCAGAGCCCGACGCGGAGGCCTTCCTGAACGTGGAGCTGGCCTACCGCGGGAGGCAGCTCGGGTGGCTCGCCGTGAGGCTGAAGGATCCGGACTCCGCCCCCTCGGAGGAGGTGGCGGGCATGATCCCCCGCGCCGCCCTCACCATGCTGGAGAAGGCCGCGCTCCGCAAGGCCCTCACCCTGGACAGGGAGAGCGGGCTCCTGAACCGCGACCGGTTCCTCGCCAGGGCCGCGTGGCTCATGCCGCCCCTGGAGCAGGGGCCCAGGTCGCTCTCCCTGGACGGGGGGGGCGCCGGCCGCGTCGCGATGGGCCTGGTCGAGATAGCCGGCGACTGGGGCCCGGAGGCCGGGGCCCTCGCCGGGAGGCTCAGCTCGATTCCGGGCCTCGCCGCCCTGGGCAGGATGTCGGACCGGGTCCTGGGGCTCGTCGTCCGCGGCCCAGCGGGCGATGCCCGGGCCCAGCTGGACCAGGCCCTGGCGGCCGCCCCGCGCGGGGCGCTCTCCTGCGCCTCCTTGGCGTCCTTCCCGGACGATCTGGGGCCCGGGGACCTCAATCCCGCCCGCGAGCCCAGGCCCTCCGCCTGCGTGGCCGAGAGGGCCAGGACCGCGCTAGCCTTCGCGCGGGCCCGCGGCGCCGGGGCCAGGTGCGTGGCATTCGGGGACATCGTTGCCAGCATGGGCCGGATAACCCAGGTGCTCCCGCAGGACCGGGCGATAACCGACCTGGGCCGCGACGCCGGCGCCGCCGCGGGACAGGTGTTCGAGGTGACGGACGCCCGCGGGGACCTGAAGGCCGAGATAGCGCTCTTCGAGACCGGCCCGGACTACTCGCTCGCGAGAGTGCTCCCGTCCTCCCCCGCCAGGAGAATCGCCGAGGGCGACAGGCTCAGGTTCTCCCGCCTGGAGGAGCCCGTCCCGGAGGGGACGGCCGTCCCCTCCGGTGCCGGGTCGGCCCCGGGCCGGGAGGCGTTCACTGGGGAGGTGGCCGCCCTGGCGTCCGAGGGGAAGCCGCTCCTCTTCGCCCTGGCGCGGCTGGACGACTTCGAGAAGCTCTCCTCCATGCTGGGGGCCTCGGCGGCCGAGGGCAGGATGGACGCCTTCGGCAGGGCGCTCGCGGAATCCGCCTTCCCCCCGGACCGCACGGTGCCCTGGGAGCCGGGAACCACGGCGTTCGTCTGGAGCCCGCCCCCCAGGGGCGCCGAGGGCCTGCTCGGGGAGTTCCTCAAGGGCGGCGACTGTCCCGGGGGCGTCTCCATGTCCCTGGTCTTCTGGCCCTCCGAGGTGCTGGAGCCCGGCGGAATCCCCGGCGCCGCCGCCGCCGCGCTCCTGGAGGGCGCCATGACCGGAGAGGCAGTGGCCGTGACCTTCGGGCCGCAGACCCTCAACATAATGGGCGACCGCCTCTTCGACGAGGGCGACGCCGAGGGGGCCGCCCGCGAGTACCGCCGGGGGCTCCAGCTCGACCCGGCGCACCTGAACCTCCTGAACTCCCTCGGCGTCTGCTACGGGAGGCTGGGCGACCAGAAGGCCGCCGAGGCGGCCTTCGACGACGTCCTGCGGATAGATCCCGACAACCTCATGGCGGCCTTCAACAAGGGATGCTCGCAGCTCCTCTCTGGCCGGCCGGAGGAGGCCGAGCGCTGGCTGGAGAAGGCCGCCGCCCTCGACCCGAAAAATTTCGAGATCCTCTTCCAGCTGGGGAAGACCGCCATAGAGCTCGGCCACCCGAAGAAGGCCCTGGAGGCCCTGGAGGCCGCGTCCGTCCTGAAAGCCCGCCGCGGCCAGGTGTTCGGGCTCCTGGGCCGGGCCAGGCTCCTGGCCTCCGACAACCAGGGGGCCATGGCCGCCCTTAAGCAGGCCGTGAAGCACGACCCGGACGACGCCGAGAGCCTGTCCTCCCTGGGAACGCTGTACCTGGAGGGGTCCCGGGACGAGGCCATGGCGCTCTCGCTCATGCGCAGGGCGGTGGAGCTCGACCCTTCCAACAGCCTCTTCAGGCGCAGGCTCGGGACCCTCCTCTACGACATGGGCAGGTTCGCGGACGCCGAGCATCACCTGAAATCGGCCATAGAGTACGCGGGCCGCCCCGCCTCCGTGGACGGCGGGCTGGCGGCTCTAGCCGCCAAGCTCGAGGACGCCCGCGCCCAGTCCGAGGAGGGGACGCTGAGTTTTGAGGCCGGGTCCGGGAGCGCCGACGGAGTCCCGGCCGGCGAGGGCATGGCCTAGCCGGCCCTGTCCTGCCGAGTCCAGCCGCCTCCCGGTCGCCTTCTGTCCCTCGGCACCGTCCTGTCTCCTTCTTTCCTGCGGCCTCTGTCCTGGGCCCCGTCCGTCCTGCGGCCTCTCCCCTGTCTCAGTCCGTCCTGCGGCCTCTGCCCTGGCCCACTCTGTCCTGCTGACCCGTCCTGGCTCATTCCGTTCTGCGGCCTCGGTCCTGGCCCCGTCCGTCCTGCGGCCTCTCCCCTGTCTTAGTCCGTCCTGCGGCCTCTCCCCTGTCTCAATCCGTCCTGCGGCCTCCATCCTGGCTCATTTTGTCCTGCGGCCTCTCCCCTGTCTCTGTCCGTCCTGCGGCCTTTTTCCTGGCTCATTCCGTCCTGCGGCCTTTTTCCTGGCTCATTGCGTCCTGCGGACCCGTCCTGGCTCATTCCGTCCTGCGGACCCGTCCTGGCTCATTCTGTCCTGCGGACCCGTCCTGGCTCATTCCGTTCTGCGGCCTCCGTCCTGGCCCAGTCTGTCCGATGGCCTCTCCCCTGTCTCAATCCGTCCTGCGGCCTCCGTCCTGGCTCATTTTGTCCTGCGGCCTCTCCCCTCTCTGTCCGTCCTGCGGCCCCGACCTGTCTCAGGCCGTCCTGCGAAAGGAGTCCCCTGCCCTCATCCCTGCGAAGCTGGGCGAATCCGAGCAAAAAAACGAAACCTGGCTCCCTGGCGGAACCCGGGGCAGGCCTTACCCTTCCTGCCGGCGCCGACCTGCCGTCCGGGAAGGGAGGGTGTTTGGTGCGCGAGCGAACAAGCTGAGGTTTCTAAGGGCTAGTTTCGAAACATGGCACCGGTGCTGGACACAGACAGGCCTTTCCATTCCAGCACATGCCAAGCCGACTCTCCGAAAAGGGAGCTGAGACCGGCACGCGAGAGAATCCGTGCTGAGTCCAAGCCCGGATCAGAGCAAGGATCCTTGCCAAAGCGCGGGACAGGCCCGGGCCCCTTCCTGACCTGACGCCGGCCGCAGTTCCAGCCGTCCCGCGCAGGCAAGCGCCTGAACCGTCCATCCCGGCTCCCCCCCTGCCATGAAGCATCCGCCCCCCGCCGAAAGCGCTTTCGGGCTACGGAGGCAGAAACGGTGGCCGTGAAGGAGCTTTTGGAGCTTTCGGAGCTTTCGAGCCCATGAGAGGCTTCCGGACTTCGGAGTCAGGCTTTCGGGGCCTTTCTGCCGTTGTGTCTCCGGAGTCTCTCGGCATTCATGACCCAGGGCTTTCGGGGCCTTTCTGCCTTTCATACAAAAAACAGGATAAGGATGCACGATATGATCTGGCACACATACCTGACAACCACATTATTTGTGGCTTTCATGCATTTTTAATCCATAATCGGTATCAGACTCCGGAGGCGCTCGGTCTTTCGCGGTCTCTCGGGCTCTGTGTCACCTTTCAGGCTGTCGGACTTCCGGCATCTCAGGGCGCAAGAGTCCCGCTCCCGCCTCCCTTTGCCCGGACATGGCCCGGATGCGGGTCAGGCCGTGCCGCGTCGCGGCAGGGCCTGACCCGCCACCGGGGATTTCCGGGTGCCGGACCGGGCTCACTCAAGGGGATTCGTGCCGGACCTTCAGGCCGGTCACTGGGTGCCGGGCCCGCCTCGGAACTGTGGGCCCGGCCAACACGTGACAGCGTCCCGAGAAGGCTATTTGCGCCCGCGCTTGCCCTTGCCGCCGCCAGCCCCGGGCTGGTCGTCGCCGGCCGGAGCGGCAGGGGCCTCGACCGCCGGGGTTTCCTGACGGCTCTTCGAACGCTCCTGCCGCTCCCCGCGCTTCGGGCGCTCAGGCTTCGGGCTGTCCGGAGCGGCGGCTGCCTCCGGGCTGTTTCGCCTGCCCTTGCCCTTGCCCTTTCCCTTGCCTCTGCTGTCACGACGGTCGTCGCGGTCGTGGCTCACGTCGTCCCGGCCACCGCGCCTGCGGTCGCGGCGGACATCGTTTCGGCCGCTGTCGCGGGCGCCGCGACCGCCGCCTCTCATCGCGTCACGGGCGCCCCCGCGGAGGGCGTCACGTCCCGCGCCTCTCAGGCCTTCCCGCGCTGCGGCGGCCACCGCCCCGCGGCCTCCGCCGCTCCTTGCGGCCTGGGCCGCGCCGCGGAGCCCCCGGACCACGCGCCCGGCACGGGCGTCGTTCCTGCCGGCGGCGTCCTCGATCTGGCCGGCAATGTCGTCGATGGGATCGCCGCTGCCGCTGTCCTCGTAGTACTCCTCGTACTCCTCGTCATACCCGTCGTCGTAGGAGCCGGTGCCGGCACCTACTGCGGCAGCCGCGGAGGGGAGGTTGGCTCCCACGTGGTAGAGGGCCTGGTACACGGCGGGGTTGCATGCGGTCAGAAGGAAAGCGCAAGCAGCTGCCACAAGGAAGACGGAAAGTCTTCCGGCGAAAGGAACTGAAATCCTGGTCATCTGAGGCCTCCATGCGGCACCGGCCCCGTAAAAAAGGGCCAGGGCGGCTCAAGTGTCCTGGGCATCATCCTGGGCATCATCTTGTTCTGTGGGATTATCATAGACCTTACTGAATCGAAAAACAAGGGAAGCTGATTCTGCAAGGCCGTTTCGGGCGGAAAAGCCCGAAACCCGGGCGCAGAAAAGACCGGAGCCGGCAAAATCGGCAGGAGCCCGAGCCTGCACGGTACATCGAGGCCGATCGTCGCGAAAAGATTGATCTGACTAACTCCCCCAGCCATCGCGCCGAGTAGAAGTCAAAAGACCATATGAAGCATGGCAACTTGGAAAGCGGTCACGGGCAGTACCGAGACGGCAGGGACCGCCGCGACGGTCGGGCCGGGACGTCAGGCGCCCTCCTTTCGCGGCGGAAGTAACCGGCGGACACCTGCGCCGGACAGGCCCATATGCCTCCCCTCCCCGGAAAGGGTGGGACTGACCTGGGCTTACGGGCCTAAACTGTGAACTGAGGCCGCATGACAGGGCAGTCCGGGACGCGTCTCGACAGATCCTCTGAAGCGTCCGCCACCCCCTCTCATAATCCCCCCGAGTGGCCGAGGGACGGCTCCGGAGCGGATGGCCGAGTCCGAAAGCCGGGCTGAACTGCTCACGCGCCTCCCATGACCATGGATAATCGTGTCCCGAAGGCACCAGCGGCAGCGGAGACGCCAATTGCGCTGACCCTTGCCGCCCAGCGGGACGGCCATTCCCGAAAGGGCAGAAAGAGCCGCCAGCCGGCGTCTCCGGCATATTCGCGGTATGCGTCCAAGTATTCATCAGGCACCAATTATCTTCTGCAAGCCACATATTTCCGGAAGGGGCGTGCGATCCGACCCGAAAGCTTCGCCCGGAAACCCTTTTCCCCAAAATCTACGCACCGAACTTTCGGACACGACCGAATGCCTGAAGCTGCTCCTTATGTCTTTCGCGGTCAGCAGACCAGGGCATATTCGGGCGCATAAATGTTTGTGCATGATGGGCATTGCTGCCCATGCCTTGCAGTCCAGCCGGAAAACTCAGAACAGGACTTTCGGACCCGGGCCGGCTCCCAAACCTCCGGCTTATCCGCGACCCGAGCCCCGTCGGCCGGCGAGGGCGCAAATTTGCTTCTGCCTGCCGCGGAGTGCCGGCAGGGTCGGCCCTTTCCCTCCACGAAAGAGCGCCGGGGACTTTCTGGCTCAGGCAAGAACGCCAGTGCCTGCAACGTCCCCGTCAACTTTCCCGGCCGAAACCCGTTGCCCGTCTCGGGCGCAAATTCGCTGCCGGATGCTGTCGATTAACGTCCGGACAGGGTTTCGCCCCCCGAAAGCTCCGCCAGTGCCCTGAAAAACTGGCCGGTGCCGCTCCTCCTCGAGACTCCCCGTGTCTCTTCAGGCCTTTTCGTGCCTCTTCAGGCTTTTCCGCGGAGAGCGCCCCGCAACCTGGCGCTGGCGCAAATTTTCTTATGCATTTTATAGTGTACGGACAATCGCCGCTTCCCAGCCGAAAGTTCAGCCCGGAACTTGCGGGCGCGGGCCAGTTCATGACGCCTCAAGCTTTCACGGACAGAAGCCCGTGGCCCGCGCGGGCGAAACGTGGCGATACAGTCCAGGACATGCCTGCAAGGGCACAGGACCGTTCCTTGTCCGCGCACTCCCGGTTCCGGACCCGATCCCGACCTGCGGACTCCCGCCGCATGGCCCGGTCCAGAGCTGCGCGCTTCAGGCTCCGGACCCGATCCTGACCTGCGGACTCCCTCCGGATGGCCCGGTCCAGACAAGCGCGCTCCCGGCTCAGAGCCCGATCCCGACCTGCGGACTTCCGGGTTATTTGCAGTCCAGAGGACGCGCCTGCAGAATGACGGGCGTTCCCCGCCACGGGCCGACCTGCGGAACCCCGCCGAGCTTCCGGCGAGGGCCGGGAGCACCGTGAGGGTGCCGCCGGTCCATTCCATGAGGAAACCGGGGACTTCCGTCAGCTCGCCGGCCCGGGAAGGCTACCTGCGGCCCCCTCCGCGCCTCCTCTGCTCGTCGTCGTCGTCGCTGGAGGACTGGGAGCTTGGGCTGCTCTGACGCTCCTGCCGCTTCGGGGCCTCTCGGCGTTCCTGGCGCTGGGGACGCTCCTGCCTCACCTGGGGCTGGGAACGCTCCTGGCGCTGCTGAGGCTGAGGCCGCTCCCGGCTCTGCTGAGGCTGGGGCCGCTCCCGGCTCTGCTGCTCCCGGCGCTGCTGGGGCTGGGGCTGAGGCTGAGGCCGTTCCCGGCGCTGCTGCTGAGGCTGGGGACGCTCGCGGCGCTGCTGCTGAGGCTGTGGCTGTTCCCGGCGCTGTTGCTGTGGCTGTTCCCGGCGCTGCTGGGGCTGGGAACGCTCAGGGCTCCGCTGGGGCTGGGGACGTTCATATCGCTGTTGCTGAGGCCGCTGGCGGTCCGGGCGGCCGGACATTTCGGGGCGCTGGCCCTGCGGGCCGCGCCGGTCGGCATCCCCCTGCGGGGGCGCCCACCCGCCGCGGCGGTCGCTGCCGCCCCTCACGGCGTCCCTCGGAACAGGTCTTCCGTCGGGTCCCCTGTCCCTCCCCCAGCCGCGATCGTAGCGTCCGCCCGGGGCCCGTGGCCCGGGTCTCGGGCCGCGGGAGCGGGCCAGGGCGATGTCGTGGTCGTAGGCCCGCTGGACGCGCACCAGTTCCTGGGAGCTCCTGGTGGTACGGACGATCCGATACACCTCCTGGGCTGTCGAATAACTCTGGCCCTGGTAGTAATAGGACTGCCCATCGTAATAATACTCGCTGGAGGCGTAGCCCTCGCCGTCGGAGTAGTACCCGCCCCCGTCACCGTAATAGCCGTCGTCGTAGAGGAGGTTGGTGCATGAGGCCAGGAAGAAAGGGCACGCTGCCAGTACGAGGACGGCGAGGGCGCTCATAGCGAGACGGTGGGCGGCGGGCATGGCCATCGGGCACCTCCATGCGCCTCGCGGAACCGGCAGGGGGGACGGAACGGGCCGGAGCGGGCGGGGCGCTGAATTACTTTCATGCTACGCCAAACCGGGGTCCTGAAACAAGGGAACGACCCCCGTCAATCCGTCCCGCGCGGAATGCCCTGCGGGGTGCGGCAGGCAGGGTCAGGAGAGGTCGGCCCGGCCCGGGCGCAAGGGGCCGTCCGCTGGACCTACGCTGGCCACCGCCGGGCTCTGCGGTCGGCCCTGGCCCACCGCCGCGATGGCCAGTGACGCGAAGCGCCCCCCCCCCGCCATCCGAAATGAGGCCGGAGAACCGGAGAGTGAATCCCAGAATCCCGAGAGCCTCAGGTCACTGAGCCACGGGCTTTCGCTGTCGACCGCGTCCGCAACATATATTGGTGATGGGGAGCCATGAGGTTGTCGAGATGGGGGCCATGGCATGGGAGGCAAGTTAAGGGGAGTCATGAGGCAGTCGAAATGGGGGCCATGGCATGGGAGGCAGGGGAAGGGGGGCATAAGGCAGTCTAAGGGGACCATGACATGGGAGGCAGGCAGGGGGAGAGGAGAAAGGCGTGACGAGGGCCATGGTATGGGCTTCCACTGGGAGAGGGTCTGGCACTGGCGCACTGTGAAAGGCGACGGTGGCGGCTGGCTCGGGCATTTTTTTGAGTAACTGTTCAGGCTCCCCTCCAAGGGGAGCTCAACTGGCGGCCTTTTCAACCAAAATGCCTTCTACAGAAACTCTTTCCCTCCACATGAAGTATCCATTGTTGACTTTTAAGCTTTAATGCGTCTACATCAGAGCTCTATTCCTCCGAAAAGGCCATCAGTAGAGGGGCACCTTGTATGAAACAAGGGGTCCCGGACGCAGCTGGAAGCTGTGCCGGGAGGCCTGGACGCAGCATGCGGGAAGGCCGGCCCTGCGGGCGGGCGCGGTGAGCGCCGGCAGCTTCGCCCGCGGGCACCCCTTGTTTCTGCAATGAAGAAGCGGGCGTCCCCGGTCGCAGGGGAGCTGAACAGTTACTTTTTTGAAAAGAATCTCAGACTGACAGCTGCTATCACTGCGACCGCTGGCCTTCAAAGGCGGCAAGCCAAATGCGAGAATGTTTGCGAACAAAGAATGGTTTTTCGCTTTCCGCCCGCCCAGGAAGGACGTGCCGGGGGCATCGGGGACATGGACGGAGGGCCACATGAGCTGTGCCAAGACCGGGTCGGGTCGATTCGGCTGGGGAGGCATACTGCGAGCTGCAGCTCGGGACACTTGCCAAGGCGGACATCTGGAGCCTGGCTGAGGGAATCTGTTCCAAGACGAGAGCACGGGAAATGCAGCGCGACCCAGTTCATCCTC
The DNA here is from genome assembly GCA_031263525.1 of Deltaproteobacteria bacterium. Classification (GTDB taxonomy): domain Bacteria; phylum Desulfobacterota; class Desulfarculia; order Adiutricales; family Adiutricaceae; genus JAIRZX01. The sequence continues at coordinate 24,658 of JAISFP010000501.1, read as the reverse complement.
ATTCCTGGTGAAGAACGGCCTTCCTCCGAGTCCGGAGCGACCTACACTCCGGGTCCGGAACGGCCACCGCTCCGGGTCCGGAGCGACCTTCCTCCAGGTCCAGAACCGCCTTCCAGCGGGGCCGGAGCCACCTTCTTCCGGATCCAGGACAGGCTCCCTCCGTGGCCAGGGCAACCTGCCCGTGAGCGGAAACGGCCGAGGTTGCCCGGCTCGAGAGGGACGACACCGGGACGAAAGCCAGGGCGATGTTCCCGGGCCGTGACTGCCTGCTTGCTTGCTGGACAACCAGGGGATCATGGACCCGTCCGGGCAGGACGTCATTACGGACACGGTGAACGTCCTGGCCCACTTCATGATATCCAGGGGGGCGCTGCGAGGTTTCCGGGCAGTTCGTGCCTGCGGGGAGGCTCCCGGGCATCTCCGCAGGCACCTCCTCGGGCACGTGCCCCGGCGACCAGCCCTTCTAGTCCCTGTCGGAGAAGTTCGGGGCCGATTAGAGGAGGCCTTCAGGAAGGCCGCCCCGTCCCTGGTGACTAAGCTCGTGGGCCTGAGCCTGGCCGGCAGCCGGTCCTTCCTGTTCTTCGGCCTCCCAAAGCTCCACTTGAAGGCGGAGTTCTTCGAAGCGGACGAGGAGTTCGGTACCGAGATATTACCCGTTTAATTAAATGTCGGAATTTTGGCTATCTGCCTATGGGTGGAAAGACTGGGAAACGCACTAGCCCTGGCATCCCCTCGCCATGATTCGCTCTAAAACACGAAAGAAGATTCCGACATTTAATTAAACGGGTAATAAAGGCGCTCTTCAGCTTCAGCTCCAGCTCCACGGCCTTAGTCATGCGCGAGATTCTGGAACACACCATCTTTTGCCCGGCAGTGTCCAGATTCCTGGCGGCCGGGCTCAAAACCGACACGGACGAGCTGCAATCGAGCCTCGTCTGATGTTCGGCGGTTAGCAGTACGGGCGACGCGGTGCCGGACCGCAGGATGCCGGCGGGAAATTGTGCGCCAGTCCGCCGTAAGTTGCGGGAGAGGTGAAACCAGGTCGCAGGAGCCATCTACGATAAGCCCGGCGGATTGCGTTTATATCCATTGAATCCCGCTGGTGGCTTGTTGATAACTCCATCTTTGTGTTACCCGTTTAATCAAAAGTCAGAATTTTGCTATCAGCCAAGATGTGGAAAGGTCGGGCAGATGTGGAAAGGTCGGGTAAACCCCCAGTCCTGGTATCTGTTTGCTGTGATTCGCTTCTGAAATATGGAAGAAGATTCCAACATTTGATTAAACGGAAACGGGTAATATGGTTTACAGATAATTTCCGGAGGCGGGCATACGATTATTGGTGAGCTGTTTGCTGAGAATGTCGGCAAACATAATGAAATCTTGACATCTTAAAATTATATAGGTAGAATGCTTATTGTGATGTAGTAGGATATTGGTCCCGTATCCTGCCGATCATCACTTTCCATGAAGAGGCAATTGTTATAATTGCAATGGCCGTCAGTGATGTCCATCTATCCTGATGTGGTTAAAAGACTTGAACGGTTGAAATCAAGCGTGATAACCAGCGACGAGGATCAGATCCTAGAAAGATAACGGAAATCTATGGTTCAAAAAATCCGTGAATTGACATATGGAATACAGGATTTTACCACTTTGCTTGAAAAGGGTGAAGTTTATGTGGACAAGACTTCCCAGATCCTGCAGCTCTTAAACGAAGAGTCCAACTCTATCTTGTTGACAAGGCCCAGGCGGTTCTGGAAGACGCTTCTTATCAGCACGATGGAGCAGATCCTTCTGGGCAATAGGGAACTTTTTAATAATTTTGCCATAGGTCAACTGAATTCCGGATATGACTGGAAATCTTCCCACGTGATTCGTCTGGACATGAGCAACATTGGGGCTAAGGCCGAAATTATCGAGGAAAGTTTAACGCAATATATTCATGATCTTTCAGAGGACTACAACATAGAACCACGACTGAGCGAAAGCGGTCCTGCTCTAGTTAGGTTGATTCGGAAACTTCATAATTCTTTCAAGAAGATACCGTTATTGGTGGGTGGAGAAACCAGGACTGCCGACGTGCCCGAAGTTGCTGTCCTAATCGATGAGTATGATTCTCCAATGATCCGTAATATGAATGACCCAGAAAACCTTAAAGCTGTAAAAAATGTATTGAGTAATTTCTACATGTCCTTAAAATCAGTAGCTCATTTTACACGTTTCTTATTCGTTACAGGGATGACAACTTTTTCCCAATACTCTCCGTTTTCTAGTCTGAACAGCCCTATTGATATAACTTTTGCACAAAAATATTCAACAATTTGTGGTTTCACCCCGAACGAGATATTGCGAAATTATATTGGTAAAATTTTCGAATCTTATGATGAACTAGTTGCCAATAAAATTCTTTCCAAACATTCTACAGTCACAGACTTGCTGAATTCTATCCGTGATTGGTACGATGGCTATAGTTGGGATGGCAAGAATAAAGTTTTAAATCCTTTGTCAGTCCTTGCTTTTCTTAAGTGGAAAAAATTCGGACGATACTGGTATAAAACCGGAGGTCCCGGGTTTCTACAACGTCTGCAGGCAACTGACGAAGATTATTTTAAGGTATTTTCGGGAAAATTGTCTTACACGGCGACAGTAACTGACCTCGAATTGGCTCAGCTGTCCGCCATTTCGGCCTTGGTGGCAACAGGATATCTCACGCTCGGTGCGGAAACAGATGACATTAGAACGGAAACAGATGACATTGAGTCGGAAACGGTAAGATATAATATTGCCATTCCTAATACGGAAGTCAGGATGTCGTTTGCCGAAGATTATCTGATCGGAATGGAATATCCTTTGCTTTCTTTGCAAGCCCGGAAGGATCTTATTAAAATTTCCACTGAGTTTTCAAATGCATTCTATGACCGTGATGGAGCAAAAGCTGCAAGACTCCTTCAGATCTTTTTCTCCAACGTTTCGCATCAGAACTTTGAAGAAACTGAAGCCTTCTACAAATCCCATATAGAAAAGGCATTGTACTTTTCTAGAGGACACTTGACAGCTGAAGAAAGCAAGTCTGAAGGGGATGCTGATTTCGTCCTTAAAATGCGCGGCCATGTGTTTGTGATAGAAGTCAAATATCATAATCTGGCGTCAGATGATGAAAATGAAACTAAAATGACAATCACTGAAACCCCAAACGTGCATGGCGCAAAACTTGACGATCTCGGAACAACCATTGACCTGACAGACTCCGTCAATTTCAGAGGAAAGACAGTCAACTTGAAAAAATCCAAAAAGATGGAGTCTGGGCACCGCAAATCAAAGCTTCTGGCCAGAGGAATTACACTGGCATTTGAACAGATAGAAGATAAAGGTTATGCAACTCCTTATTTGACCGGAACTGCTGACGTCTGGGCCGTTGCCGTATCCGTTGCCGGAAAGGGCAAGGTTGCCATAAGCTACCTGCAGGTAGGACATAGAGAAATATGATATATTGATTGTCAATATCATGCGTGAAATACACTCTGTCAACTACAGTTATCTTTTGTCTTCAATATCAAATTGATGCTGATTTTCAACAAGTATCCTGTACAGCATTAACTGAATGAACAGAAATTTTTTCAATATTTATAAACTATTATATCTCTGTCGAATCAGAAATAACTCGGGGGAGGGAGAAAGGAAGGTTGACCAGTTGGCAGCGGCCAAAACAGAAGCAATGCTCTGGTGGTGTCAACTAGTGCAAACCTTTAACGCCGCCCCGAGCCCGGAGGATGGCTGCCCCTAGCCTGAAGGAAGGGCCCCCATGACCCGGAGGAAGGTCGCCCATGACCCGGAGGAAGGTCGCCCCGAGCCTGGAGGATGGCCGCCCTGACCCGGAGGTGGCCGCCCCGGCCTCCGGCTCTACCTCCATCTGACTGACCGCCCGGCCCCAGGCGTTCTGCCCCCTCTGCCGTACCCTGCGATGCCCCCTTCGTCCGTCAGCTACCAACTTGGTCACCCCCCATTTCTTATATTCTAGGGGTTATTTCCGATTCGACATCTCTGAGAGCTTTAGAGTTTAACGCTTATGATATAATCAGATCTGTTGATTATCAGAGCTAGCAACGATATAGGCAAGAAATTAAATCTCGGATCCAGTCAATTTGTGATTCGACAACTGATTTGAGATGTCCTGTATTTGCTCTTCGCGCTGGCTACTGTGGCTGTTTAGTGAAGCAAACAAATTCTTTGACTAGCAGCAGGGGTTCCGCAGGTTGTTGCCCTCTCTTCTCCAGTCGCTCCCCTCCCAATACCGTCCAATCCCTCCCAATCCCACCAAAATGCCCCAGACTCTCAACTCCCCAGAGCGTCTGCCGATACCCTCGGTCCAGTATTCCGCCCTTCCGGAGGGCCGCCAGGACATCGGCAAGGGGCAGGCCAACGACGTTCGGATAGGCGCCTTCGACAGCATCCACAGGAACTGCGCCCGCGGGAGCCTGGATGGCGTACGAGCCTGCATTGTCCGGGGGGGCCCCTGAGGCCACGCAGGCCTCTATCTCCAGCTCCTAGACCTGGTCCCGCACCTTCATGCGGCAGGCGGCACCCCGGTCCATGAAACCGCGTCATGCAACACGGCTACATGTCGCAATGTCCCCGGTGCCGAGGATAAGGAAAACTCTTTCATGACAAAAAAGGCGGACGGGGGCCCGGCGGGCGCGTAAACGCCTGCCAGGCCCCCGCCGGTGAGGTGTGTTCGGCCAGGAGACCCCGGTCCCGGGATCCCCGCGGCCGCTAGGCCTGCTCGGTCGCGAAGAGCTGGGTGGTCAGGTAGCGCTCGCCGGTGTCGGGGAGCACCACCACCACGTTGTGGTCCTTGTGCTCCGGGCGCTTGGCCAGCTCGGTCGCGGCGTGGAGGGCCGCGCCGGAGCTTATCCCGACCAGGAGGCCCTCGGTCCGGCCCACCTGGCGGCTTGCCTCGATGGCGTCCGGGGTCTTCACGCGGAAGATCTCGTCCACCACCTCCTTCCGGAAGACCTGCGGCACGAAGCCCGCTCCGATGCCCTGGATCTGGTGGGGGCCGGGCTTCTCGCCGGAGAGCACCGACGAGTCGAAGGGCTCCACGGCCACGACGTAGGCCTTGGGGTTCACCTTCTTGATGGCCTCGCCGGCCCCGGTGACGGTGCCGCCGGTCCCGACCCCGCTCACCAGGACGTCCACCTTGTTGCCGGTATCCTCCAGGATCTCCACGCCGGTGGTGACGCGGTGGATCTCGGGGTTCGCGGGGTTGTTGAACTGCTGGGGCATGTAGGAGTCGGGGATCGAGGCGGTGAGCTCCTCGGCCTTCTTGATGGCGCCCTTCATGCCCTCGGAGCCCGGGGTGAGCTGGAGCTCGGCCCCCAGGGCGTAGAGGAGCTTCCGGCGCTCCAGGCTCATGGTCTCGGGCATGACCAGGATTATCTTGTAGCCGCGGGCCGCCGCCACGAAGGCCAGCCCGATCCCGGTGTTCCCGGAGGTGGGCTCGATGATGGTCGTGCCGGGCTTGATGTGCCCCTTCTTCTCCCCGTCCTCTATCATGGCGAGCGCGATGCGGTCCTTCACGCTCCCCAGGGGGTTGAAGTACTCGAGCTTGGCCAGGAGCGTCCCCAGGACGCCGCGGGACTTGCCGTAGCGGCTGAGCTTCAGGAGCGGGGTCTTCCCGATGAGATCCGTAAGGCTTTCGGCAATCTTTGTCATGTGTGACCTCTGTTTGGGCGGGGGGCCGGCCCCCCGCCCGGGCATATGGCGTCCGGGGGCTCTTCCCGCCGGAAGTGGGTTTGCGGGCTGCAGGCGGACCGTGGCGTTCCCCGCGGCGGGAGGCCAGGAAGCCGGCCGGCCCGGGGAGAGGGGGGGAACGCCGCGCGAGGGCCGCCCCGTCTCCGGGGGACTGCGGAGGCGGACGGCAGCTCAAGGCTCGAAACGGTCCTGATGAAACTGAACTGGCGGAGACGCGGAACGGTCGGAGAAGCGGAACGGAAAGAAAGGTGCCGGGCCGGGCGGAGAAGAGGAACGGAAAAAGACGCAGGGCCGGACGAAAGCCGCGATTCAGGGCCGGACAGGCGGGCCGGAAAGGTCAGCCAGGCCATGAAACAAAAAAAGCCAAGAACATCCGCGAATGTCCTCGGCCTTCAGTAGATCTGATCAGCTTCTGGTGCCCGTCCCCTCGGCGGGGTCCGGGCCTCGGCTGCGCGTGTGACGACCGGCCCGGGACCCCGTACGGGATCAGGCTCGGTCACGAACGCGCATATAAAAGTCAGTCTATCACAAAACATGGCTGAGTCAATCTTTTTTTTCGCAGCCCTTTCTGCTAAAATTTAAGATTGTATCTAAGTCCTGCCGCGGACCACCGTCCTGGTCGCCCCGGCACCTGAAAACCTTATTTCTTAACACCTTTGGGGATCGGCTCCCCTCAGCGGCGCACGGCCGAGGGGCACCTTGCCCGCCCGCGTCCGGGGGCCCGGGAGGGGCCGCGCGAGATCTTTTTCGACTTCCCCCGTAATTTTTTTCGTTCTCCCGGCTCGGGGTACCTCTTTCCTGCGGAGGCCCCTGCCAGGCCGGCACCCTCTCCAGAAGGCTCCCCGGCCCCTCCGGGCCGGCTGCCGTCTCCCGCGATCAGCCCCGCTTCCGGGCCTCTCCGGCTTCCCCCCGAACTGACCGGAGGCCGTCCGTTCCCGCTTCACGTCCGAGCCGGGCCCCCTCCAGGCGGATCCCCGCCCCCCTCCGTTCCACGAACCGTCACCCGGCGCTCAAGGCCGCCCCCTTCCGGGACACTCCGCCCCCCTCCCGGACCTGCCAGGCTCCCCGTCCCCGCTGAAACGATCCCCCTTCCGGGTCTGTCCGGCTTCACCCCGGAACTGCCAGGCCCCCCGTCCCCGATGAAACGATCCACCTTCAGGACAGAGCACCCCGAGGCGGCTGCCGTCCAGGGCGCCCGCCCCTCCTTTTCGGGTCTGTCAGGCTTCCTTCCGGGCCTGCCGTGTCCCGTCCGTCCCCCTTCCCGGCCCAGCCGGGCCCCCGGCCTCCCGCGTCAGCCGCGCCAGGGCCGCCACCTGCCCTCCCCTGCCGGGAGGGCATCCCTCACACGAGTGCTTCCATATGAAAACTGAATCCATCTGCGTCCGAGGGGCCAGGGACCTCAACGACAGGACCGGGGCGGTCGCCGTCCCCATCTACCAGTCAGCCACCTTCGCCCACCCCGGGGTAGGGGCCTCCACCGGATACGACTACGCCCGCGTCCAGAACCCTACCCGCGAGCCCCTGGAGAGGCTGGTCGCGGCCCTGGAGAACGGGCGGGAATGCGCGGCCTTCGCGAGCGGCATGGCCGCGATGGACGCCGTCATGTGGCTCGTGCCTCCCGGGTCGAGGATGCTCGCCACCTCCGACCTGTACGGCGGCTCCGTGAGGCTCTTCTCCGAGCTGGCCGGCAGGGCGGGTCTCAGGGTGGACTACCTGGACACCAACGACCAGAAGAGGCTCGCCGCCGCCATGGGCCCGGACGTGAAGGCCGTCTTCGTGGAGACCCCCTCCAACCCCATGATGAACATAACCGACCTGAGGGCCGTCCGGAAGACCGTCGGCCCGGACGTGATGATGGTGGTCGACAACACCTTCCTCACCCCGATCCTGATGCGGCCCCTGGAGCTGGGGGCGGACGTGGTCCTGCATTCCGGGACCAAGTACCTGGGAGGCCACAACGACACCCTCTCCGGCTTCGCCGTCACGAACTCCCAGGCCATCGCCGACAGGCTCCGCTACATCACCAAGACCGTGGGCACCGGCCTCTCCCCCTTCGACAGCTTCCTGGTCATCCGCGGGCTCAAGACCCTCCACCTCCGCGTCGAGCGGGCCCAGGCCACGGCCACGGAGGCGGCCCTCTGGCTCCGGAGCCATCCCAGGGTGAGGAAGGTCTTCTACCCCGGCCTCCCGGACCATCCCGGCCGCGACGTCCACTCCGCCCAGGCATCGGGCGCGGGGGCCATGATCTCCTTCGAGGTGGACTCCCCACGCACCGCGGAGAAGGTCCTGGAGAGCGTCCGCTTCATACTCTACGCCGAGAGCCTGGGAGGCGTTGAGACGCTCGTCACCTACCCCCACCTCCAGACCCACTCGGACGTGCCCCCGGAAAAGCGGGAGGAGCTGGGCATCACCGACCGGCTCCTGAGGCTCTCCGTAGGGGTCGAGGCCGCGGAGGACATCCTGGCGGACCTGGGGCGGGCGCTCGGCTGAGGCCGGGGCCTGAGGACGGCGAGCGCGCGGCGGGCCTGAGGACGGCGAGCGCGCGGCGGTGCGCGGCGGTGGGCCCTGAGGGAGAGCGGCCTGGGACTGCCGGCGGGAGAGCGGCCTGGGGCGGTCGGCGGGCGAGCGACCGGGAACGCCCGACGGGCGAACTGAAGGGGTGACGTCCCCGAGCCCGGCCCCGCCTGCAGCGGAACCCGGCCCCCAGGTCCCCCTGATCTGCGGTATCCCCCAAGTCCCCAATCCCCCGGCCAGCTTTAATTTCAGGCCCGTCCGCGCTATAATCCCCCCCGTGCATTCGTCAGCCCCCCCCGCGGCCAGGGCCCGGGCGCCTTCTGGCCCGGGCCCCCGAGGGAGGGGCCTTTTCTTTTTCGGCACCCAACGACAGGGAACCTCATGGACTACGACTTCGACGAGACGGTCGACAGGAGGGGCACCTCCTGCATCAAGTACGACTTCGCCCGCGAGCGGGGCCTCCCCGAGGACGTGCTGCCCATGTGGGTGGCGGACATGGACTTCAGGACGCCGCCGGAGGTGGTGGACGCCCTGAGGCAGGTGGCGGAACACGGGATCTACGGGTACTCGGAGTCAAAGGACGAGTACTTCGACCCGCTGAGGGCCTGGTTCTCGAGGAGGCTCGGCTGGACGCCGGAGCGGGCCTGGCTCAGGAAGACACCCGGCGTTGTCTACGCCATAAACACGGCGGTGAGGGCATTCACCCGCCGGGGCGACGCGGTCATCGTCCAGAGCCCCGTCTACTACCCCTTCTTCTCCTCGGTCAGGGCCAACGGCAGGCTCCTGGTCGACAGCCCCCTCGCCTACGGCGCGGACGGGTCGTACTCGATAGACTTCGACGACTTCGAGAGGAAGGTGAAGGAGTACCGCCCCAAGATGTTCCTCCTGTGCAGCCCCCACAACCCCGTGGGCAGGGTGTGGACACGGGACGAGCTCGCGAGGCTGGGGGAAATCTGCCTGAGGCACGGGACGCTCATTCTCGCTGACGAGATCCACTGCGACTTCGTCTGGGGAGGGAGGCGCCACCTCGTGCTCCCGTCCCTCTCGCCCGAGCTCGCCGACCGGACGGTGCTCGCCACCGCCCCCTCCAAGACCTTCAACCTGGCCGGGCTCATGATCTCGAACGTCTTCATACCGAACCCCACGCTCCGCCGGGAGTTCGCCTCAGAGGTGGAGCGCACTGGCCTGAGCCAGCTCTCCGTCATGGGACTGGCCGCCGGGAGGGCCGCCTACAGGTTCGGGGAGCCGTGGCTGGAGGCCCTGAAGGCCTACCTGGAGAAGACAATCTCCTACGTGAAGGGCTTCGTCGCGGACAGCCTCCCCGGAGTCCGACTCGTCGAGCCCGAGGGCACCTACCTCCTCTGGCTGGACTTCCGCGCCCTGGGGCTCCCCCATGAGGAGGTGAACCGGAAGATAGTCCACGAGGCGAAGCTCTGGCTGGACGAGGGCCTCATCTTCGGGGAGGCCGGAAGGCACTTCCAGAGGATAAACATGGCCGCCCCCCTTGCCACAGTCCGGGAGGCCATGGAGAGGCTACGGAGGACCTTCTTCCCGTAGGGCCAGCTTCCGGACGCCCCTTCAGGCCCTTTCCGGCCCATCCGGGCCCTTCGGGGACCTTCCGTCCCTTCTGGACCTCACGACAATTCCGGGCCTTCCGGGACCATCATGGACCTTCCGGGCAGTCCCGGTCGGGGTTCCGGGCGCCCGGGACCGCCGTCGCCGTGCCCCGGAACCTGCCTGCCGCCTCCGGGAGGTCTCGTCCGGGCTGCCTCGCCGCCCGGCTCCGCCGCATGCCTGCAGCCGCCTCATCATGGTGTCAGGGCCGCCCCCCCGGGCATCCGGGCCCCCGGAACCCGCCTGAAGCCTCATGACAGACCCGGACGGCCCGGCCTCCGGGCGCGGCTCACGGGGCCGGGAAGGGCCCGCCCGGCCTTGAGTTTCGGCGCCCCCTGGGCTAATATCGGGTTTTGCCCCGCTCCCGCGGTCCCTCGCGGCCCTGGGGGCGGCAGGCCCCGGGCCAGGCACGGGAGCCAGTTTCTGACTGGGGCGGAAGAGCCCCGGAGGTTAGTCATGACCAGCGATCCGGGGGCCGCGCCCCAGGAAACCCAGGAGCTCCTGAAAGCGGCTCTCTCGCTCACCGACCCGGAGGGGGAGCCCTACGCCAGGACGATGTCCTCCCTGTTCGCGCCGACACTGAAGGAGGACCCGGCGGAGGCCGAGCTCGCGAGCCACAGGCTCATGATCCGCGCGGGGCTCATCCGGAAGCTCGCGGGGGGGATATACTCGTACCTCCCCGCCATGGTGAGGTCGCTCAGGAAGCTCGAGCGAATCATCCGCAGGGCGCTCAACTCGCGCGGGGCCCAGGAGCTCCTGCTCCCGGCGGTCCAGCCCCTGGAGCTGTGGAAGGAGTCCGGCCGGGACCGCAAGTACGGCCCGGAGCTCCTGCGGCTCCGGGACCGGCACATGAGGGAGTTCGCTATAGGGCCCACCCACGAGGAGGTCATAACCGACATCGTGCGCAGGGAGATACGGTCGTTTCGTGACCTGCCGATGAACCTCTACCAGATCCAGACCAAGTTCCGCGACGAGATACGCCCCCGCTTCGGGCTCATGCGCGGGCGCGAGTTCATCATGAAGGACGCCTACAGCTTCGACACGGACTCGGAGACGGCGAACGTCTCCTACCGGGCCATGTACGACGCCTACACGGAGATCTTCGGCCGCTGCGGGCTGAACTTCGCGGCGGTGGAGGCGGACAGCGGGGCCATAGGCGGCAGCTACTCCCACGAGTTCATGGTCATTGCCGACTCCGGGGAGAACACCCTCGTCTCCTGCCCCGGGTGCGGCTACGCCGCGAACCAGGAGAAGGCGGAGCTCGCCGAGTACCCCGTGCATTCCGGCCCCGAGGAGGAGCTCAGGAAGGTCCACACCCCCGACCAGCGCCACGTGCCGGAGCTGGCCTCCTTCCTCGGCGTCCCCGAGTCGTACATCATCAAGTCCATGCTCTTCGTCCTGGAGGACGGGGGCCCGGTCATGGTCCTCATCCCAGGCGACCGCGAGATCAACCCCGTGAAGCTCGAGAACAGGCTCGCGGGCGGCGCGGCGCGGCTCGCCGGCCCCGAGGAGGCCCTCGGGATCACCGGCATGCCCCCCGGCTTCGTGACCCCGGTGGGCGCGAAGGTGCGAATCGTGGCGGATCTCGCCGTGTCCAGGATGCTGTCCGGGGCCGTGGGCGCGGGCGAGGAGGGCTGGCACTACGTCGGGGCCAGGCCAGGCCGCGACTTCCAGGTGGCCGAGTACTTCGACCTGGCCATGTCCGTCGCGGGCGACCCCTGCCCGAGGTGCGGCAGGCCCGTGACCGTCCGGCGGGGAATCGAGGTCGGGCACGTCTTCAAGCTCGGGACCAAGTACTCCGAGTCCATGAACGCCCGCATAGCCCTCGCCGACGGGAGCGAGGCCCCCATCTTCATGGGATGCTACGGCATAGGCCTCGGCCGCACCATAGCCGCGTCCATCGAGCAGTCCCACGACAAGGACGGCATCGTCTGGCCCATGCCGCTCGCCCCCTGGGAGGCGGCGCTCCTGTGCCTCCAGCCCGGCAAGCCACAGGTGATGGGCAGGGCCGCTGAGCTCTTGAACGCGCTGGCCCGCCTCGGCGTCGAGACCGTCCTGGACGACCGCGACGAGCGTCCGGGGCTGAAGTTCAAGGACGCGGACCTGATGGGCCTCCCCCTGCGGGTGACCGTCTCCGAGAAATCCGTGGCGAACGGCGCCTGCGAGCTCCGCGAGAGGGCCACTGGCAAGGTCACCATGCTCCCTCTCGACACGGCCGCCCTGGCGATAAGGGAGATGCGCGACCGGGCGCTGGAGTACGCGCCTCGGGACCCCGGCCCGAAGTGACCGGGATCTGATCATGCCCTGTCCGGCCTGGCCAGCTCCGTTCCGATCCGATCGGCCTGGCCAGGTCTTGTCAGGTCATGCCTGGTCCTGTCAGGGCAGGTCGGGTCTGGTCATGCCTTGTCAGCCCTGCTCGTATCCGGGAACCCCGAGCCCGGAAGGCCTGGAACGACATGATGCGGAAGCCCCGATCATTGAAAGCCGGAAGCCGACGGGTGCATGGAACTCCGATCAGGCTAATCCGAACCCGTGTCCGGATCATGGTGCCCGATTCATGAATCCCAGCTCAAGAGATGTTCCGACATCCCCGAATCCCACGGCCGATCCAGAAGTCCTGAAACCCCCCGTCTTCCCTGACGGCGGGTTCCCTTTTACGCGATGACGGGCCAGGCATCCGGCACGCCCTCCTGAGCATCGCCGAAATTGAAAAGGCTTCGAAAATTCAGTCACTTTCGAAAGGAGCATTAAATTATCACAACATTCATATCTCCATATCAGTAAATGTAAAAAATTATAACCCGTTTAATCAAATGCAGAAATATTCTTCCACAGTTTAGTAGCTAATCATAATGAGTAGATGCCAGAAATGGGGGTTTACCCGATCTTTCCATCCCAGGACTGACAGCCAAATTCAGATATCTGATTAAACAGGTAACATAATGCCGGAATAATTTTATCTGCCAAGCTTAATATGATTACTACAATGTTAATTATTTTAGAAATTCAAAAATGCATTGCTGGAGTGAATTGGAGGTGCCACGCATTAACTTTTGAAAGAAATTTGACGATATTTGATATTTGATCCGGGAAATCAAAAAAAGTTGTTCCTGGTTCCGTGTCGTGTCAAACTCCAGCCGCCATGAATGAAGTCGCTGCAACTAATCAATCGATGCGAAGCAGGCCTTGGTCAAGGCGGAAGCGGCTCCCGGCCAGGGAGGAAGAATACCCAGCGCGAAGTAGCTCCCTTGGCCGCGAAACAGGGCTAATCTGAGCCATGATGCAGTATCCCAGTTATCGTCTGTGAACAAATGCATCACGAACTGAAAAGATTGAATATTAGCCTCCCTCTCCTAGATCGGTTGCTGCGCCGTAATTAATATTGACAAACGGAAAGTCAAAGAATACTATCATGTTGTGTTGAGCATTTGCCGCTGACTTCAGTTTCAGGTGCCGGCATATCCCAGACTGCGGACGGGCGCTGCTCCGAAGTCAAGGCAAGTTCAAACGGGACTCCAGTCCCAATCCTTTCAGGAGGACAAAAATGTCATACCCCACCACCGTCATCGCGGTCAACAGCCAGGGCAAGCGCGTTAAGGCTGAGATCACCTGCGGGGGCAAGTATCGGGGCTTCACCGACGAGAACACCGGGAGCCTCACGTTTGACATGAACACCAACGAGAGGTACTCCGTGTCGGCCAAGCGCTACGGGGAGTACGCCGGGGGAGAGGTCAAGGGAGGTCAGGAGATCGTCCTCCGGCTCAAGTGAAACGCCGCCCGGGCCGCCTTGAGAGCCGTGCCGGACCGCGTCCTTTTCCCGGCACTGCCGAAAGCGGCCGTGCCTGGCCCCGGGGCATCCCCGCGAATCCGATCCGAGAGAAAGGTGCCTGACGGGATGGACGGGACTGGGCGGCATGTTCCGCAAGCCCAACCCGGCCGCCTCTTTATGTCATGCGATCGGGCCGCAGACCTCATGCATCCTCCATACGGAAGGAGTACGCACGGCCGCCTGGGTTCGACCATGTCTGCATCCATCAGTGACAGGGCGAAAACTTGCTGAAAACCGTCATGGAAACTCGGCAGGTACGGCCTCCGCTTCACCGTCTGCCGGGGCCGCTGCTTCCGCTTCCCCTGTCTCCCGCATGACGACCGGCGTTCCCGCGGCCTGGCGAAGTGCGGCCCGGGGTCCCGCCAGTTCCTTCGCCATGGTTTCTGGAACCGAATTTCAAGCTGCCGCCGCCACCTGAAGCCCTTGCGGCGGCGTCCCGCCTTTCGCGTCTTTCGAAGGCCCTGGCCGAGTCGGCCACGCTGATGCCGTCCGCGTCGGTCAGATCCCACATGTCGAATCCGTCGGGCAGGTTGCCCCGGGATGCCGCCTCATGGGCAACAGTGCGGCCGGAACGGCTGGCGATCTCCCAGCGACAGAAGCCTGCGGGGAGCGTGCCGGCCGCGGCCGCGGCGTGTGCGACGGTCCAGCCGTCAGGGGTGGCCGTCTCCCATGCGCCGAAATCCGGGGGCAGGCCGCCCTTCTGCGCCGCCACGTGCGCGACCGTGTACCCGTCGCGGCGGGCGAGAGTCCAGAGGCCGAAATTGAGGGGCAGCTTCCCCGCGAGCGCCGCCTCGTGGGCCGCTGTCCAGCCGACGTGATTGGGCACGGCCCACAGTTCCGGAGCGTCGGGGAGGCGTCCCGTCTCCGCGGCGACGTGGGCGACCGTGCGCCCCCTGGAGTCAGCGAGGGTCCACCGATTGAAGCCGGGCGGCAGGTTCCCGGAAAGCGCGGCAACGTGCGCCACCGTGCGGCCGTTGAAGCTGGCCAGCTCCCAGAGCGCGTACCCTTCCGGCAGGTTCCCGTACATGGCGGCGGTGTGGGCCGCAGTCCACCCGTCCCTGCCGGCTATGGCCCAGCCGTCGAAATCCGCCGGCAGGTTGCCCTGTTCCGCCGCCACGTGCGCGACCGTGCGCCCTTTCGCGTCGGCCAGGTCCCACAGGCCGAAGCCCTCGGGAAGCGGCCCGTGGGCCGCAGCAACGTGGGCCACCGTGCGTCCCTTGTCCGTGGCGAGGCTCCAGTCCCCGAACCCTTCGGGCAGGCGGCGGTGCGCCGCGGCCTCGTGGGCGACTGTCCAACCGTTGGCCGTGGCCGTGTCCCAGGCGGCGAAGCCGGGGGGGAGGATCCCTCCCGCGGCCGCGGCATGCGCCACGGTCCAGCCGCTGTCGTCCGCCTCCGTCCAGCCGTCGAACCCGGGGGGCAGAATCCCCAGCCTGGCGGACTCGTGGGCGACTGTCCGCCCCGACTCGTCCTGCAGATACCACATGGCGAACCCTTCCGGAAGGATCCCCGCTGCCGCCGCCTCGTGGGCGACGGTCCGGCCCGTACTGTCGGAAAGCTCCCACATGCCGAACCCGTCAGGGAGGAACCCGCGCCGAGCTGCCTCGTGGGCCACAGTCCAGCCCGTCGGCGTGGCCAGGTCCCACGACACGAAACCCTCCGGGATCCGCCCCTGCCAGGCCGCGGCGTGGGCCACCGTCCAGCCGCTCCGGTCCGGAAGCTCCCAGAGCGCGAACCCGTCCGGGAGCCTGCCCTTCATGGCGGCGAGATGCGCGACCGTCCTGCCGTCGGTGTCGACCAGCTCCCAGTCGGCGAAATCCTCAGGAAGGGCGCCCGCCCAGACGGCCACGTGCGCCACGGAGCGGCCCTCCCCGTCCGTGAGCCGCCACCCGGCAAAATCCGGGGGCAGCGTCCCCCGGCGAGCCGCCTCGTGGGCGACGGTCCAGCCCTCGTCGTCGGCGAGGGCCCAGTGCTCGAAGCCGGCGGGCAGGCTTCCCTTCCTCGCGCAGACGTGGGCAACGCTCACGCCCCTGCAGTCTCGGGCGTCCCAGGGGCCCGGAAAGCCGGCGGGAAGCTTCCCGTGCCAGGCGGCGGCGTGGGCGACGGTCCAGCCCTTGGAGTTCGCGAGCCCCCAGAGGCCGAAGCCCGGCGGGAGCGACCCCTCCTTGGCTGCCTCGTGGGCTACCGTCCAGCCCTGGGCGTTCGCGAGCTCCCACATCCCGAAGCCCTCGGGCAGAGTGGAGGTCCTGGCCGCCATGTGGGCGACCGTCCACCCCTCGGAGGTGACCAGATCCCAGCGTCCGAAGCCCTCGGGGAGCCTTCTCGCCTTCGCGGCCTCGTGCGCGACTGACCAGCCCCTGGAGTTGGCCAGATCCCACATGCAGAAGGTTTCCGGCATGCGTCCGGCCTTCGCGGCCTCGCAGGCCACCGGCCAGCCCTTGCAGTCCTTCAGCTCCCAGAGCCCGAACCCCTCGGGGAGCCTGCCAGCCGATGCCGCGGCATGCGCAACGGTCCATCCGGAGAAATCCGCCATCCCCCAGAGGCCGAACCCTTGCGGAAGAAAGCCCCCGCCCGCCGCGGCATGCGCCACGGTCCGGCCCCCGCCGTCGGAGAGCTCCCACAGGTCCCAGCCCTCGGGCAGGCGCCCCTCGCCTGCCGCCCTGAAGATCTCTTCCAGGACCGGATCGACGCAGGCCGCGCCGGAGCCGTCCGCGGCTTCGCCCGCCTCCGGAACGACTCCCCCGGCATCCAGAGCCGCTCCGACCGTCTCCGGAGCCGGTTCCGAAGCCTCCGGAGACGTTTTGCCGGCATCCAGAGCCGCTCCGACCGTCTCCGGAGCCGGTTCCGAAGCCTCCGGAGCCGTTCCGGCCGCCTCCGGAGCAAGTTCCGAATCCTTCGGACACGTCTCGCCGGCCTCCAGAGCCGCTACGCCAGCCTCCCCAGCCGCTTCGCCAGCCTCCGGAGCCAGTTCCGAAGCCGCCGGCTCTACTCCCCCCGCCTCCCGAGAGAAATCGCCCGCCTCCAGAGCTGCTTTCCCATCCCCCTTCGCGACTCCCCCGGCCAGCGGAGACGTTCCGCACGCCTTCAGAGCCGTTTCGGCATCTTCGGCAACCACTGCACGTTCCACCCTGGCCCCCTGAACTCCACCGCACACGGACACTGACGGCCCGGCCAACGCCGGGCTTGCCGCGAGGGACTGCTCGGGCACTCCCTCGACCCTTCCGTCCTCCGGGACCCCGGAGCCACTCCCGGCAGCGGGCGCCGCCGGCATGGCCCTGTCCGTTTTCATGCCCTCGCGCCTTTGACGCCCGCCCCTGGATTCCGGGGAAGGCACAATCCGTAGCGTTCCATGACCTTGTCCCCTCTGCCGGCTGGAGAGAAAGGACTTCCGGGGTCTTTCCGTGCGCGGCTTTTCAGTCCTCGTGCGGCATGGACCGTACTGTAGACGCTTCCCAGTATTGTAAGACGATACGGCATATTTTGTCTAGACCCCCGATCTGGAATTCCCGGCACTTCATGTAACGGAAGGCACGTTCCGGAATCTGAAATCAGGATCCCCAATCAGCAAGCCTTCCCGTGGTCATACGGAAAATACCAAAGCATGGAATTATGATGCGCCAAGAGGGCAACCCTGAATGATCCCGGAGAATGCCACCTCTCCCGCATCGTGACCGGCCAAGGCAGGCACTTGCTCCTCGCCTGAACAGGCAGGCCGGTGCCGTTCGGAGTCATCCGGACCCGTCAGGACACGGACATGCGGCCTCGTCCGCCGGGCCTGGCTTTCATGGAGCTTTCCTTTCACCGGGGGTGGGGGCGAGGGATGAAGGCAGGGTCGGATTTACCCGTCTGAGGTCAATATGGCTACCCCCGGGTTCAAACGTGACCTGCTGCCAAGAAACTTGGCCCGGAACTTGGCTCTGAACCCGGCCTGGAAGGCCGGGAAACGATCCCGGGGGCCGTCCCGGGCGACCCCCGCGCAGGCAGTTGCAGTCCAGAAGAACTTGCATATATGTTCACGTGCGGAGACGGCAGGTGCCTGGCGGAGACTTTCCGGGAGCCCGGGAAGGAAGTCCGGGCGAAGCGGAATGCGAGCCGAATGAGGGTTGGCGGGGGGTTGGGCGGAGGCGGTCCGGAACCCGGATAAAGATTGCCGGAAGGCCGAGCGGAGGCCTTTCGCTGCCCTGACGAGGGTTGCCGACGGCCGGGTAGGGCGGCCCGCCTCCTCGCAAACGGATACCAAGTGCTGATTTGCCCCTGGTATTTTGATGCTTGAGTCTGAATCTTCCGTACAGATTTGAATAAGAACAGAGAAGGGGATAAAATTTTGAGGTTATTGAATTGGCGTTGCGCCTCGCAGGCCTGGGAAGCGGGACGGCTGCAGGGCTGCCGACCCGAATTCGTACCAGTGCCCCTCCGACGGCGGCACGCCGGTTCTTCTGTCCTGCAACATGCGCCGCGGGGCCGCCCGCCCCCCTCCGGCCCGGGAGCCGGCGGGACCGTCACCCGGCCTTCCAGGCCGTGTTCCGGCTTTGATTAATATCAAGCGGAAGGGAAGAACCGAAGTTATGGTCATGGGGGCAATTGTGGGGGACATCATAGGTTCGCGTTTCGGTCGGGGGGTCCGCCCGAAGCCAGGCTTCGAGCTGTTCTCGGCAGGCTCGCGCCCTACTGGGATCAGCGTCATGACACTGGCCTGCGCCGATGCGGTCATGGCCGCAAGAGCCGCCTTCCCCTATCCCGCTCCTATGGTCCAGATGAAAGCCGGCGGCACGTCGCGCTGCGAAGCGCTCTGGAGCGGACTGCCTACGCGCGAGTTGGTAGCGGCGGCCTCGTGGGCCCGCAAACCCAGGCGAGCCCCCGGGCCGCCCGAAGGCACGCCGGAAGTAGGCAGGATTTCCGGGGCGGATACCCGATCGAATGGGGACGTGGACGGGGATCAGCGCCGCGCACTGCTGGGCGTTCTGGCGGCCTCGTGCATGCGGGCGCTGGCATCCGGGCGCGAGCTCCCCTCCCTTGGCCGGCGGATGCTCGAATGGCTCAGACAAGACGGCGCAGGGCCCTTCGGAAGCTTCGGGAGCGGCGGTGCCGCGATGGTGTCCGCCGCCGGCCTGGCCGCTTCCGATCGAGACGACGCGTCGAGGACTGCCGAGACGCTCTGCTCGCTCACACACCACCACGCGGAAGGAACAAGGGGTGCTCGGGGATTGGCCGTCGCCATCTGCATGGCTCGTGACGGCAAATCCACCTGCGAGTTCCGTCATGTGATCCCCGTAAATTTTACTCGTCGTGATTTTCGGATCTCCGATGTTCGGTCGAGTTACAAATTCGACGCGACATGCAGCTGCACCGTCCCGATTGCCATACAGTGTTTCCCGCAATCAACTTCCTTTGAGGAGGCGGTCCGTTCGGCTGCGTAGCTGGGCGGGGACAGCCCGGCCCTGACGACCATGGCCGGCTCCCTTGCAGGCGCTTACTACGGCGTGCCGGAAAACCTCGCGCCGAGGCAATGGGCATGCTTGACGGGGAACTTCGCGCGATAGCTCTTTCCTGGGAACGCTTCGCTCCGCGCAGGGCCGGCGTGTACAGGATGCTCACCGACATAGGACCGAGGCTTGCAGCCTGCGCGTCCTCGCACGGAAGATGGGTGCGCGACAGAACCGGGTACTGGACTGTCTCTCATCCATACCGCGTTCGCAACGAAACTTGGGACTCTCTTGTCTTCGACTTTGCGCGTGTCGTTTTTGAGTTTGGATTTTCTCATCCGGAGTTCCTGCTTGAAAGGAAGGGAGCAGGCACAACGAATTCGCAAAAGCGTCCCGGTCCCGTGCAAATCGACGCGGAATCGGCACTCGCGAACATTGCATTACCCGTTTAACCAAATGTCGGAATCTTCTTCCATAGTACAGTAGCGAATCACAACGAGCAGATACCAGAACTGGTGGTTTTCCCGACTATTCCACCCCTGGCCTGAGCGCCAAATTCCGACATTTGATTAAACGTGTAATATTCGTGATCCAAAAAGATCGTATCTGCGGCGGCGACCTGGAGGATGTAATGGAGGAAGGGATAATCACGGAATGGCTCCTGCTCCTGGAGGATATAGACGGGGGAGCTTAAGGACGGACCGTTCCCCGTCATCCCAATGGTTTTGCCTCCGTGAAGTGAGAGAGGATCTCCCCGGGCTTTCGCCCGGAACGGCTTAACTGGATCTGGCCTCTTTCCTCATCCTCCCCACCCCAGCGGTCATCCCTCGCGCCTGACCATCGCTTCGACACCCACGAAACGTCCCGTAAAGTTTCTGCACCCAGCCGTTCACCTCCCAGGCAGGAGGGACTGGGGAGGCCCGCAGAAGGCCGGGGGGTTCGGGTTGCCGAGGACATTGCCCCTTTCGCTCCTTTCAGTCCTTTGGCGCCTTTGGAACTTTTGATTATTCTTGATGCAGTCAGAACCGTAGTAATCGTCGCAACAGTCAGGCCCGCCGGTTCCGGCGATCCCCTTGCCGTTCGACCCGCCATAGGTTCCCCTCACAATCCGCATGGCTAGCTCTGTTCTCTGCGTCGACGGCTATCTCCAACAACTCCATGGACTTGTCCGGGTCTGCCGCTCTCAGTCGACTTTGTTCCGGACAGTCGATGTATCGAACATGGCTGTCCTGGAGGCCAAGCAAGCCGCCTTTTGCAGGCTGTCCGGTGCCTTCGGGCAGTCGCGCTTCCCGACCTACCACTCCAGCAACATGAATCCCAAAGCCGCGTGCGCGTCCCGCACCCCTCCTGTGCCCGCCTTTTCGAAGCAGAAGACGGCCTGCCTCGGGTTCACCGAAGTCCCTGCTCCGTTGTGCCAGGCCAGCCCAGGGCTTTACCAGGCGACGGGGTTTCCGGCCTTGACGGCTGTTGGAAGAGTTCCACAGCTACTGTTCAGCAACTGAAGTCAATGTCTGAATTCAATGATCATGACAAGTCCAATCATCTAACGGTTATCTTTCTCGCCATGCGAATTATTACGAGTTCGGTTAAATGTTATAATTTTGGCTATCGTTCCATGGGTGAGAAATCAGCGTAAGGCCCCAGATCTGGCATCTCTTTGCCATGACTCGCTCCCGTAATGTGGGAAAAGCTTTCAACATTTTCTAATATTTATCCGGAAGCGTAATAGTTCTGAGGACGGAAGACCACCTCCCGCCTGGCTCAGGACAGCCTCGCCCTGATCACGGACCATCCTGTCGCCTGACTGAAAATTGAAACCGGCATGACGCAGGGTCGGCCCCCCCCTTTTGAATCCGTGAACTGATACCACCGTTGCCTAATCAATGTATTCAGTTATTCAGAATAATTATAAATTCATTTACAAGAATATATCGGCTTGAAATGATCTTGAGCGATTTAAATTACTGTTGGGTAATGATCGTGAAACAAGTCAAAATTTAAAATTTTCAAAATGGACGGCCATAGTTGTGACCGAACCTTGATTGGATTAATCAAATTTTGAAGGCAATAGAAATTTTTCGTGTTATGAGAAAGCGTATGCTCCGAAAAATCAAGTGATTCAGGACGGATCCGGAGCGGTTCCGGAATCATCACTGCGCGACTCCATGAAGAATGCCTCAAGAGCGCCGCTCACGGTCATGCCGTTCCGGCTAGCCATGTTCCAGGAGTTGAAATTTCCCAGAATCCGTCCTCTTCTCGCAGCCTCGTGGGCGACGGTCCAGCCTTCATTATCAGACAGCTCCCACCGGTCGAAACCAGCGGGAAGCTCCCCGTTCCTTGCCGTCTCGTGGGCGACCGTCCAGCCGACGGAATCCGACAGGTCCCAACGGCAGAAGTCGGCTGGCAGACGGCCGTTCCTGGCCGCCTCATGGGCGACCGTCCAGCCGTTGGGGGGATGAATGTCAAACAGATTGGAGCTCCCAGGAGAGCTTGCACCCGGCGGAATCTTCTGGACAGCTGTCCGCCCATTGCTGCAGGCCAGATCCCATGATCCGAAACCCGCAGGAAGGCGGCCGTACCTTGCCGCCTCGTGGGCGACAGTCCATCCGCGCAGGTCAGCGAGATCCCAGGCACGGAACGACTGGGGTAGCGGTCTCGCGCCGGCGTACGCGTGGGCTACCGTCCGCCCTGAGGCGTCGGCCATGTCCCAGAGCCCGAAGTCTTCCGGGATGCCGGCACCGGAGGCGGCGGCGACGTGAGCCACTGTCGTGCCTTCACTGTCGGAAAGCTTCCAGCTGTCGAAGCCGTCGGGGAGGCTGCCGGATCCAGCCGCCTCGTGGGCGACAGTCCGGCCTGAACTGTCGGCAAGATCCCACATGGAGAAATTCCCGGGGAGGCTGCCCCTCGACGCGGCCAGGTGCGCCACTGTCACCCCTTCGCTGGTCGCCATGTCCCATCGGTCCCATCCTGAAGGAAGCTTCCCTGCAGCCGCGGCCTGGTGGGCGACGCTCCAGCCTCCTTCGGAGACTAGATCCCAGTGAAGGAAGTCCAGCGGGAGGCCGGCCCCGGAGGCCGAAGCCACGTGTGCCACGGTCTGCCCGCGCGGCCTGGCAAGTTCCCACCGTGAAAAGTCATGTGGAAGACTGGAGTGACGAGCGGCCTCGTGCGCCACTGTCCATCCGTTGAATCCGGCGATGTTCCAGTCCGTGAAGCCTGGCGGGAGAAAACCGGCCCTGGCGGCGCGATGAGCGACAGAGTTCCCGAAGGAGTCGGACAGCCTCCAGCCTGGGGAATGCGGCGGGAGGCTGCCCGAGTCGGCTGCCGCGAACATCCGCGCCAGCTCTTCAGAACCGGCCGGCTCAGGTATCGCAAGGATCGGTCCGGCATATGCAGTCAGCTGCCGTCCTGCACCGCCGGACGCGCGGGCGGCATTTCCGGCATCGCCGCCTGCCCCGCCGGACGCGCGGGCGGCTTTTCCGGCATCGCCGTCCGCCCCGACCGCGCCGGTGTCGCACGGTCGATTGCCCGAGAAGGCACTTCCGGGATTTTCCAGGTTCTGCTGTCCCTCAGGCGTGATAGTTTCTAGCTTCTGCTGACCCTCACGAGTGACTGTGTCTCCGGCAGTTTCCGGCTTCTGGTGACACTCACGCCTGACTGCGCCATTCACGACGTCCTTGACCGTCACGCCGTCCTCGTCGGCGAGATCCCAGTCCGAGAAATCGCGAGGAAGTAAATTCCACTTCGCTGCCTCGTGAGCCACGCTCCAGCCGAGGCAGTCGGTCAGGACAAGCTGGGAATACCACGTGGGGAAAATGCCGGTCTTTTCCGTTCTGCCAGCAAGCATACGTTCCACATACAAGGGTCTGTACTGACGAAAGTGATCGCTTCTCTCACCAACGAAGGAGACAAGCTCGTGGGCTACTGTCCAGCCGTTTCTGTCGGCAATCTCCCAGCGGCTGAAGTCCTCAGGCAGGGCAAATGCCTTGACGGCATCGTGGGCCAGGGGGCGT
Source organism: Deltaproteobacteria bacterium (assembly GCA_031263525.1). Classification (GTDB taxonomy): domain Bacteria; phylum Desulfobacterota; class Desulfarculia; order Adiutricales; family Adiutricaceae; genus JAIRZX01. The sequence goes on along the minus strand of JAISFP010000501.1, from coordinate 1,520 downwards.
CCGTTCAAGTCGCAGATCTCCCATCTGCGAAATTTCGGAGGCAGCATGTTCCTGCTCAAGGCCTCATGGGCTACAGTGCGCCCTTTGTAAGTGGCCAGTTCCCAATGCGAGAAGTCCGCAGGAAGAAATTTCTTGGACTGTGCGGCAGAATGAGCGACAGTGAACCCGTCCTTTTTCCTGGCAAGAGACCACTGAGAGAAGTTCCCGGGCAGCTTGGAAATCTTCGCGGCCACGTGGGCCACTGTCAATCCGTTTTTGTTCTCTATTTCCCACAGGTCGAATCCCTCCGGGAGTTGCCCGTTTAAGGCGTACAAGTGGGCCAGAGTCTGAACCTTGTCCATAAGCTGATCCCAGCTGTCGTAACCGGCTGGGAGATTGGCCGCGAGGGCCGCGCGGGCGACCGTGACGCCTGCGTCGTCGGTCAGGTCCATCATGCCAAGACCTTTAGGCAGATTTCCTGCCAGGGCTGCCGCGTGGGCCACGGTCCAGCCGGACCGGTCCGCAAGCTCCCACATGTCGAAATCGTCCGGGAGATCTCCAGCTCTGGCAGCCTCGTGGGCGACTGTCCATCCTGACGGGGTGGCAAGTTCCCACATGTCGAAGTCGTCCGGGAGCTCTCCCCCCCTGGCTGCCGCGTGGGCGACGCTCCGTCCGTCCCGATCTGAAAGTTCCCATTGACTGAATCCCTCTGGAAGAAATCCTGCCCAGGCCGCATGGTGGGCCACGGTGCATCCCTTTCCCCCGTCCATGTCCCAGCGGTCGAAGCCTTCGGGAAAAGTGCCGTATCTCGCCGCGGCTTCCGCGATGCTCTCGCTATAGTAGCCTCCAACGATTTCCCAATGCGCGAAGTCATGCGGAAGTGTCCCCGCCTCGGCGGCGACATGTGCGACAGTATTGTCCCAGATATCTGTCTCCTCCCACCAGGCGAAATCGTCCGGAAGCGTACCGGCGTAGGCGGCGACATGCCCCACGGTTCGGTCGCACCAGCCTCTGTAATCCCACCAGTCAAAGTTCCGTGGATAAATCCCGGCATACGCGGCCGTGTGCGCCACGGAACGGTTCTTCATGTCCCTGAGCGTCCAGTCGCCGAAGTCCTTGGGAAGGTTGCCGGCCAGCGCTGCAGAATGCGCAACTGTGCTGCCTTCTTTGTCCGTGAGCTCCCATCTGTTGAATCCCTTGGGAAGCGTCCCGGCGAACGCGGCCGAATGCGCGACTGTGCGACCCTTCTTGTCCGCGAGATCCCATCTGTCGAAACCCTCCGGAAGTGTCCCGGCCAGTGCGGAAGAGTGCGCCACTGTGTGACCATTCTTGTCCGCGAGCTCCCATCGGTCGAAGCCCTGAGGAAGGGTCCCTGCCAGCGCGGAAGAGTGAGCCGCTGTCCTTCGCTTCCTGTCCGCGATCTCCCAGCGGTCGAAACCGGCAGGGAGAGATCCGCCCAGCGCCGCACAGTGAGCCACTGTGCGGCCCCTGCCGTCCGCGAGCTCCCAGCGGTCGAAACCGGCAGGGAGAGACCCGCCCAG
>JAISFP010000361.1 GCA_031263525.1 Deltaproteobacteria bacterium | reverse complement strand
CCCTTTCGCCCTTTGCCTTTGCCCTCAGCAGGGCCTGACGGCACGAACCTGTACAGTCCGCCTGCCCTTTCGCCCTTTGCCTAAGACCTACGCAGGCCCTGCAGGCCCGAACCAGCGCCGTCCTCCTGCCCTTTCGCCCCTTGCCTCAGCCCTCCGCAGGCCCTGCAGGCCCGAACCTGTGCCGTCCGCCCGTCCTTTCGCCCTTTGCCTCGGCCCTCCGCAGGCCCTCCCGGCACGAACCAGCGGCCTCCGCCTGGCTCACAGGGCCGTCCGCAGGGCGCCGGCGCCCTTCCCGGCCTTCCGGGCGCGGCGGGCGCTGGCCGCGGCGTGGATTTCAGACGCCATGACGGACGCCGCGTCCCGCCTGGCGAGCCCCATCGCCGCCCGGCTCATGCGCCCGAGACCGGCCGGGGAGTCCAGGAACCCGCCCACGATCGACACTATCCTCTCGCCTGTGAGGCCGGGCTCCGGCACGAGGACGGCGGCTCCCGCCTCCTCGAATGCCCTGGCGTTCTCGGTCTGGTGATCGTCCGCGGCCCAGGGGAGCGGGACCAGGGCGGAGGGCACCCCGGCCGCGGCGAGCTCCGCCAGGGTGAGCGCCCCGGCCCGGCACAGGGCCAGGTCCGCCTCCCGGTAGAGCCTCTCCATGTCGGTGAAGAATGCACCGAGCTCGAAGTCCAGGCCCGACGCCTCGTAGGCCGGCCTCAGGGCGGCCTCGCCCGCGGCGCCCGCCTGGTGGATGACCCTCACGCCGGGCCCGCCGGCGGACAGGCCCGCGAGGCCCCCGAGCGCCGCGGCCACCGCGCGGTTCAGGCTCTCGGCGCCCTGGCTGCCGCCCAGGACGAGGAGCGTGAGCGGCCCCGCGCCGGCGTAGTCCTTGGGCCCGTCGGCGAAGATGGCGGGCCGCACGGGGTTCCCCGTGCAGAGGGTCTTCCCGGCCGGGAATCTCGCGGCCGCCGCCGGGTCGCCCAGGAAGACCCGCGACGCCAGCCTGCCCAGGAGGCGGTTGGTGAGCCCCGGCAGGCGGTTCTGCTCGTGGATGTACAGGGGCTTGCCCAGGAGCCAGGCCGCCAGGCCCACGGGCCCGGAACTGTAGCCGCCGGCCCCGAACACCAGGTCCGGACGGAAGCGGCGCACGATGCGCAGGGCCTGGAAGACGGCTCCGGCGGATCTCGCGGCGCCTCGCATCTTCCGCATGACGCCCCCGCCCTTCAGGGGCGCGGCGCCGACCTGCGCGCGGGCCCAGCCGCCGGGCCCCAGCACCGCCTCCTCGGCAGGCCTGCCCGCGCCCACGAAGAGGAACTCCGCGGCGGGATCGAGCGCCCTCACGCCCAGCGCCGCGGCCACGGCCGGCATGATGTGGCCGCCGGTTCCGCCCGCGGCCATGAGAATCCTCACCCCGGTCACGCGCGCGTCCCCGGGGCGGCCGCCGGGAGCCCCGCGGACAGCGGGTCCTCCTGTTCCTGGTCCGCCCAGCTGTCCGCGGCGACGCGCAGGAGGAGCCCCGCGCAGACGAGGCAGCTCACGAGGTTCGAGCCGCCGTGGCTGAAGAAGGGGAGCGCCAGGCCCTTGGCCGGCACGAGCGAGAGCGCAACCGCCATGTTGATGAACGCCGGCCCCGCCACGGCGAGGGTCGCCCCGACAGCGAGGTAGTACTGCGGGAGCCTGGGCGCGGCCTTCGCTATGTAGAGGCCGCGGAGCGCGAAGAACAGGAAGAGGCCGGCCACCAGGGTCACGCCCGCGAAGCCGAGCTCCTCGCCCACCACCGCGAATATGTAGTCCGTGTGGATCTCAGGGATGAAGAACTGCTTCTCGAGCCCCTCGCCGGGCCCCATGCCCAGGATGCCGCCGTTCGCGAAGGCGGAGAAGGAGTGGAGTATCACGTAGCCGGCCCCGTAGGGGTCGGCCTGCGGGTCGAGCCACCCGCGGATCCTGGCCACGCGGTACCCGTAGGACATCACGAACTGCCAGGAGGCCACGGCTATGAGCCCGGCGTACAGGGCGATGTAGCGCCACCTCAGGCCCGACGCGAAGATCATGCCGGCCATGATGAGGCAGGCCACGATGGCCCCGCCCAGGTCGCGCTCCAGGATGATGAGCCCCGCGAAGACGGCTATGACGAGGGTGTGGGTGAAGAAGCCGTACCAGAACCCGCGGGCCAGCTCTCCCTTGTTGGACAGCGACCACGCCATGTAGACGACTATCCCGACCTTCGCGAACTCGGAGGGCTGCACCGACACGCCCGCCACCTGGATCCACCTGCTGGCGCCCATGGCCATGTACTGGAAGCCCGGCACGAACGGGAGGAGCAGGAGCCCCACCGTCAGCCCCCCGATGAGCGGGGCGAAGCGCATCCAGAACCTGACCGGCACGGCGAAGGCCGCGAACGCCATCACCGCGCCTATGGCCAGCCTCGAGCACTGGCTGTTGAAATAGAAGTAGGGCGTCTTCTGGTAGAGCTCCGCCTTAAGGTAGCTGGCCGAGAGGAGCACCGCGAGGCCGACGCCTACCAGGAGCAGGAGCACCGAGAAGAGCACGGTGTCCACCCTCAGGTGGCTCCTAATGTTTTCCCGGCTGAACGTCTTGACCGCTCCGCTCACAGCTCACCCCCCCGCCCGTCGGCGGACCATCTGTGCCAGGCGTCCCGCGCCGCCTCGAGATCCCCCGCGTCCCAGGAGTCGAGCTCCCCGGAGGCGTGTCCCGCCGGAGGCGCGGGCCGGCCGGAAGTGCCGGCAGGGCCGGAAGAACCTGAAAGTTCCGGAGAGCCCGGAAAATCCGGAGAGTCCGGAGTGCCTGAAAAATCCGGAGAGTCCGGAGAGCCTGAAAAATCCGGAGAGTCCGGAGATCCTGAAAAATCCTGAGTGTCCGGATAGCCTGAAAAGTCCGGAGAGCCTGAAAAGTCCGCAGGATCCGGCGGGCGGGAGACTCCGGGAGCCGCGTCCCCGTCCCCGGCGGCCGTCACGGCCCAGACGCCTGCCGCCGTGCCCGTCCCCGCGCCGGCCAAGTCCGCCGGAGCCGCGAGCCGCGCGGCAACGAGGCCGACAGCCCTCTCCAGGGCCGGCGCGGAGGCGCCGGAACCCGCTCGAAAAGCGCCCTCGCGGACCCTGGCCGCGGCCCTCTCGACTATGACCGCCGCCGCGCCGGAAAGCATGGTGTCCATGGCCTTCCTTCGGACCGCGCTCACCACCCCGGCGTCCACGAGGCCGGACGCCTGATCCGGCATGACGAGCCGCACCGGCCGGTCGGGTCCGCGGGCCGCCCGCCCGCCTGAGTCCTGGCCGGCAGCGGAGCGAGGCACTGCCGCCGAACGCGGACCGGCCCCGGCGTCGGGTCCGGGCGCGGGCCAGGAAAATGCCGGTCGGGACACGGCAGTCATGGGATGCCTCCTCGCGGGCGCCCGGGCCCTAGGCCCCGGCCCCGCCCTTGCCCTTGGCGGAAGACTTGGCGCCGCCCGCCTTCCCGGAGGGCCCCGCGGCCTTGGCCTCGGAGGCCATGACTGCCGGCGGGGGGACGGCTTCCTCCCCGCCGCCCGGCTCCGCCCCTCCGGCGGAATCCGCCGCGCCTGACGCCCAGGCCGCTCCGGCAGAACCCGCCGCCCCGAGAGCCTCCGCGGCGCCCGCGAGCCCGTTGCCCCCGGCGCGCTTCGGGAAGCCGCCCGGCACGTCGCCGAACCCCCTCACGTCCGCGCCGCCGGCAACCGCCGCCGGCGGGTCCCTCCTGGCGGAACGCGACCTTCTCAGGGGCCCGGACGCGGCCTGCTCGTTCTGGCGGCGGGCCTCCCGCTGGAACACGTCCCCGCGCTCCTTGTATCCGGAGAACATGTCGAAGCTGGCGCAGGCGGGGCTCAGGAGAACCGTGTCGCCGGGGCGCGCCTTGGAGAGGGCCACCGAGACCGCGCCCCCCATGGAGTTCACCGAGCTGATGGAGGCCAGGCCCCGCAGGCAGCTCTTGAGCCTCTCCTTGGCCTCGCCCATGAGAACCAGGTGCCTGGCCTTCGTGCGGACCGGCTCCTTGAGCGGCCTGAAGTCCATGTCCTTGTCGCGACCGCCCAGGATAAGCACTACGGATTGATCGTTAAAGTTTCGGAGAGCGGTGGCCACCGCCCCGGAATTCGTGCCCTTGGAGTCGTCGTACCAGGCCACCCCCTTCCAGGAGCCCACGAACTCCAGCCGGTGGTCGGGCACGGCGAAGCCCTCCGCCGCGTCCATCGCCTCCTGCGCCCCGCGGCCGAGGCCGACGGCCAGGCCCACGGCGGCCATGAGGTTCTCCTGATTGTGGACGCCGGAAAGCCCGAACGAGGACCAGGGCCGCTCGGCCAGGATCCTGACGCCGTCCACGACGCGTATGACGTCCTCTCCGGACGAGCCGTCCACCCAGGCCCCGAACCCGGGACGGCTGATCCTCGAGAAGCCGAAGCGCCGGGCCTTCAGGGTCTTGAGCCTGATGACGGTGTCGTCCTCGTTCACCACGGCCATGTCCTCGGCCTTCTGCTTCTCGAAGATGCGGCACTTGAGGCGGAAGTACTCCCCCATGTCGCCGTGTCTGTCCAGGTGGTCGGGCGAGAAGTTCAGGAACGCCGCGGCGTTGGGCCTGAAGTCCCGCGTGGTCTCGAGCTGGAAGCTCGACACCTCAAGGACGGCGCACCCGTAGGTCCTCCTGGCGCCCCTGCGCCTCGGGGGCCTTATCTGGCCGTCCGGGGCGTCGAGGTCCACGGGCATGTCCTGCCCATCGTCGCCCTGCGGCCAGTCGCGTGCCTCGCCCAGGCCGCCCCAGTCCAGCTCGTAGTCGCCCAGCATCTCGAGGGCCACCTCGGAGAATGGCCTCCCGATGTTGCCGGCGCAGGCCGGCTTGGCGCCCAGCCTCCCCAGCATGTGGGAGCAGAGCTCCGTGACGGTGCTTTTCCCGTTCGACCCGGTCACGGCGGCGATCGGCAGGTCCTGGTTCCGCCAGGCGAGCTCCAGCTCCCCCAGGACGGGGATGGTCCGCTCGACTGCCTCCCTTATGACCGCGTGGGAGAGCGGCACGCCCGGGGAGACCACCACCTGTCCGAAGGTCCCCACCAGCTGGGGGAGCTCGCCCGGGCCGTAGAAGGCCTCGGCCGCCGCCAGCCCCTTGGCCATGGGCCCCTTCTTGTCCCAGGGACGCTGGTCGTCGTAAACGGACGGCACGAACCCGAGCCTCCTCAGCAGTCTCGCAGCCGCCGCCCCGGATCTGCCGGCCCCCAGGACCAGCGCCCTAGCTCCTTGCGTTCCGTGCATCGTCAGGTCTCCTTTCGTCCGCCGTCTCGGGGGCCGCCCCCGCCGCGCGCGGCGGCGGCCTCGCGGCCCGTCTTCAGTCGTCCCCGCCGCCCTCGCGGCCCGGGGCGCCATCGCCTTTCGCCTTTCGCCTTCCGGAGGCCGGGACGGCCTCCTGAAACTTCCGCACGCCGCCCCTGCGGCACGGGCCTCCCGAAACTTCCGCCCGCCGCCCCTGAGGCGCGGGCCTCCCGAAACTTCCGCCCGCCGCCCTGAGGCGCGGGCATCCCGAAACTTCCGCCCGCCGCCCCTGAGGCGCGGGCCGCCCCAAACTTCCGCCCGCCGCCCCTGCGGCGCGGGCCGCCCCAAACTTCCGCACGCCGCCCCTGCGGCGTGGGCCGCCCCAAACTTCCGCACGCCCCCCGGCAGATCTCTAACGGAGCTTCAGGGTCGAGAGCCCCGCGAGCCCCAGGACGATGGCGATGATCCAGAACCGGATGATTATCTTGGGCTCCGGCCACCCCTTGAGCTCAAAATGATGATGAATGGGGGTCATCTTGAAGAGGCGCCGCCCTTTGGTCGCCTTGAAGAACGACACCTGGAAAATGACCGAGAGCGCCTCAATCACGAAAATTCCGCCGACAAGAATGAGCAGGAGCTCCTGCTTCACGACGAGAGCCGCAAAACCCAGCGCGGCGCCAAGCGGGAGGCTGCCAACGTCGCCGAGGAAAATCTCCGCAGGGTACGAATTGTACCACAGGAACCCCAGGCCTGACCCGATGAGCGACGCCAGCACCACCGCCACCTCCGCCGCGCCCGGCGCGCGGGTTATCTGCAGGTGGCCGGCTATGACCGCGTTGCCGGCGCAGTAGGCGAAGACCATGTAGGTGGCTCCGGCCATGATGAACGGGCCGGCGGCGAGTCCGTCCAGCCCGTCAGTGAGGTTGACTGCATTGCTCGACGCAAGCAGCACTACGGCGGCGAAGAAAACATACAGCGGTCCGAGGTCGACTATGAGGTTCTTGAAGACCGGGAACGTCAGGATCGGACTGAAGCCGGGGGTCCGGTACAGGACCAGGCCCGCGAGCAGGCCCAGGAAGAAAAGAAGCGCGAACTTCTGCTTGCCGGAGAGGCCCTCGTTCCGCCTCCGGCGGACCTTCAGGTAGTCGTCCTGGAACCCCACCGCCGCGAAGAGGACGATGACGGCCCACATCTCGATCGCCAGTTCGGAGAGCGGGTCGGCCCACATCAGGCACGACAGGAACGCCCCGCCCAGGAGGAGGAGCCCGCCCATGGTCGGCGTCCCGGCCTTGGCCTGGTGCCTCTCGGGACCCTCGGCCCTGATGTACTGGCTGACGTGGTAGGCCTTGACCCTCCGGATGAAGGCGGGCCCCACGAAAAGCCAGACCGCCATCGAGGTCAGCGACGCGAGGATGATGCGGAAGGTGATGTACCTGAAGACATTGAACGCGCTCACCGTGTCGGACAGGTCCAGGAAGAGTCTGTAGAGCATCGGGGCTTGTCCTTGGGGCCGTCTGAAACGGTGAGGCGCGGCCCGCATGGCGGACGGCGTCGGTCGGTGATGGCCTGTCCTGAGCCTGAACTTCGCCGGCCCGGACGGCCTGGCCCTCATGTTCAAGGGACATGGGGGACGGGGAGGCCGTTGCCGCGAAGGTCCATGAGGCCACGAGGTCCTCATGAAGAGACAAAAAAATTACAAAAGGGGGAAAAAAAGATAAAAAGGGAAAATATACTGAAATCAAAATTAAAATCAAGACTGAAAGCTGCCGAAGACAGGATTGAAACAAAACCAAAAACTGGCATGAAAATTGAATGCCAGACGGCAGAAGCTATGCTGCAGCAAGTCAAAAACAAGGCCTGACGAAAACGAAAGAGAACCGAAAAGCAGGTCCAAAACGTAAAGGAGGCAGAGGAAACCGGTACCAAGCCGAAACCGAGACATTGCGAAAATCAGAACAGGAAGAAGTCGGCTGAAGATACTCGCAGATGCCGAAACCGAGGCCGGACGAAGACGAAAAACTGACGGAAGGCTGACCGTCGCCAGAAAGGGGAACCGGTCAAGAATATCATCGCCAACTTAAACTTAACTGAAGCTGAACGGAGGCCAAAAGGGAATTCAAACGGGGCAAACAAGAAAACAGAAGACTACACAATATCATAAGAAATTAAGACAAAAGCAAATAGCAAACAAAGTCAAAAGCAAATCAAATTGAAAGGAAATAGGAAAAAGATAAAGCGGCGAAAACGAAACATGATTAGACGGAAGCAAAACTGAAACTAACGAAAACAAAAACTAAACATAACTAAAATTAATCGAAAACAAAACCGAACTAAACTAAACCAAACCAAAACAAGACGAAAACGAAACCAAAACAAGACAAGACAAGACGAAAACGAAACCAAAACAAGACAAGACGAAAACAAAACAAGACGAAAACAAAAACAAACTAAAACAAGACGAAAGCAAATCTAAATGAAGCCGGAAACAATGCCAAAACACATCAACAATGAAACGGAAACAAAACGAAAACCTTAAGAGCCTGAAAATGGACCGGAGCCGCCCTTCCCGGCGTGCCGGGCATCGGCGGGCGGCGGTCCCGGCCCGGAATCCCGTCCGGGCCCGGCCTCACCGACCGGCGGCCTCCGGGGCCAGGAGCCCCACCGCCTTCCAGAGCCCGGTGGCGTGGGAGCCCTTGACCAGGAGCGTGCCCCTGCCGCGGCTCATGACCCTCGCCCACTCGGCGGCCTCCACTGGACTGTCGAAATGCCTTGCCCGGGACGGCGGGAAGCCCGCGTCCAGGGCGCCCCGGAGAGTCTCGCGTGAAAGATCCCCCGCGAGCGCCAGGTAGTCCAGGCCGGACTCGGCCGCCCTGCGGCCGGCCTCCCTGTGGATCTCGGGGCCGGCCGTGCCCATCTCCAGCATGTCGGAAAGGAGCGCCCCGCGCGGGCCGGGAAGCCCTCCGAGCCTCCTGAGCTCGGCATCCACCGCCCCGGGGGAGGCGTTGTAGCTGGAGTCAACTATGGTCAGATCCCCGGAGCGCACCGTCCGCCCCCGCCCGTGAGGGAGCGAGGCCCTTGAGAGTCCCGTCCGGACAGCCGCGGGATCCAGCCCGGCCGCCGCCCCGGCGGCGGCGGCGAGAAACGCGTTCCAGGCGTTGTGGGCGCCCGGCACGGGGACGCCGATCGCGAAGCCGCCGCCGAAAGGGCCGCCGGACAACGTGATCCGCCACCCGTCCGGGAGCTCCTCCGCGCCGGCCAGCTCCACGTCCGCGCCGGAGCCTTTCCTTCCGCAGGTGAAGATCCTTCCCCCGAAGGCCCCGTCCCTCCTGAGCGTCTCGCCCATGGCCCGCACGTAGGGATCGTCCAGGCTCACCACCGCGACCGCGCCGGGCTTGAGGTTCAGGAAAATCTCGAACTTGGCGCGGGCCACGCCGTCCAGGTCGCCGAAGAACTCCAGGTGCGCCCGGTCGACGCAGGTGACGACGGCCAGGTCCGGGCGGGTCACGCCCGCGAGCGCCGCTATCTCCCCGAAGTCCCCGGCCCCGAGCTCCAGGACCGCCGCCCTGTGGAAGCTCTCGAGCCGGAAGAGCGTCCAGGGCACGCCCACCCGGTTGTTGAAGTTGCCCTCGGTGGAGAGCGTCGGGCCCATGCCCTCCGCGAAGACCTCCTTCAGCATGTCCTTCACGGTGGTCTTGCCGACCGAGCCGGTCACCGCGGCCAGGCAGACGCCCGAGCGCTCCCTGACGGCCCTCGCGAGCGAGCCGAGCGCCGCCAGCGTGTCGGGCACCAGCGCGACCCTGTCCCGCGCGCCTTCGGGAAGGGAGCCCGCCCTTGCCGCGAAGCTTTCCGGGGCCACCGCCGCGACGGCGCCCCTGGCGAAGGCGGGGGCCACGAAGTCGCACCCGTCGAAGTTGGGCCCGGAAAGCGCGACGAAAAGGTCCCCGCCGCGGAGGGTCCGCGTGTCGGTGGAGACTCCGGCGAGAGGCGACCCCCCGTCCCCGGCGAGCGCGGGCGGGAAGGGAGCGCCCGTGCAGGCCAGGGCGTCCGCCAGCGAGAGGCCGAGGGAGGCGAGCCCGCGCGGGCCCGCGGCCCCCGCGCTCGCCGCCTGGCAGGGCGCGGCCGGGGCTTCCGCCCGTCCGCCGGACATGCCGGGACGCCCGCAGGCTATGGATTCCGGTGCCGTCATGAGCTCTTGCCCGCCGCCTTCAGCGCCGCGAGGGTCACCTCGGAGTCGTCGAAGTGCCTCTTCTCGCGCCCGACTATCTGATAGTCCTCGTGCCCCTTGCCGCAGACGAGGAGGATGTCGCCCCTGCCCATGATCCCCGCGCCCAGCGCGATGGCCTTCCCCCGGTCCGGCTCCCTCAGGTAGACGCCCGTCCCGCCTGTGGCTCCGCCGCCCGAGGCCGCCCGTCCCCCGTTAGCCGGCGAGCCGCCCGAGGCGCCTCCCTCCGCAGCCGGCATGCCGTCCGGCCCGAAACCCGGGACCCTGGCGAGGCCCGCCTCGGCGAGGCCCCGTTCAGCCTCGTCCATGATTGCATCGGGATCCTCGGTGCGGGGGTTGTCGGAGGTGAGAATCGCCACGTCCCCGCCCGCGGCGGCCCTTCCCATCATGGGCCGCTTGCCCCGGTCGCGGTCGCCGCCGCAGCCGAAGAGCACTATGAGCCTCGCGGGAGCGAGCTCCCTCACGGCCGCCACCGCGGCCTCGATTGCCCCCGGTGAGTGGGCGTAGTCGACGAGCGCCAGGTAGCCGGCGTCCGTCCCCACGCGCGAGAGCCTGCCGGGCGCGCCCCCGGCGCCATTCAGCGCCCGGCCAACCAGCTCCGCCGGGAACCCGGCGACGAGACCCAGGGCCGCCGCGGCGAGGAGGTTCTCGGCGTTGAAGCGGCCGAGCAGCCTCGAGCGGATCTCCATGGCTCCCCAGGGCGAGACGACCCCGAGCGCCAGGCCCTCGCGCGACGAGCCCCTGAGCGTCCCGCGGACCCGGCCGTCACCGAACCCGAACCCGACGGCGTCCGGCCCGAGCTCGGACAGGAGCCTCCGGCCGTAGGGGTCGTCGGCGTTTATCACCGCCCTGCGGGCCGGGACGTCCCCGGGCTTCCCTCCGGCGCCTCCGACGGGAACGGCCGTCCCGGCGCCCGTGAACAGGAGCCGCTTCGCCTGGAAGTAGCTCTCCATGTCCCCGTGAAAGTCCAGGTGGTCCCTCGAGAGGTTCGTGAACACGCAGATGTCGAACCCGAGGGATCCCAGCCTGCCGAGGGCCAGGGCGTGGGAGGAGACCTCCATGGCCACGCAGTCGGCCCCGGCGTCGGCCATGTCCCTCAGGGTCCTCCACAGGAGCGGGCCCTCGGGGGTGGTGTTGGGGGCCTCGCGGGTCTCGCCGCCGGGGAAGCGGAAGCCGGTCGTGCCCAAGACCCCGGGCCGGCGGCCCGCGGCCAGGAGCACCGCCTCAGCCAGGGCGCAGACAGTGGTCTTGCCGTTTGTCCCGGTCACCCCTATCTTGTACAGCCGCCTGTCAGGCTCGCCGCACACGAGCCTCGCCGCCTCGGAGGCGACCTCGCGGAGCCGGGCCTCCGGCACCAGGATCCTGGGCCGCGCTCCGCCCGGATCCGGAGGCGCGCAGATGGTCGCGGCGCAGCCGTTCCGCTCCGCCTGGGGCACGAAGTCCCTCCCGTCGGAGCTGGCCCCCCGGAACGCGCAGAAGATCCAGCCGGGCCCCGTCTCCCTGGAGTCCTCGGTCACGCCCAGGAGCTCCGGGTCGCCGGAGGCGCCCGCCGGATCAGTGACGGAGGCCGCCGGATCGTTGACGGAGGCCGCCGGCGGGCCCCCGCCGCCGGGGACGAGCTCGATCGCGGCGCGGCTCCGCGGCCCGGCCAGGGCGTCCGGGCCGCCGGAGCCGGCGGCGTCCGGCGGGAGGGCCAGCCTCCCTATGAGCTCGCTAAGAAGCACTTCCGCCTACCTCCCCGCGAACGAGACCCGGGCCAGCTGGCCGGACTCGGTACGGGTGCCGGGGGCGGGATCCTGGCCTATGGCCAGCCCGCTCCCCTGGAATTCCAGTGCCATCTCGGCCGGGGCGAGAAGATCCAGGACCTCCCGCATGGAGAGGCCCTTCAGGGAGGGCATCACGCCCGGCACCGCCATGCGGGCGGCGCGGCGGCCCGGGCCGTCGTCGGGCCCGCCGTCCGCGGAGACCGCCCTGGCCTCGGAGAAGAGGGGGATGGGGCCCTGGGCGCCCCTGTCGTTCTTCGGGATGGGCATGCGGACGAAGTTGGCGCTGGCGTAGTCGGCGAGCACGCCCGGCGCCCCGCGGGTGGGGCGGTCGGCCTTGGGCCAGCGGGGCGGGCTCTCGCCGTCCGTGGGCGGGATGTCCAGGAGCGGAAGCGCCTCCTCCATGATCTCCCTGAAGACCGGGGCGGCCGCCGTGCCGCCGTAATAGCTGGGCCAGGGCTCGTCCAGGACGACCAGCAGGCAGAGCTCGGGGTTCTCGTAGGGGGCCAGGCCCACGAAGGAGGCTATGAAGCGGTCGTGGCTGTAGGTCCCGGTCAGCTGGTTCCACTTTTGGCTGGTGCCGGTCTTGCCGGCGACAGGATACCCCTTCATGTCGCCCTTGCGCCCGGTCCCGCCCTTCAGGACCACCATGCGCATCATCGCGGTCACCTGCCTGGCGGTGAGCGGAGACACCACCTGGCGGTTGATCTCGGGCTCGCGGAGCTCGACCACGCGGCCCTCGCCGTCCACGACGCGGCTCACCAGCATCGGGCGCATCAGGACGCCGTCGTTTCCGAGCGCCGCGACGGCCATTACCATCTGCAGCGCCGTGACGGAGATACCCTGCCCGAAAGAAATATTCGAAGCATCCACTACATGCCATGCCTTAACGGGCCTGAGCCTGCCGGCAGACTCCCCCGACGGGTAGGCGAGACCGGACTTCTCGCCGAAGGAGAAGCGCGTCAGGTAGTTGTGAAGCTTCCGCGGGCCGATCCGCTCCCCTATCTTTGCCGCCCCTATGTTGCTGCTCTTCTGCACTATCTGGGACACCGTGAGGTCCCCGTAGGTGCCGGTGTCGCGGATGGCCGTGTCCCCGTCGACCTTGTAGAGCCCGTTCTCGCAGTAGAACACGGAGTCGGGGCTCACGAGTCCCTCCTCCAGGCCCGCGGCCACGGTGAAGACCTTGAAGGTGGATCCCGGCTCGAAGGGGTCGGTCAGGATCATGTTCCGGCGGGCCTCCACCTCGGCGTCCCCGTAGCTGTTGGGATCGTAGCCGGGATAGACGGCCGAGGCGACTATCTCGCCCGTGTAGGGCCTGACGGCGATGGCCATGCCGCTCTTGGCGTTGTTGCGCTCGACGGCGTTGGCAATGGCCCGCTCGGCTATCTGCTGGATCCTCCTGTCGAGGGTCAGTATGACCGAGCCGCCCCGGGGCGCCTCCCGCGCCTCGTCGGCGCTGTTGAGGATCACGCGGCCGCGCTTGTCGGAGGTGACCTGGATCTTCATGGGCGGGGCCATGAGGCTGTCGTTCAGCGCGAGCTCGAGCCCCTCCAGGCCCCTGCCGTCCACGCCCACGAAGCCCAGGAGGTGCGCGGCCAATGTCCCGTTGGGGTAGACCCTCTTGTAGCCCTTCTCCACGGTCACCCCCTCGATCCTGAGCGCCTCCGCCGCCTCGGTCTCCTCGCCGTTGAGGTTCCGCTTCACCACGGCGTAGCGGCTGGCCCCCTCGAGCTTCTTCGCCAGGGCCTCGTAGTCCATGTCGAGGATCTCGGAGAGGCGCAGGAAGATTTCACCGGGCTCCTTCATTATGGCCCCGTGCACCGAGAGGGTCCCGGAGGCCACGGAGGTCGCGAGCTTCTCGAGCCTGCAGTCCAGGATGTCGCCCCTGAGCGAGTTCAGGGTCAGCGTCCGCTGGGTTATCTCCCTGCTCTTCTGCATCAGCGCCTCGCGGTCCAGGATCTGGAGCTGAGCCGCCCTCCCGAGCACCGCCGCGAAGGCCGCCAGGAACAGGGCGCACATTATCCTGTTGCGGGACCTCATGATGTCCGGGAGTCTCTGGTTCATGTTCTGGAACTCCTAGAGGGGCATCGGCCCGCGATGCCGCGCGGGCCGGGACGGGAGGCGGGGAGCCTGCCTCGGCAGGGCACGGGGGGACGGAAGGGCCCGGCCGGGCTCCCCGGGCCCGGGACGGGACGGCGTAAAGGGCCGGAGACGGTTCCGTGTGCCGGAAACGGGCCGCCGGGTCCTGGATCCGGGCCGCCGAGGGCCGGAAACCCAGATCCTGCGGCCGGACAGAGTGACGCCGGGGCAGGAGACCCTGAACCGGGGGCCGGGAACCGGGCCGCCGGGGCCGGAAACCCGGATCCGGGGGCCGGGAACCGGGCCGCCGGGGCAGGAGACCCTGAACCGGGGGCCGGGAACCGGGCCGCCGGGGCCGGAAGCCCTGAACCGGGGGCCGGGAACCGGGCCGCCGGGGCCGGAAGCCCGGATCCGGGGGCCCGGCACGGGACGCCGGGGCCGGAAGCCCGGTTCCGGGGGCCAGGCACGGGACGCCGGGGGCCGCGCGGGCCGGAACGCCCGCCCCGTGTGAAGGGGCCGCTGCCGCCCGCCGCCCAGCCGGCAGGGACGGGGGGCTTCCCCCGGACCCGTGCGGGGCCGTCTGCCGTGGTCATATGAAGCCCGGACGGGGCCGGGGGTCTTGTGCGGAGGCCCCGGAGGGCCTCGGAAAGGCAGGGGAAGGGGGCCTCCCGGACGGCGCCGGGAGGCCCTGGGGGAGCGAGAGCGCCTTCGCGCGCGGATTGCCGGGGGTCTTTTCCAAGACCTCGGAAACGCATCGGAAGGTGCGAGAGGAGCCCCCTCGCGGGGGACGGGCGAGCCTTGACGGCCCGTGCTTCATGCCCGGCCGCGCCCCGCGGGGTCCGCGGCCGCCGGAAATGGAGTGAGGGAAGGCCGGGGCAGGCGCCCCCGGCCGGGGGCTGGCCCGGAACCGGGCCGCGGGATCCGTAAGGAGCCGCCGCCGGGGCGGCTCGGGGAGACCGGCCCCCTCCATGGCCCGGCGCGGGGACGCCGGGAGCGGAGGGGCCGAAAGGTCTTGAAACTTGGATTTTGGAGGGAAGACAAAAGCCCGAAAGCCGTTCCGGGCCCGGAGGGCCGTCCCCGCCTCCCGCCGGGCGGGTCCGGGGGCCGGGCCGCCGGGGCAGAGGCCGGGCGGGTCCAGGGCCGCGGCTTACGGGGGAAGGTGCCCGGTGAGGGCCCTGGATGCCGCCAGGCCGGGCCCGGCTAGTCGATCTCCACTATCTGCCCCTTCTGGGGTATCCGGAGCCGGAGGCTCTCCCGGGCTATGACCTCCAGATCCTCCAGCACCACCAGCTCCTCTATCCTGGCCTTCAGCCTGGTGTTCACCTCGGAGAGGCGCTGGTGCTCCCGGTTCAGGCGGGAGACCTCGATGCCCAGCTGGTTGCGGCCCTGGGCGACGGCTATCAGGGCGAAGAGGCCCAGGATGGCCACCATGATCCCGCTGAAGACGATGGAGAAGCTCCAGGGCCTGAAGCGGGTGAGCCGGTCCGAGGGATCCACCTCGATGCGCTGGCGCTCGGGGCTGGCGTACTCGGCGAGGCGGCGGAGCCTCTCCTCCCGGCGCCTCCTGGCCTCAAGGGAAACCTCCCTGGGGGGCCTCGCCTCGCGCTTTTCCGGCTTGCGGGGCTTCTTGGCGGCCTGCTTCTGGAGGTCCTTGTGGCGGTAGGGCCTTGTTCGGGGGGGGTCCGTCATCGGCGGCGTTCCGGAGGTGGGGGCCCTGGGGCGGCCCGGAAGAGAGTGGGTTGGGGTCGGGGGGGGCCTCCGGGAGGCCCGGCACGGATCGGGACGGGACGGGGACGGGGGCATCCGGAAAGGAGGCCGCCGTGCCCGGACTCGCCTGGGAATCAGGGGGACTCGCCGGCTCCGGGCTCCCAGGCCGTCCGGGCGGCGGCCCTGAGCTTGGCCGAGCGGGAGCGGGGGTTGCGGAGCTCCTCGGCGCGGGACGGGACGAGCGGCTTCTTCCAGAGGGGATCCCAGAGCCCGGGGAGGTGCTTCGGCCCCGGGCGGAAGAGGTCCTTCACCATCCTGTCCTCGAGGGAGTGGAAACTTATGACGGCCATCCGGCCGCCGGGGGCCAGGGCAGGCCTGGCCTGGGCCAGGAGGGAGGCCAGCGCTTCCAGCTCGCCGTTCACCGCGATGCGGAGCGCCAGGAAAAGCCGGGTCGCCGGATGGATCCGCCTGCCCCTGGACGGGGGCCTCACCACCCTTCGGGCCACCTCGGCAAGCTCCAGGGTGGTCTCGAAGGGCTTCGTCCGCCTCGCCCGCACTATCTCCGCCGCGAGCTTCCGGGAGGCCCTCTCCCCGCTCAGGCGGTAGACGAGGTCGGCGAGCTCCCTTTCGGGGAGAGAGTTCACGAGATCGGCCGCGGTCGCCGGCCCGTCCGGGTCGAGGCGCATGTCCAGGGGCCCGTCGGACATGAAGGAGAGCCCCCTCTCGGGGGAGAGCATCTGCAAGGAGCTCGCGCCCAGGTCGGCCAGGATGCCGTCCAGGGGGGGGAGCCCCTCGTCCGAGAGGTGGCGGGCCAGCTCCGCGAAGCTCCCCCTGCGGAGGACGACCCTCGGGTCGTCCCCGGCCCAGGATCTCGCGGCCTCAAGGGGCCCGGGATCCAGATCCAGGCACAGGAGCCTTCCCGAGGGCCCGAGCCTGTCCAGGACGAGGCGGCTGTGCCCGCCACCGCCCAGGGTCAGGTCGGCGTAGGCTCCGTCCGGCCGGACGGCCAGCGCCTCCAGGCACTCTGCCGGCATGACCGGCACGTGCCCGGGGGCCCCGGCGGGGTCCCCGTCAGGGGCGGTCGTCCCAGCGCGCGGCTCGCCGGCTTCTTCCAAAGGTGTCTCCTCCTGAGTTCCGGGCAAGTCCCGGGAATGGGCGGCCCCGAGCGGCCGGGGCGCCGTTCCGGTGCCGGCGGGCGCCGGGAATGGGCAGTCCGGGCAGAAGGCGGCGGACGCCGGGCCGCCCGGGCGGCCTTCGAAGTCAAGGTAGTCCAGGTAGTCGCCGAACGAGAGGGCGTCGAGCGGGTCCGCGAAGCCGGAACGGGACATCCGGGAGAGGAACTCCCCGAACGACTCGATTCCCGCCGCGTCCCGGGCCGGGGCGCCTAGCATCTCGGCAGCCTCGTGCCCGGGGCCGATGCCGCGTCTCCCGAGGCCGCCTGCGCGTCCTCGGCCGCCCTGGCCGCGAGATACCGCTCCTCGGCCTTCGCGCGCTTGGCGTTCAGGGCCTCGGGGTCCCAGATCTCGAACTTGCTTCCGTTGCCGGACACCACCACGTCCTTCTTTATTCCGGCCAGCTCCCGTTTCGACGCGGGAAGGAGGATCCTTCCGGCCTTGTCCAGGGTGACTATCTCGAGGCGCGACTTCCAGAGCCTCAGGAAGTCCATGTGCTGCCCCGTGCTCTGGAACCGGGAAGGGTCGGACCATTCGGCCTCGAGCTCCTCCATGGTCTCCACCGGGTAGACGTTCACGCAGGCGTCCCCGGGCATCCAGCCGAGCCACATCTGGTCGGGTCTGGACGACTTCCGGAGGTTGTCGCGGACGGGGACGGGCAGCGTGAGCCTGCCCTTGTCGTCCAGGCTGTGGTTCGCCTCTCCGAAGAAGTCTATGGGAGCGCCTTGGACCATCTCGGCCTTTCCCCCCGCCCGCCGGCGGGGGCGATCCGCCTCCCTCTCGCCATGGGGCTCGGGGGGCGTGTATCGGAAGATTATCCCACCCTCTCCCACATGTCAACCGTTTTGTGCCCGGGCATGCCGGCAATCAGGAGAAAGCCGCCCACTCTTTCCCACCGGGGCATCGGACCTTCCAAACATGTGCTAAAATAACCGCTCCTTTCCACCAGATGTTGAAACAAAAAATTTATAAGCCTTGAGGGATAGGCACCCTGGAGATGAAAGTCAAAACCGTGTGCGGCCGTTGCCTCCCCGGCAGCGGCACCAAAATTTCCGGGCACAACCTTTGCGGGGGACGAAAATTCATGTGCGGAAACGTCACGTCCGGCTGCGGCGCCGCAGCAACGTAACGCAAGTCTTGACCGCTCTTGATCGCCCCGTACATGTCACGTCATGCCCCTCAGGCGAGCCGGAAACGTTCGGAAGCGGCCGGCGAGGCCGGGCGTGTAGTTAACAAGAAGCGGGGAATGACGCGGACGAAGGCGTCAAAGAAAGAGCGAGCACTGAAGGCCAGGACCGGAGGTCGAGGACTGAAGGGGCGGATGAAAGAGGAGGACAGAAGGGGCGGAAACCCGGTAAGACGCAGGGAATGAGGGACGGGGTCCGGGAGACCGCAAAGGATGGAAGCTCCCGTGAACAGAAAAGGATCATGGAAACGCGCGGGAAAGAGCTGAAGTGAAGGAAATTCACGTCAGAACGCGGAAGAGAGCTCAAGTGGCCGGAGCGGGAGCCGGCGGGCGGTAGAGAGAAGAGGCGGGAAAAGGCGGGCGGAGGAGAGAAGAGGCGGGAAAAGACGGGCGGAAGATTGCCGAAGTGGGAGGAGGTGGGCGGAAGACGGCCGAAATGGGAGGAGGTGGGCGGAAGACGGCCGAAGTGGGGGGAGATGGGCGGAAGACGGCCGAAACATGAGAAGCCGTGTAAAGGACGGAGGCGGGAAGCGGGCGTGGAAGCGACCCGGGAAGAGCTGAAGCGGGAGCCGGCGTGCATGAAAGCTCGGAAACTGGATACATCGGGCCGGACGGCAGGGAAACATGCGGGAAAGAATGAAGAGGAATTGACAAGGACTGAAACGTCGGAAGAGGATCGGCACCGAAGAGTTCGAGTGGAAGCCGGGGGCAAAAGCGGAAGACAGAATGCGGGCGGCATTCATCCGAGCAACTCCGACGGCGCCTGGAAGCACTGCCGCTGGAATCTGTGGCCGCCGCGGGCCATAGGGCGGCCGGATGGGCCGGCATTGAGGGCGCGGGACACTATTCTGACAAGGCATTGCAAGGCACGGGAGTCACGTGCAGCCTGGAATACATTGCCGTTAGGGGCATTCGCCACGGGCGGACACCGCCTGGCGCGGCCAGACATGGAAACTGTTCAAAACTCTGAAAAATGTTCTGCGGCACGGCGGAAAGTAGCGTTCAGAGAAATTCATTGTGCCACATGTAACGTGACGTTGCAGCAACGGCTTGACAGCTGCGTGGCAGGCCCTGACAGCCTCCGGATTCTGCCGCCAGAGACCGTCACGTGCCCCGGCTCTCATGCCGGCCCGCCGGGGCCGTCCGGGCAGATGCAGGCAATGTAAGCCGTCTTGCGGCAGAACTTGGCCCGTGCTGGCCCTGGGAGCGTCTCAGGCGTCTTCATGAGAATCGCGGAGGCCTGACGAGAATCCTGACACATGCCCCCCCCGCACTCCGGCAAGAGTTGTCCTGAAGCGCAGGCTATCCGGCAAGAGTTGTCCTGAAGCGCAGGCTGCATGTGGCGTAAGTTCTGGCAGGAGGCACATCCGCCCCTGAGACGGACGGGTCCCGAGCGGCAACGGGTGGCAGACCGCACCTGCCGCATGATTTGGGGCGATCAAGGAGGGACGATATCGGGCCGGCCGGACAGGGAGTCGGGACCGGGTGCCGGAGAAAGACGCTCTGCAGAGAACGGACACTTATGAAGAAGTGGCGATACAGATGCAGAATCGGGAAAACGGAAGCAATGGCGCTCCTTTCATTAACTCCGGGGAGACGAAAGCAAAGGCATGCCGTTCCTCAAGTCAATTGACAGGAAAACCTGCATGGGAACCCGGTACCGGCTCGGCATGTCAAAATGCCGGGTGATCGTGGCGCAACTTTCACCCGCTGGCAGGAGCTGAATGAAGTGAAGGAACTTCAGCCAAGGAAGCGGAGGACAATCAGCCACGGAAGCGGACAACAATCAGAGAGTGGCTCTGAGCGTCGCCAGCTAAGAAAATTCAAGGGCACCTTCCATGCAAGAAAGTTGTGCTTGAGCCAGAGAAGACAACGTATCTCAGCTTCGCGAGAGAATTGGCTCAATGTTTGCTTTGAAGTCACGTCAGCCAGGTCATTGAAAGACATCAAGACACGGGAATGACTTGGCGTCAGCTGTGAGAGAGAATGGTCTGGAGATATGTGAGAAAATTTGCATCACATACACAACCTATTACGCTTCCGGATAAATATTAGAAAATGTGGAAAGCTTTTCCCACATTATGGGAGTGAATCATGGCAAAGAGATGCAGATCTGGGGCATTACACTGATTTCTCACCCCTGGAACGATAGCCAAAATTATAACATTTAACCGAACTCGTAATAAGTAATCATTCAGGCACCCCTCTATTGAGGACATTTTTCGGGGGGTGAGAGCCATGACGACGAACCTTTGAAGTTGAAGAGTAAACTATTGATACTTCATGTGGTGGTAAATATTATCAATCGAGGGTGTCTATTTTGTTTAAGATCCCTCTGTCAGGTCCCCATTGGGAAGGTATCTGAATGGTTACCAAACTAAGCGTAACTGTTCAGGTGCCCCGCTGAGAGGAGTTCAACTGGAGAATCTTACCAACCAAAATGCACGCTTCAGAACCTCTTCCCCTCCACATGAAGTATCCATCGCTGACTCTTCAACTTCTAAGGTTCCTCATTAGGGCTCTCTTCCTCCGAAAAAGCCCTGAATAATGGGGTACCTGAACAGTTACCTCATCCTGCTGAACTTGATGATTCCTGTGATGAAAGCCAGCTTGACAATTTTATCATTCAATTTGATTACCGAACAGAAATCCTGCATGGCGTCTCGTCTGGCGGCCAGCAGTCCAAGATTGGATTTTTCCATATTCGACGTTATGGCATCTATGACATGCGCATCATATTCATCTATCAGAAGAACAACTTTTCTTTCGTTAAAATTGTGAACATCCGAAATGAGACTATTAAATGCAGTCACAAAATAGGACTCAACCAGGGAAACATTATGTTGTTTAGCGCTCATTCGTAGATTGATTATGACATTCTTAGATAATTCAGCAATGGCATTTCCAAGCGTTCCCGCAGACATGTCTGCGTGAATGACGTGGTTGGCTATGAAATCCGAGGAACGCATATGGCATTCGACCGCGATCCCGTGAAAAGTTCCTTTCTCCCTGAGCAGAACGCGTCAAAGGCACTGAGCGTAAGCGACCAGCCGAAACGTCGGGGACGTGTTTAAAAAATTCACATGGGCTCCTTCAGCAAATCTGGAAAATACTTGGTCTTGTCGACGTAGATAAATTTTTCTGACTCAGTATCTCAAATGTGGACATCCCGAGAGGCAACCCGGGGAAATCCTGAGGAGTCGCCGAATCCTGAGTCATAAAGCTCCCTTCAGGCTATTGGCCTTCCTGAAACGAGGCAGTCAGTCAGAAAAAATCGGCTACCCTCCAGCCATCCTAGCCAAATATATAGCATTCAAAGATTTTATCAATGCATTGGCTGAATCTGCCTCGACTGATTGCGGGAAAAGGCGTGAAGATGGATTAAGCTGGCTGAAAACACAATATGCTTATTACGAGTTCGGTTAAATGTTATAATTCTGGCTATCGTTCCAGGGGTGATAAATCAGTGCAAGACCCCAGATCTGGTATCTCTTTGCCATAACTCGCTCTCATAATGTGGGAAAAGATTTCAACATTTTCTAATATTTATCCGGAAGCGTAATAACTATCAAATTAAATTATCGTCAGCATAAAGCTCACCAGACGCTCGCTTGAGCCTGTCTTCCGTCAAGGGCTCAAACACAATTTCTACTTCAGAAAGATTTACGCCGACCAAGACGATAGAGGCACAGCTCAAAGTTATAGTATTACCCGTTTAATTAAATGTCGGAATCTTCTTCCATATTTTAGTAGCGAATCATGGTGAGAAGATACCAGGAATGGAGGTTAGAGCGACATTTCCACCCCTGGACAGATAGCCAAATTCCGACATCTGATTAAACGGGTAATGGCAAAAACAGAAATATTAACAGGAACAGTTACGGTTACAGAAACAGGAACAGGAACAGGAACAGTTACACAAACAGGAACAGGATCAGAGATGCAGCATCTTCAAATCCCAAGACTCCAATCTCGGCAGCTACACCATTGTAAATTTTAAGTCGCGGAACGGTTTAGCTAAAGGACATTGGTTATTCAAGCCTCTTTCCATTCCTGTACCTGTTCACGCAGGCATTAGCTCTGGGCATGAAGGAAGTCTCCCTGCTCGCGAAGCGAAACTGCCCTGGCTTCAGAGAGCATCCTCTTCCTGTGTCCGGAGCGAGGTTTAACATCGTCTCAGAAAAATTCTCGCCCTGGGCCGCGAGGGAGGCCACCCTTAGAGTAAGGAGGCAGGCTCCCCTGCTTCAGCTGTTTGCCGATCGGAGGAACCTGCCAGATGCGGGACAAGTTCCCTGGGCCAGGACAGTACCTGTGAAGGGTGACAGATGTTTGCCAGTCAGGGTGCCTGAATGGTCACGGCATGCCGCAGGATTGGACACACCCTGCTTGTGGTCCTCACGAACGCTTATGGACTGCCTGCCCGGCCTCCGTCCGCCATTTTGACCCAGACGGAGAAGCTGTCCCATGTATCGCGGAAGGACTCCAGTTACTGTCTTTCGGTATCCTCATGCGGCAATGCACCGATCTCCGCGGCATCATCAGGCGACAATGCTCCTATCTCCGCAACATCCTCAGTCTGCAATGATCCCATCTCCGCATGAGAAAGGGAGGGGGCATTCTCTCCCCCGTACTCCACCGTGATGCACGTCTCATGCCCGTCCTTTTTGAAGAGGCAGCACACGATATTGCTTTCGGCCTTGCCAATGGAAATGGAGACAAGGACAGGATTTTTCATGGACAGCCCGTATCCTCTGCCGTGAATCTGGTTCATTCCCCCCATGGCGGCCGTGACAGCGCCTCTGGCATTTTCCGACATTTTGAGTTCAAAGACATAATTCAAAGAGCCGAGACAAACCTCCAGGTCAAGATTTCCCAGATTCCCCCCCTTCTCGGCGGTGACCTTGGCTCCGGCCATCCAAAAACAGGCATGAAATAAGGAACGGTAAAAGTTCTCGCCTTTCGATATTTCAAGCCTGTCTGCCTGAAAAGATGGCTGTAGCTTGAGAGGCACTTTAACCGAGTCTGTGCCCGTCACCTTCCCGTCAATTGTCTCCACTATCTTGACCTCGGGACTGCGAACCGCGTCCGAATGATCCTTGTGGTAAATCCCGGCAAGAAGACGGATTAACTCTCTAATCATGCCGGAAATGTCGACGGACGCGAGACATCTGGACAATTCACCTGCTGCGGTGTCAATGTTTTTCCGGTCAAGATGAATGCTCTCCAGAAATAGTTTGGAAATGGACTCGCGGACTTCAAGGTTGGGATATTCGAGAATAAAGTTTTGCTTATCTACGTATTTAAGGGTCAAATATCCGGACTGGTAAAGGATACCTTCATCTGACGTGGCGTCAATTTCTCCTGGGGTACTTGCTGAATCATAGCTGAAATCCATGCCCTGGAACTGGTCCGCAGTCAAAACCTTATCCTTCAAAAAATTCATGATGATTGCATTGGAACCTGATTCCATCCAGAAGTTGCCGAATCTGAATTTCTTGAAAAAATTAAGTATAGAAAATGGATTGTACAAAGTCTGTATGCCATCGAAAGAAAAACCGTCGTAACGATTCTTGATTACTTCCAACAATTTCTTTTTTTTAAACTTGAAGTCTTTGGCTGCCAAAGCTATGAAGTGTTTAAAATTTTTCTCCAGCTCTTCTTGTGTGTAGCCCATGAAAGTGCCGTAATCTGACGAGAGCGATATGTCATTCAGATTGTTGAGCTTGGAAAACACGCCCATCCTGCTGAACTTGGTGATCCCTGTGATGAACGCCATCTCGATTCTTGCTTCGGACGATTTGA
>JAISFP010000358.1 GCA_031263525.1 Deltaproteobacteria bacterium | reverse complement strand
GGAACATCGGCAGCATCTGTGAAATGGGTAAGGTGAAACTCGTTCCGAAAACTTCGCAGGCGCAGCCCGGCTCCTGCCCGGGGTAGGCGACCATGCCAAAGACATAGCGGAAGCCGTCCTCCTCCTCCGGGTCCGCGTACCCCCATTCCACGCCGCCCGCGTACTCGCGGCGCTCTGGGCATGGGTGGATGTTGGCACTAAGCGCGGGCGCTATCACCCTGTCCAGGGCAGCCCTGAGCCCGGTCAGCATCCGGTCGCACTCGGCGGCGTCAAGCATCCTGTCGGCCTTCCGCAAGGCCCCCTCCGTCGTCTTATCCATGCTGGTCCTCCCCGGCGGCCAGCGCCGCCGCCCTCAGGCCGTCAATGTGATCGGCCCACTCCTGCATCATCTTGGTCCGCTCCGCCAGGTACTCCCCCCGGTTGTAGGCGGCCCGTATCCTGTCCCGGTCGGCGTGCGCCAGCTGGCGCTCGATCCAGTCCGGGTTGTAGCCCAGTCCGTTCAATAGGGTGCTGGCGGTCGACCGGAACCCGTGAAGGGTCATCGCCGTGCCGGAGTAGCCCAGGGCGCCCAGCGCCTTGAGAGGCGACTCCCGGCGTATTGGCATTCCTGAAGACGCGTGGCTCGGGAATACCCAACGCCCCGCGCCGTAGGCCTCGCGCTGCCCCTCCAGTATCGCCAGTGCCTGTGTCGACAGCGGCACCCTGTGCTCGCGGCCCGCCTTCATGCGCTCCTTCGGGATGGTCCAGAGCGCCTTCCCGAAGTCGATTTCCCCCCACTCGGCGTGGCACAGCTCGCTTGCCCGGACAAACACGTAAGGCAACAGGCGCAGGGCCGCGCGTACCGAGTCGCTGCCCCGGTATCCCTCTATCCGCGCCAGCATTTCCCCGAAGCGTCCGGGGTCCGTCACTGCCGCCCTGGGCTCCGGGGCCGGAACCTTGACCACGCCCCTGAGCCCCGCCGTCGGGTCTATGAGATCGTGCCCGGCGGCTATGCCGTAGCGGCAAACCTGGCCGACAAGGCCTATCAGCTGCCGGACAAGGGGAAGGCGCCCGGCCTGGATCACGGGCTCCAGCGCATTGAGGATCTGGCGGGGGCGGAGCGAGGCGGCCGGGAGGTCGCCCAGGCGGGGGTAGAGGTGTCTCGCGCACCTGGCGGCCCGTTCCTTGACGGTCTCGGGGGCAAGGCCGGGCGCCAGCCTGGCCAGGCACTCCTCGGCGAGCTCTCGGAACGTCGGCCCGCCCGCGCGCCCGGAGAGCGTACCCTCCCGCTTCGCGGCCGCCGGGTTGACTCCCTTCGCCAGCAACTGGCGCGCCTCGGCGTGCGCCTCGCGGGCGTCCCTCAGCGACACCTCCGGCCAGGCCCCCAGCGTGAGGGTCTGCGCCCGGCCCCGGAACCGGAACGCGTACCTCCAGGACCGCCCGTCCTTCGGCGTCAGGTAGAGGAAGAGCCCGTGCCCGTCCGCCAGCTTGCGGGGCCTCGGCCCCGGCTTCGCGGCCTGTATCGCCTTCTCCGAAAGCTTCTCCGCCGTCCTCTTGACCATCCCCGCGCCTCCCTCGAGTTGGCGCCCGCATGTTGGCGCCCGCACTTTCCGAAACGGTGCCTAGAGGATACCCGCAAGAGGACCCGGTTGTCAACGGTCTCCTTTGAATCAGGACGGACAGCTTTTCATTGAGTTATCGTTTTTTTATTCAATGATTTCATAGGTTTGCTGAATCATTTCGGTCCGCATCGATTTGAAAAAAATGGGTAGGTTAACGGAATCCCCTGAAACGCGCCCCCGCCGGAGCCTCAGGTCACCAGGCGGAGCTTCCTGCGCTGCCGCAGATAGTCCGCGAGCCTCATGATGTTCAGCCCGAGAATCTTCAGGAAGTTCACCGCCTCGACCATGCGGGTCCCCCTGACCCTCAGCCGGCCTATGCCCTGGCCCCTCTTGCCCTGGCTCATGAGGGCCTCCGCGCCGTTCCGCTGGCGGGCCAGCCTCACGTTCTCCGGCCTCTCGTTCCAGAGGCGGTTCCTGGCGGCCTCGAGGGAGGCCAGGGTGTACCTCATCGAGGCGCCGCGCCGCTGTCCGATCTTGACGGGGCACAGCTCCCTGCACCTGCATGCCCGGCAGACGCTCCAGTCGAAGTGGACGTTCCAGGCGTCCCCGGCCTTGCTCATCTCCGCCGTACCGACCTTCTGCCCCTGCGGGCATTCGGTCACGGCGCCCCTCTCGTCGGTCCGGAAGAGCTTGAGCGTGAGCCTGGGCTCGCCCTCCGCCTCCTCCTCCCCGGCGGGGTCCTTCAGCCCGCCGTGGACCGACGTGACCAGCTCGCCGCCGGCGGCCTTGACGAGCCCGCGGTTCTCCGGGGTGTTGCGGGCGTTGTCCCCGAGGACGAACTTCACCCTGACGTTCATCCTCGCCAGGAACTCGAGCAGGCCCTCGATGGCGTGCGCGTCGCTCACGTGGGCCCCTTCGGTCCGGGCGTAAACCACGAGGCTCAGGAAGGGCTCCCTCAGGTCGCTCTTCCGGGTCTCGGAGCAGTTCTCCGCGAGCTGGATCTTGCGGCCCTTCACCTTCTTCTTGCCCCCGCGGTAGGTCGCCCCGGTGTCGAAGGGGCTCTGGAGGCTGTCCGCCGCCACGTCCCTGGGGTCCTTCAGCAGGACCTCGCGGTCCCGTCCCTCCCCGGCGGGAAGCACGACGACCTGCTCGCGGACGAGCCGTCCCAGGATCTTGAAGGTCTCCATGCCGTAGACGTTCGGGTCGTGCCGGAACCGCCCGACGAGGAACTCGGCCTCCCTGGCCATGACCGTGAGCATGCGGTACCTCTTCGCGGGTTTCGCCTGCTCGAGGGGGTCATAGCCGATCTTCAGGGACTCGTCGTACCTGGCCCTGAGCCTGCGGTCCAGCTCGCCGACGTACATGGGCATCTCCCTGGCGAGGTTCCGCAGGAAAAGGGAGACGGTCGCCCGGAAAAGCCCGCCCCTGTTGAGCACCTTGATGTTGGGGCGGACGTAGGTGGAGTCGATGCGGATGATCAGGGTGGACACGAGGAGCAGCACT
>JAISFP010000461.1 GCA_031263525.1 Deltaproteobacteria bacterium | reverse complement strand
CCGCCAGGGGGCGGAAGGCCGACCCGGCATGGACCCGGAAGCTCCCGGCCAGCGCACTCATATGGATCCTGGAGCACATGCATCCCGACTACGGCGGGCCGTCCCCCGCACCCGAGGCGGAGACGAAGACCCACGTCCCGCTGAAGGACCTCGCGAGGGACGAGCTGAAGAAGCTCGCGGAAACCTACGACTGGCTGAGGGAGCTCGGGATCCGCCAGGCCGCCAGGGAGGATGCCAGGAAGGCGCTTGACCCCGCAGCCGGGGGAAGGCGGCCCGACCTCCCCGCCGTCAGGATCGGGGGCCGCCACCAGGCAGTCCGGAGGCCGGGGCCGGGACGCCCCAGGAAAGGCCCCTGGACACTCGCAGCCTGGAGCCCGGACGAGGGCTGAGGCGGCCATACTGTGCCAGCCAAAATGACTGGCACAACGGGGGAGCTCTCGCCAATTTGACGAGCGCAACGAGCTGTGCCGCAGCAATGGCCGGCGTCGGCTCGCGGCGGAAGGGGACATCCGCCCGGAGGCCGCCTGGAGCCTCGCGAGTTTTGAAAAGGGCCATGTCGCACGCAACCCGTGTCCGGCGAGATCGTGCCTCTGCGGGCCTCCTGGCGAGTCTGGCGAGAAGTCCGCAGCCCGCAAGGCGGCCCGTGGCGGAAGGCGGGAACGCCAGGGATCCCGCCCATCTTGGGACCCTTCCTGGCAGTCCCGAGTCGCCGCCGCCCAGGAAATGATGGCAGCCGGCGGAGAGGTTCTGTGCCGTTCGCGGGGATGCCTCGCCGGGGAGATGATCTCTGCCGACGGAGAGGTTATCCGGCACCTGCTCCGATGTTTCGACTGGGAGATGATCGTTGCCGACGAATAGGTTCTCTGCGCCCCCGGATACCCGCTCGACACGGGCGCGGTCGGACTCATGGCGGCTGCCGGAACGCTTATACGCCGTGCCCTGCCCCGACATCATCGCATCGGGCTGATGCCCGGACCGGACGGAAATATGCCCGAAAAGGGCTTTTTTCGCGGCCTTGCCGGACGCATCCGGTTCCGACCGGAGCGGGAGGCTGGGAGGCTCCCCTGCTGGCCCCGGACTCGGGCGGATCTCGGGAGAGGAAAAGCATTGATTGCAATTAAGTGCGCCAGCGGACTTTCTCCCTGGCTACTCGCAAGGCTCGGGAAGAGGGGCGCCTATGATTGCAATTAACTGCGCCAGCTTCCCCCCGTGGCCTCTATCCGCCTCGGGAGAGAGATGGAGAGAGGGTTGCAATAAATGCGCTGGACGACTTTCGGGTGATGCCCTCCACCCGGCGGCCACCTGACTAACGCTGGAGGCCGGGACAGTTTTTTGCCAATTTGGCAAGAACTCCAGCCAGGGGACGCCTCTCTATCGGGTGCATGATCACCGCCGACATGGCGAAGGCGCTGGCGAACGTCGAGGCCGCCCCGCAGGACGTCGGAGAGGGTGAGCCTCCTCCGGCCCGGATGCCTGGCCGAGGACGAGAAAATGACCCTCATTAGTAATGAGGGGTATCGGCAGAGCTAAGGCAACGGCCTTCTCCCTGCGGCCTAACCTGGCCGTGCGCGGGCCCATAAAAAGGCCTGGGCGAAGACGAAAAGGATGTCGTTACTGTGGACACCCTTTGCCGCCCCCCTGGAGACGGCCTTCCCCTGCGCGGCGGACGTGTTCAGGGCATTGGCCATTAAGAATGCTAGCAGGCTCTCAGCTACTTGGGTGAGGACGAGAAAATGACCCTCACTATTAACGAGGGTCATTCCGGACAGCGGGGCGGATGTGTGCAGGGCCCTGGGGATCAAGAACAGCCGCCAGGCACTGAGCTATCTGGACGAGGACGAAAAGGATGTCCTTACTAATGACCCCCCTGGCGGGCCCCAGCAGATGGCCTTCGTCTTCGGGCGGATGGCTCCGGGGGCCGGCCCTCGAGGGCGTGGCCGAGGAGAGGAGGCCGACGGCCTCCCGTGGAGTGACATCATTGCTGCTGATGTCGCCGCCAGGTGGCCAGGGCTGCCTTCGTCTCGCTGGCCCCGGAGGAAGCCGGGCCGGACCTGGCAGCTTTCCCGCCGAACGGAGGAGAGAAAGCGCCACTGGTGGCCGTATTGCAAATAAGGGTAACTATGGAACCAGCCCTGCCCCCCGGTGTCGAGCTAAAGCGGTCCTGGCCGGATGTATCCGGACCCGTTCAAATCAAAAACTATGCCAAAAAGACATAATGCGAATCGGAAGCATGATGCCGAACCGGGTATAATCCCGGGTATTTTTCTAAGCTCAATTCTAAACACGGCCTGCCAGGCGGGGTAGCGGGGGGCCGTGCGAGAACACAGACGCAAGCAGGGGAACCTACAGCGGGGCCCAGATCATCCTCATTCCTGGTGCAGAACGGCTTTCCTCCTTGACCAGGATGGCCTTCCTCAAGAGTCTGAGCGTCCTTCTTCCAGCTCCAGGAAGGCTACCTCCGTGGCCGGGGCTACCTGCCCGTGAACGGATACCAGTCTCCTTCAAGAAGGTCTGAGTCCGTTCGTGGCGACATGCTTTCGGAGCCGGGACCGGTAGCCGTGCCGTCACTCTGGCGGAGGCGGGGGAGAGGATGATATCTTTGGTTCTGGGAAGTCTGTTGTTTGTTGCGGCGCTGGCCTTCTTTATGCCCTGCCGGGACTGCCGCGCGGACGACTTGAAAGCCGGAGGACGCGAAGACGCCCCGGCGGCTGCCGTCGCGCCCTGGCATGGCAAGGATATTTACCAGAAATTACTGGCGAAAGCCTATGCCTCGGTCATGCTGGGGATTATCTGCGGACTCGACCCTGACGATGCCGAAGGCGTGGTCCATCTCGACACGGAAATTGTCAGAGGCGACTGGAAGATAAGGCGTACCGACTGGCTGTGCCAGACGCTCGACCGAGTCTGCCGCATCACCTAAGTTCCAGTCCACCTATGACTTGGAACATATCCTGAGATCTGTCGATTATGCCGCGGCTGTTTAGCGGCTTGACTCGGACGAGGAGGAATACGCCACTGTCGAGGCCGCTGCCGTCTATCCGGCGGGCATCGGGAGTGTCGAACAGCGCCCTCCGAAATACTGCCCCAGCAGGGATAAGCCTGGCGGGGGGTTCCAACCCTTTCGAGCTCCGCCAGATCTTCGCGGATGACCTGATCAAGCCGGACGCGTTCGCCGGGAAGCTGGCGACCCTGCTCGCGGCCCGGAAGCCGGGCGACGGCCCCCTTTCCCTGTCGCGGGACATGCTTGGCTTTCTGCTCCTGGCCACTCTCGCGTTCGGCCCGGCGCAGTGCATCAGGGCGGGAGAGCCCTTCGGGCTGACGAGAAGATTTCTCGATGTCCTGATGAAGCCGGCGGCGGCGACCGGGGACTTGTCCCTGATCGCCGCCGTCCTTGCTGGCGTCCACCTTCGGGGCCGCAGAGCCGCAGCGGAGATGCTCGCCGCTTGCTGGGAGAGGCTTGAGAGCATGGGCTACGACAACACAGCACTCTACAATCTCCTGAACAGCATTTCGGGGGAGGATGTTACGGCCCTCAGGGGGACTATCGAGTCCGAGGAGGCGATGATCAAGTCCCTGACGCTGTCGAACATGTCCAAGGAGGGGACGATCAAGTCCCAGGAGGAGACGATCAAGTCCCAGGAGGAGACGATTAAGTCCCAGGAGGAGACGATCAAGTCCCAGGAGGAGACGATCAAGTCCCAGGAGGAGACGATCAAGTCCCAGGAGGAGACGATCAAGTCCCTGTCTGAGGAGCACGCGATAACCAGGGCCGCCGGCGTCCTGGGCTTGAGCAACTACGGCAAGAGCCTCGGGGAGATATGCAAGATGTTGGAGCCCGACTTGTCCGAGGTCACCCTTATCCTGGGGAACCGCCGGGATTGAGCGAGCCCCCGCCGGCGGACACTTCCGGCATCCCTTCCGCCTCCCTGCATGCGCCGGCGCCCCTCGCTGGCCTGAAGAGGGGCCCGGCCCGCGTCAGGCAGTGGCCGGGCTCCGCGCCAGCGCATGCCCGGGGACGAGCCGGCGTGTCGGCCCCGGAACGGCCGCCTGCCCCGGCGGCATCCATGAGGACCATCGCGCGGGCTGGAACGTCCGGAGGGGAGGGACGGCCTGAAGGCTCAATCCCGCTTCCCCCGTCCCTCCTGCATGACGGAACCGCCTCAGGAGGCCGGCATCTGCCCGTTCACGGTCACGGGACGCGGAAGACGTAGCCTCTCTTCTCCATCATCGCCACGCGGGATTGTCCCACAGCCTCTGTCATGGAGGACCTGGAGAGTCCGTCGGGGAAGCTCTGCTTCGACATGGCGACGGCGAACACGGTGTTGCCGACCCCGTCCAGAAGATACCATTCGGAGAAGCCTTCAGGAAGATGCCCTGCCGTTGCGGCAAAGTGGGCCACGGTCCCCCCCTTGGCGGTGGCCAGGCCCCAGTCGCTGAAGCCGGGCGGGAGCTGGCCGCCCGTGGCCGCAGCGTGGTACATGGTCATTCCTCCGGGAGTGGTTAAGTCCCAGCGGTCGAAGCCTTCCGGCAGATGTCCTTTTTGGGCCGCGTAATGGCCGACCGCGTAGCCGTTGACATCGCGGAGCTCCCACAGGTCGAAGCCCTTGGGCAGGCATCCGCCCAGGGCGGCCGCGTGGGCCACGGTGACGCCTTTGCGGTCGGCCATGTCCCAGCGGTCGAAGCCTTCCGGGAGGTAGCCCCAGGATGCGGACTCGTGAGCGACGGTCCATCCGTCGGGTTGCGCGAGATCCCATGAGCTGAAGCCCGGCGGCAGGTGACCCTTCTGGGCAGCCGCGTGAGCAACTGAGAAACCTCTGTTGTCCTTCAGGTGCCATAGGCCGAATCCCTCGGGAAGGGTCCAGCAGCTGGCGGCGACGTGGGCGACGGTCCATTTTCCCCTGTCGAAAATCTCCCAGCGGTCGAAATCCGCAGGCAGGCACCCTGAACCTGCCGCCGAGTGGGCAACGCTCCATCCCTTTTCGTCCGATAGCTCCCAGCGGTCGAAGCCGGGAGGGAGCTGGCCCTCATGCGCGGCGGCATGCGCCACTGTCCAGCCGGTGTTGCCAGCTATGTCCCAGCGGTCGAAGCCGGGAGGCAGACGGCGGGCGTAAGCCGCCGCGTGTGCGACGCTGTAGCCTTTGCCGTTACTGATGTCCCAGCGGTCGAAATCGGGCGGCAGTCGTCCTTCCTGTGCCGCGACATGCGCCGCGCTCCATCTCCGGCGATCAGAGATCTCCCAGCGGTCGAAGCCTGGACGCAGGTGGCCCGACTTGGCCGCCACGTGCGCCACGGTCCAGCCGCTGCCGTCGGCCAGCTCCCAGCGGTCGAAGCCGGGAGGCATGAACCCCTGCTCGGCCATCTCGTGGGCGACGGTCCGGCCCCTGGAGTCGGCAATGTCCCAGAGATCGAAGCCGTAAGGCAGACGCCCGAGCTTAGCGACAGCGTGGGCGACGCTCCGTCCCTTGTAGTCGGTAAGCTTCCAGCGTGGATCACCTGCGGCCATGCCGCCGCCTTTGACCAGCTTCTTCATCTGGTCTGCAGTAAGGAACTTTGCCAAGTCCATGCTCCTAAGCGCGCTCTCGAACGTGCTGACGCGCGGTGAACGGGAAGGTACCCGAAAAGGCCGTTCCAATTATTCTCCGTCAAAATGTTTAAAGGCATCATACCCTGTCAGGCGGGAGCATGTCCAGTCCTTCTGTTCCCCTCAAGCTTTCCTGCCAGGCAGGGGACTCTCCGCCAGCTTCCCCATGGCCGGGTCTCCCTGCCTTGGGCTCCGCCTCTTGCCTGAGGGGGAGTTGCTACGACATTTGGAGGAACTGGCAGGGTGCCGGTGGGCTGGCTGGCCCGATACTTGGATGATCTGGCCGGGTGGCGGAAGATGGCTTGTCTCGGTGCCGGGATGATCTGGCCGGGCGGCGGAGTGTGTCATCAATGTCAAATCGGAAATATCTCGGCGGATGGAGAAAGGAAGGTTGACCGGTTGGCAGTGGCCAAAACAGAAGCAATGCTCTGGTGCAAACCTATAAGGCCGCCCCGAGCCCGGAGGATGGCCGCCCCTAACCTGAAGGGAGGGCCGCCCAGGACCCTGAGGAAGGCCGCCAAGTACCCGGAGGAAGGTCGCCCCGAGCCTGGAAGATGGCCGCCCTGACCGGGAGGATGCCGCCCCGGCCTCCGGCCCTCCCGCCACCTGACTGACCGCCCAGCCCCAGGCGTTCTGCCCCCTCTGCCGTACCCTGCGATGCCCCCGCCGTCCGTCGCCTGCCAGCTTGGTCAACCCCCCATTTCTCGTGTTCTAGGGGTTGTTTCCGATTCTGCATCAATATCTTCAACAGTGAACGGATATTACCCGTTTAATCAAATGCCGGAATCTTCTTCCATATTTTAGTAGCGGATCATAGCGAGCAGATACCAGGAATGGGGTTTTGGCCGACCTTTCCACCTCTGAGCTGATAGCCAAATTCCGACATTTGATTAAAGGGGTAATATAATTTTTACAAAACATTTGAAAATGTCATACAAAAATTTTAAATTATTTGTAACCATTCTTGTCCATTTCCATCGTTTTGAAATTGTAAAATTTAATTAGATAAAATCATGTAAAATTTATTGTTAAAGTTTCACAAGCATTGTAAAAAATTTATTGATCATTTTTCAAATGTCTCATAAATATTAGGCTATATTAAATAATTATTATCCATTCTCTGAAATCAAAATTAAAAATATTGTAACTGTTCAGGTGCCCCACCAACAAGAGCTCAACTGGAGGATCTTCCCAACCCAAATGCCCTCTTCGGAAACTCTTTCCCTCCACATGAAGTAGCCATTGTTGACTCTTCAACTTCTAGAGATCTTCATTAGGGCTATCTTCCTCCTAAAAGGTCCTCAAAAGAGGGGCACCTGAACAGTTACGGAAGCTTTGTGATTCAAGAATATTAAAACGAATATTTTATCGTTAACTTGTATGATTTCATATTTATGCGCATATAGCTGTGCTGTTATT
>JAISFP010000350.1 GCA_031263525.1 Deltaproteobacteria bacterium | reverse complement strand
CCCGGGCGCGGCCCGCGTCATCCCGGACGAGGGCAGCGCAGGGAACCGGACCCGTGCGAGGCTCGCCTTCTTCCGGACAGGGGTCAGGCCGAGTTCCGGATCCTGGAGAGGCCCGCCCCCTCCCGTACGAAGGCAGGGCAGGGAGCTGGCCAGGGGCGAGGGCGGCCCCTCCCGGACAGGGGTCAGGCAGGATTCCGGACCCTGGCGAGGCCCGCCCCCTCCCAGCCGGAGGCAGGGCAGGGAACTGGCCCCGAGCGAGGGTTCGCCCTCCCGGACGAGGGCAGGGCAAGGAACTGGCCCCGGGCGAGGCCCGCCCCTCCCGGACAGGGGACTGGCTCTGTTCCAGTTTCCGGAGAGGGGTGCTTACTGTGAGGTAGCCGCACTTCCGCAAGGAGGAGGGGCCAATCCTGCTGATTCCTCTTGACTGGCCGTGCATCTGCTCATCCGCGTCTTCGGCCCGGAGGATGACCGCTTGTCAGTCACGACGTTGGTGCCGGCCCGTGCCACGGCTCTTATTTATCTGTGCTTTGGCTCTCGAGGCCATCCTGATGCTCGTTTCGGATGCCGGGGCCCAGGACGGCGGCGGGGAAGGGCCGCCTCGCCCGGAGGATCCCGCCGGCCAGGGGGCCGAGGCATAGTCGGCTGTGTCGCAGTCCCCGGAAGAGGCGTGCCTCAGGCGGGGCAGGAGGCTTCGAGCCGCGGCCGGGTGCGGACCATGTCCGTGCAAGGGGGCGACCTGAGCTGGACGGAGAGCGGGCGCGAGGGAGGCCGGGGCCGGGTCTCCGATCAGGGAGCATGGGGGCCCTCCCGGAGGCGCGTGACGGGACGGGTGGCTCTGGGATCGGAGGCAGGAGAGTGATCTCGGCACAAGTCATGAGCTGAATCAGGCAAAAAAGTGGATATAAAGAGCAGTGCTATGACAACGGCTTTTCAGGACGGGGGGCACGGGCCCGGTAGCGAGAGAGGAAGGCCTGGCAGAAGGTTCGGCAGGCAGGCGGAAGTCAGGGTGAAGCGGAAAGACGCTTTTTCAGGAGGCGAGCCAGGCGCCACAACCGTTACCGTTCTGGTTGCCTCGCCGAAATAGCTGCGATTTGAATTGTTGCTTAGAATTATTTCGAGGTCGCTTCGCAGGCACCGGAGACAGGAGTTCCCGTAACCTCGTAGGCGGACATCACGGCAGACGGCGGCGCTGTCTCGCCTCCGCTCTCCTCATTATCGGGGCCATAGACGATAGTCATGGCGTAGGATATAGGCGTTCCCGGCTCGAGTTCTGAGAGGGCTTTCATCTTGTCCAGGACGTCAAGTCTGGGGACAACCCTGTAAAGACCCTTCCCGTTTCTGATCGACACCGTGTCGGGAGTGCCGCCCGTACCTGCATTGTAGTCGCAGAAGTTGCCGGACGTCTTGTCAACGGAAAAGTTGCCGTACATTTCTTGGACGTTGTTGCAGACTGAGGCATCCGTCTTGCCGCCGGAAACTGCGACCATCTCGGTGACTCCGTTAAATCCGCTCATCCTTCCACCCGACTCGTCCCAGCTGTAGATAGTTGTGAAAGAGAAGGTGACAGGCGTTCCGGGCCTCATGGAGCTGACCCTTTCCAGATCGGTCATGGTCGGGAGAAACGAGAAGAGCCAGACTGCTCCCTTCGTGTTCACCAAGGAGATTGTGTCCGGGTTATCCCCGCTCTCCGAGGCTTCGTAGGAGCAGTAGATCCCTGACAGGCCGGAGTCCTCGAATACGGTCAGGGGCTCTGGCTGGGCCAGGGCTGAGGGTGCCGTTGCCGCGAGCAACACGACCGTAGCCAGCACGGTAAAAATGGTTCTCATGGCGTCGAACCTCCTTCGGGCAGCCCGACTGAACTGTCATCCCGGGCGCGGGGGAAAAAGACTGGAAACGAATGGATAAGGATGGATGAGGATGGGTGGAAGGCTGAAAAGCCTCGGGGTTTCAGGCTTTTGCGGCAGTTTTCGAAAAGCGTGTTCGAACGTGGCAGTCCGCATAATGTTACTTGCGTAAGCAGACGTCTGGCAGTTTACAGTTTGAGACGACTGCAACACCCGGGTTGAAACCTCGCCGGTTATCGAAACTGGCAGAGGAGGTTCCGCCTCAGGAAGGACGGGAGGTGTCTCGCATGAAGGGGCATGTGGCCATTCTGCCTGGGACGGCAGGAAAGGCTGGTGCCGGTCTGACGTTTTGAAGTCATTATCCTAGCCATCCCCGGAGAAAATGTCAACAATTTCCTGAACGTTACGTGTCTGGCTAGGGGCTCCGCCATCACGCGGGAACTTTTCAGAAAACGGAAGAAACAGAAAAGTTGTCGGCGCTCTTTCGTTTTTCTGTTGATGGCATGTCATCAGAGCCGACAGTCCGGACGCTTTTTGCTGCCGAAGTTAACAATGTAATTCTCGCGGAACATGTTCTTGTTGCGGACACATACGATGGATTGCGGTTTCTCGCAAGCTCCATGCACCCGGCTCAAATCCGTCTTGACAATTCCTTCTTCCGTCGCCGATCTCATTCTCGCGGTATCTTCTGGAAGCCCCGCATTCTCGACTACTCTGACACTCCGGCAACGGCTTTCGGCTTCCGCGAGTCAGCCTTCGGAGCCAGCTGAAATTCGAGCCTGTACATTTACGACCTTGAATGGCCTTATGCCTGCCAGTTGCATCCTTATCGTTGAGGTCCCCGAAGGGGGGGGCCCCGGTGAGGTGGCCGAAGGGGGGGGCCCCGGTGAGGTGGCCGGAGGGGGGGGCCCGGTGAGGTGGCCTGAGGGGGGCCCCGGTGAGGTGGCCGAAAGGGTGGGGCCCGGTGAGGTGCCCGAAGGGGGGACCCGGAGAGGTGCCGAAGGAGGGGGACCCGCTACCCTGGGTCCGTTGCCATTCCGGAAATTTCTGGGTGGCGGAGGAGGTGGCGGTCGGTCAGAAGTCTGGATGCCGTAGCTCAGGGGACTCTCGGAGATGCGGCGTCGATTCACGTGGAGACTATGACCGCGGCCCTGGGCTTTAGCGACGGTTCCATGTTCTGGAATCCGACCTGGGCCTCAGACCTGAAAGAGGCGGTGCCCGCGCGCGAAGCCAAAAGCTTGGGTGCGGAGGACATCACTGGCGAGACGGCAGTCTGCAGGGAGTTCCAGCGCCTGTCTGTCTAGGTGAAGGGCACATGTCTTTCAGGGTTACGGCAGGGTTTACGAGCTTCGGCCTGGTCAGGTCTCCGCTCGCCATGAAGCTCCGGGCTCCTTCTTTTATAAAGCGCGTTCGCTGACACGGGACCTGCTTCCGGACGCTCGCGACTCCATTGACGCCCTGGCCGAGAAGCTAAGTCTCTGCGCACCTGCCGGGGCCTTCTTAGGTCCTCGCCATTCAGGTCATGGGACCGGTCAGCCACCCCTGACACACGCCTCCACCCCTGAAGAAGGGCCGGACACGGGCCTGGTCCCCCGTGGAACGAGGTCGGGCCCTGAGCCGGGTTCCGGACAGGGGAGCCTTGTCGCGGGGCCGCCGTCCCTCCCGTCGATTCGTGCGGAGGTGGTCCAACCCTGCTAGAATCCTCTTGACCGGCCGGGCACGGGCCTATCCGCGCCCCCGGCCCGGAGGAGGTCAGCATGGCAACCTCGACGTTCTGCCCGGCCCGTGCCGTGGCCCTGTTCTGTGCCGCGGCTCTCGCGGCCCTCCCGATGCTCGTTTCGGATGCCGGGGCCCAGGACGGTGGCGGGGAAGGGCCGCCTTACGCGGGCGATCCCGCCGGCCAGGGGGCAGGAGGCATAGGAGGCGGCCCTGCGGCCCCAGGTGGAGGCTTGCCGCAGGCGGGGGATCCCGCCGGCCAGGGGGCAGGAGGCATAGGAGGAGGTCCTGCGGCCCCCGGAGGAGCCATGCCGCAGGCGGGACAGGGAACTCCGCGGCGCGGCCAGGTGCGGTCCATGTCCGTGGACGGGGGTGTCCGGAGCGGGACGGAGCGCGGGTCCGAGGAAGGCCGTGGCCAGATCCCCGATCAGGGCGGCTGGGGCCCTCCCGGAGGCGCGTACTGGGACGGGTCTCGCTGGGATCAGAGGCCGGGAAGCAGCGGAGGCACCAGCACTGGTACCGAAACTGGCCAAGGCAGGGGGAATAATGGCAAGGGCCATGACAATTGCTCTCCCGGGCGGGGCGGGCACAGGCCCGGCCAAGAAGGCGGAAGCCATGGCAGATGGGATCGCCGGCCCGGTGACGGCGGCGGCACCCCCGGTCGCGGAGATCGCCGGCCCGGTGACGGCGGCGGCACCCCCGGTCGCGGAGATTGCCGGCCCGGTGACGGCGGCGGCACCCCCGGTCGCGGAGATCATCGGCCCGGCGACGGCGGCGGCGCTCCAGGCCGTGGAGATCATCGCCCCGGCGACGGCGGCGGCGCTCCAGGCCGTGGAGAACACCGGCCCGGTGACGGTAGCGGTGTTCTCGGCAGTGGAGATCACCGGCCTGACGACGGCTACGGTGCCTCCGGACGGGGAGATCATCGGTCGAGCCGGGACGGTGCCGCCCCAGGCGTTCGGAGGCCGGGCAACGGGCCCGCCGGCCCTGGCAGGCTTCCCGGAACTTACGGGAGGGATGAGGGAATGCGGAACGGCGGACAGGAAATGCACAGCAGCCCTGGCGTCGGGAGTCGGGGAAGAAGGGACGTCTCCGGCGAGTAAGGGGCTGAGCCGCGAAATCCTTCTGTTTTTCTTGCCAAAAAGGCGAAATGCCCGCGTATCCAAAGCCGGGCTGCAAAATTTTGAGCTCTCCCTTGAGCTGGGATGCCATTGTCTATTCTCTGCAGGGACGGAACCCCCCCCGCACATAACGTACAAGGCTGATAAATTCTGAGCGCCTCCCCTTCGGAGAAACGCCAACCCTGCGTTTCACCTCGCGGGCAGGCGAAATCTGCGCGTCTCCCTTGCTGTCTGTTAAATCATGAGCGCCTCAATCTGATTCGCAATATCCCGGTGCCTCCCTTGTCGGCCCGCAAATTCTGCTCTTCCCCGGCCAGGCAGTGAAAATTGGGAGAGTCTCCCTGTGAGCCGCCAAGTCTCGCGTGTACCGCGCCCGTCAGGAGACGTCCGCTTTCATCGCCTACCATGCTGTTAAATTATATGCGCCTCCATTTGATCGCCGACACCCCGCGTCTCCCCGGCCGGGCCGCAAAAATCCTGCGCATTCCCGGCCAGGCCGAGAAACTGGGAGCGCCTTCAGGAGAACCGCCAAATCTCGCGGGTCCAGCGATGGGCAGGTGATTTTCGTTCGCATCTCCAGCTGTGCTAACAAATTATATGTGCCTTCCCTGAGCCGCGACATCTTAGCTTTTCCCCTGCAAGGCAGTCGAAATGCCAGCGCGACACAAGACATGGCATGAAATCGGAAGCGCCTCCGGCCTGACAGCGGGACCCCCCGCGCTTTCGCCCCCGCGTTTCCCTTGCCAGGCCCAGACATTCTCGTATTTACCCCGGAGATCCCTGATTTTCCTGCTTGTTTAGCGGATAACGGGGTTTCCGGCGCTACCTGCACTGCCCCGTGACATGCCGGCTTCTGCCTTGCAAAGCATTTCTATGCTGTGTTATCCTTCGCCATGCCAAGCCATGCAATGTCTTGACGCAACTGCCGGTGCCGCCAGCGGCCCTTGCCGGGCGTCTTTTCCGGAGTTCATGACGAGGCATGTCCAGGGCGGAGGCGGCTTCCCGTGGTTCCCCGGAAGCGCGGCCCCCGCAGGGGCATACGGGCAGGAGTCACGACGCCTGCCTCCGCTAGCCGCACGGTTTCCGGCGGGCCTGCTGGCCCGGAAAGCCGTCCCTCCGGCATTTCCGGCGTCCCCGGCAAGCCGCCAGAGACACCGGCCCGTTCAGGGCCGGCGTCTGCCGGCATTTGCCGCGCGGCCCTGCCGGACGCCCGTCCGGCCCCACTCCAGGCACCTTTCCCGGGCAACCGTGGCCTGCAGGCGCCTTTTCCGGAACCCCCGCGAGACCGGGACCGACCGGCACCCCCTGACTCTCCTTATCCCTGTATCGGAGGCTTCCCCAGACCATCGTCTCCCGTTCCCCCGGCCCGGCGGCGTTTCGCGCCGCCGGGCCGGGGATCTGGTCCGGCATCTGCCGGCGGGGACATCCCATCCAAACTTACGGGACCCGACTCCAGGGGCCCTCAACCAGAACGCAAGGAGCAGTTCGCATGGCTACGCTCACAAGCTCCCGCGCCGGACTTCTGGCGGTCGTCTTCGCCGCCTTCCTGGCGGCGGGCATCTCGACGGCGGCCTTCGCCAGCGGCACGGACACAGCCTTCCAGGGACCAGCCGCCTGGAACGACGCCTTCGCGGCGCAGGACGGCACGGCCGTCGGGGACCAGGAGATCCTCCTGGCCCAGAACAGGGACCGCGACCGCAGGCGCCACGTGGACAACGACCGCGGCGGGGACCGCGACCGTGACGGCCGGGTGGATCACCGTCGGAAGAACAGCAACGGCGGCAAGGACCGCGTGAACAACCACCGGAACGACCGCCGCAAGGGCAACAACAACAAGGGCAACAGCCACAAGGGCAACAACAAGGGGAAGAAGAACAACCGTCACGACAACGATCGCTACGACAACGACCGCCGTCACGACAACGACCGCCCCGGCCACGGCAACGACCGTCGCCCCCGTCCCAGTCCCAGCCACAACAGAAGGTAGCTCCTGAACGGCGGCCAAGAGGGCCAGCAGACGGACCGGGCGACCCGCAGGCCCGGTCCGGCTGTCCGAACACCGCTCCGGCCCCCGCCGCAGGGTAGCCCCCTGTCCGGATCGTCCCGGACAGGGGGTTTCCTTTTTTCGTCGACACCCGGCTGCGGGGGCCGGGAGGAGCTCCCGCCTGGCCCCCGCGTCAGGGCCCCGCGGCAGCTCCCCCGACGTCGCGTTCGGACGCCGTCGCCGCTCCTCTCCCCGGCCCGCGGTGCCGCTCCTCTCCCCGGACGCCGTCGCCGCTTATCTCCCCAGCCCTCGGCGCGACTCTTCTGCCCGGCCCTTGGTGTCTGCCGGGCTAACGGCCTTCCCGGCCCCGGTGCCCTCTCTTCGAATTCCGCCTTCCTGCGCCGGCAGCCTCTTCCGTCTGCCGTACGGGGGACTGCCAGCGGGTGGCCCCCTCAGCCGCCGGCCTGCGCCCGGACGCCTCATGAGCGTGATCGGGGCCGCTTCGGGGGGGGCTCGGGACCCAGCGGCCCCGGGCCACGGGCCCGGCGCGTTCAGGCAGGCATAAATTTGTCTCACCCTTAGCGGCGGGTCATCCGGGGCAGGGCGCGGGGGCCCCTCCGACATGTGCCGCGCCGTTTTGGCAGTGTCACGGGTAGATATTACGCGTCCGGGGCGGATAGAAGCTATCCGCCCCGCGTGCCGGATCCTGCCGGGAGCCCTCGGGTCTTGAAGACCATGACTGCAGAAAACCCTTTCAAATCTTGATCTTTTAAGACTTTTGTTTTACGGGCCTTGTGCGGCACATTCAGCAGATTGTCTTTCTTCCGGTATCCGTGGTCTGCCGGCAATTCTCGATGCCCGGACCGGCCTGACGGTCGGCCGCCAGCGGCTGGCAGGGATTTTGCATTTCAATCTCGCGGGACCCTACTCACGGGGCCCGCACCCAGAAAGCTACCCAGAAAGCTAAGGAGCAGTTCCTATGTTTGCCTTCTTGAGTTCCCGTGCCGGCCGGCTGGCGGCAATCTTCGCCTCCGCCATCATGGCGGTGGGCTTCTCCTCTGCCGCCATGGCCCAGGGTGGCCGCGACGGCTCAGCCTCCTCGACAGGCGACCGTGACCAGTACCAGCAGGGCGACCGCACCGGCGGGGGGGACCGCGCCGGCGGCGGGGACCGCACCGGCGGCGGCTCTGACAGCGGCGGAAGCTACGACTCCTCAGGTTCCCAGGGCGGGCGCCCCCAGCAGACCGGCGGCGGAAGCTACGATTCCGGCGCTAGCTCGGGTTCCCAGTACGGCGGCGGGTCCGACACTGGCGACGTGGAAGGCTCCCGCGGCAGCCGTCCCGGCGTGGGCGCTAGCGGCGGCACCTCCGGCAGCAGCCCCGTCGTGGGCTCCAGTGGAAGCCGTCCCGGCAACGACCAGCGTCCCGGCGTTGGCAGCGGTCGTCCCGGCGGAAACAACAACCGTCCCGGCGTGGGCAACAGCCGTCCTGGCGGCAACAACCGTCCCGGCGTGGGCAACAGCCGTCCCGGCGGAAACAACCGCCGTCCCGGCGTGAACAACAGCCGTCCCGGCGGCAACAATCGTCCCGGGGTGAGCAACAGCCGTCCCGGCGGCAACAACCGCCGTCCCGGCGTGAACAACAGCCGTCCCGGCGGCAACAACCGCCGTCCCGGCGTGAACAACAGCCGTCCCGGCAGCAACAACCGCCGTCCCGGCGTGAACAACAGCCGTCCCGGCAACAACCGCCGGTCAGGCGTCAGCAACAACAGCCGGAACGACAACGACCGCAGGGAAGAGGTCCGCAGCGGGAACAGCAGCGACCGGAACGACCGTCGTGGCAACTCCAGCAACAATAACAACAGCCGTCGCAACAGAAGGTAGCTTTTTTCCTGAATGACGGCCCTCCTCAGGGCCAGGAGACGCGCGGGGGAGCTCGCAAGCCCAGTTCAAGCTGTCCGAACACCGCTCCGCCCCCCCGACGCAGGAAAGCCCCCCGTCCGGTTCGCCCCGGACGGGGGGCTTTCGTTTTCCGCCCCGGGCCGGACAGGGCCGGACGGGAGGAGGGGAGGCAGTTCCCCCCGGATTCCGTGTGCCGGGGCGGCGGCCATGCGGAGAGCCTCATGGCTCCTGAACATGGGCACTGCGGGGAGCGGACCGTTCTGTCGTCGAGTCAGGCCTCCCTCCCTTTCCGGAGCGTCCGGTGAGGTTCCCGGCATCGCCCGGCTCCCCGTATCCGGCAAGGTTCCTGCCCGTCCCGTTCCCTCACGGGCCAGGCTCCTGGCTCTTTC
Organism: Deltaproteobacteria bacterium; assembly: GCA_031263525.1. Taxonomy (GTDB): domain Bacteria; phylum Desulfobacterota; class Desulfarculia; order Adiutricales; family Adiutricaceae; genus JAIRZX01. The sequence goes on along the minus strand of JAISFP010000350.1, from coordinate 3,658 downwards.
CATGCTCGGGCAGTGCCCCCGGCCTTTCCGGCGAGTTTTCCGGAGCGACGGCACGGGCCCTGCGATTCCGCTCTCCGCGACAGTCCCGTCCAACTTCCGTCACCTCCCGCCCGTCTCCCGCAACCCTGCCTTTCCCGTCCAACCGGCTCCGCCAGCCTCAGCAACATGATGACGGCAACTCTTCAGGCTCCTCCGGACCCTGCTTCAGGGCCCTGGCCGGCCCGTCCGCTCCCCGGCTCCCGCCAGCCGTCACCTCAGCATTCCTTCGCCTCCCGCCTAGCCATGCCGCCATGCCTTTCATGTCAACTGTCTCTCCGTCAGCCGTCATAACCTGGCGCAGGCAGCTTTCCTCGGACCCAGCCTTCGTGCTTCTGTCTTCGGGCCCGTGTCGGCCCGCCCGTTCCCCGACTCCTTCCGAACTCCAGCCGTCACCTCCTGCCCTTGCCATGTCGCCCAGCCTTTCAGATACCCTGCCACTCCGCCAGCCGTCATAACCTGGTGAAGGCATGCTTCCCGGTTTCTGCGGAACCTGCCTTCGGGCCCGTGCCGGCCCGCCCGTTCCCCGGCTCCTACCGAACTCCGACCGTCACCTCCTGCCCCTTTCCATGCACCCCGCCTTTCACGCCCCTCGCCTTTCACGCCCCCTGCCTCTCCGTCAGCCGACGCAACATGGTGAAGGCAGACCTCCCGTCTCCACCGGACCATGCCCTTGGGCCACTTCTGGCCAGTCCGTTCTCCGGCTCCTGGCTAACATCAGCCGTCACCTCTGCATTCCGTCATCTCCCTCCCTTGCTGTGCCACCCTGCCTTTCATCTCCCCTGGCTCTCCGCCAGCCGTCGTGACATGGTGAAGGCCGGCATCCCGGCTTCCCCGGACCCCGCCTTCGGTCTTCAGCCTCCGGGCCCCTGTCTCTGGGCCCGTGCCGGCCTGTCCGTTTCCAGGCTACCTGCGGACTCCAGCCGTCACCTCCCGCCTTGCCAAGGAGCCCTGCCTTTCATGTCCCCTGCCTATCCGACAGCCTCCGTAACCTGGTGAAGGCAAGCCTCCCGGCTTCCCCGGACCCTGCCTTCGGGCACCTGCCTCCGGGCCGGACTCGGCCCGTCCGTTCCCCGGCTCTCAGTGAACTCCAGCCGTCACCTTCCGCCCTTGCCATGCCGCCCTGCCTTTCATGTCACCTGCTTCTCCGGCAGCCGCCATAACCTGGCGAAGACAGGCCTCCCGTCTCCCCCGGACCCTGCCTTCGGCTTCCCGGCTAGCTCCATGACTTTCAATTTCGCGGTCCAGCCGGCCCACCAAGTCCCTCGGGCCACTTTTCCGGCCCCCGCCTCCGTTTCCTTCCCGCGTTTCAGCTCGAAGGTCCTCCTAAATATCGCTGCCATGCTTTTCGCTTCGGGCACTCCGGCCTTCCTCCTTCCCTCCTTTGCCGTGTGTCCTGCTCAGGGCCCTCCCTCCTCCCGGCCTCTGCCGCGTGTCCTGCTAAGGGCCTTCCCTCCTACCGGCCTTTGCCGCGTGTCCTGCTAAGGGCCCTCCATCCTACCGGCCTTTGCCGCGTGTCCTGCTCAGGTTCCTCCGGCCTCCCTCCTACCGGCCTTTGCCGCGTGTCCTGCTCAGGTTCCTCCGGCCTCCCTCCTACCGGCCTCTGCCGTGTGTCCTGCTCAGGTTCCTCCGGCCTCCCTCCTCCCGGCCTTTGCCGCGTGTCCTGCTCAGGTTCCTCCGGCCTCCCTCCAACCGGCCTCTGCCGTGTGTCCTGCTCTGGTTCCTCCGGCCTCCCTCCTCCCGGCCTTTGCCGTGTGTCCTGCTCAGGTCCCTCCGGCCTTCCTCCTCCATGCCTTTGCCGTGTGCTGCGCTTCGGGCTCATCGGCCTCCCCCTTCCCGACCTTTGCCGTGTGCTGCGCTTCGGGCTCTCCGGACTCCTTCCTCGCGGCCTTTGCGGTGCGCTCCGCTTCGGGCTCACCGTCCTCCCCATTCCCGACCTTTGCCGTGCGCTTCTCTTCGGGCTCTCCGGCCTCCTGGCACTTGCCGGCCACTCTGACTATACGGGCGCCTGCAGGTCGCCCCGTGGCTTTCCGCCTGCACGGATCATTCTGGACAGCTCCCGCGCCTGGCTGCGCGGACCCTCTTCCGGACATCCGGCCCCGCGTTCCGGGCAGGGGCTCGTCGCTCTGCGTGGTCAACTGCGGAGCATGTACCCGCCCAGGCGGGTAATTTGGGGTCTCGGGGCACCCTGTGCCGTCGCCGGGCCAGGGCTGGATCAGGGCCGGGACGGGGGATGCGAAATCGTTCCGAGGCTTTCGGCACAAGGACTTTGCGAAGCTGGCGGCCCGTCCGGGCCCGGTCGTTCCGGGGCATCGGGCACGGCTGGCGCCGCGCTTGCTCTGTCCTTGACCGCGAACGCGGGAAGCCTCCGCGCCGCCCGGCCCCCCGCCCAGGATGGGGGGCCGGGCCCCGCGGGGCACGCCCAGTATTCCTTCGCCCGGACATCCGCCGGAACGGCGGCATCCTGTCAGACAGCACACGTCGCCCCGCCCGTCGCGGGACGCTCAGCAGGGCGGCCACATGGCCGGCCGGCCATGGAGAAACCAAATGACAGCAACTTGCGGAAGGTTGACGCTCGCGGCCGCGCTAGCCGCCTCGCTCATCATCGTCGTCGGAACCGCCGGCCCCGTAAGGGCCCAGCCCGCCCCCCGGGACGGGGGCGGCTTCCTCTTCTCGGCGCCCTCCGGCACCGGGGACGGCCCGAATTCCGGACCTGACGTCCGGGCGCCCGGCTCGGGCTGGGGCCGCGGCGGCTCCGGCGGCAGTGACGTGCCCGGAACCGGCGGCGGGCGCGGGGGCTACGGCGGGAAGGGCACGGCCGACGACGGGGGCAGGAGCGCCGACGCCGCGCCACGCAGGCAGCTCAGGAGCAACGACGAGATCTACGGGACGCGTCCCCCGAAGGGCGGCGGCGGGGACGCCGGGCGGAAGGCCCCCCGGGGCGGCGACGGGGGCTGGGGCAGGCCCGCCCCCAGGGGCGGCGACGAGGAAACAGCTGACGCGGCCCCCCGCGGGCGCTCCCCGCGAGACGACGACGACAACGAGGGCTACGGGCTGCCCGACCCCCGCGTGAACGGCAAGACCCCTCCCGCCTTCAGGGTCCCCGGCCCACGTGGCGACGACGGCGGCCGCGACGGCGGGCAGGGCCGTCCGGAAACCCCCGGCGACCCTTCCTCCCCCGGCCCCGGCCCCGGCGGCGAGGGCTTCTCGCTCCCCGGCCCCGGCAGAGGCCAGCACCGCGGCGCCTGGGCGAGCCTCGAAGGCGTGACACCGGGCTCCCCGGCCTCCTTCCTGGGCTGACACGATCCGTCCCGCGGCCCCGGCCCGCCCATCGTCCTCCCCTTTCCGGGGCGGGCGGCGGGGGGGCCGCCGAAACGGGGCGGGACCCCTCCGCGAGGCTTCCCCGGCTGGGCGCTAGCCTGGCCGGGCCATGCGGGCCCCTCGCCCCGGCCCCGGCCGGACATGACAAGGCCCCCTTCCGGAAACGGAGGGGGGCCTTTCAGGTGTGCCCGGCATGGGCAATGACTAGGAGGTGAAAGTCCTCTACAGACTTGGCAGTGGGAACTGTTAGCCAATAGCAAGGGGAAGGCCGTAAGGCCCAACTGAAAGAAGCTGGAGGCAA
>JAISFP010000348.1 GCA_031263525.1 Deltaproteobacteria bacterium | reverse complement strand
CCTGGACATGGCCCCCTTCCCCCTGGACATGGCCCCCTTCCCCCTGGACATGGCCCCCTTCGTACCAAATTTTTACAACGCCGCCATCTATTTATATGTCAAAAATTTTCACACAAAATCTCTCGGGAAAAATATCGAAAATTTTTATAAAAATATTATACGTTACGCATAGAATTCTGTTCCGAATTAATTGTTGTAATTTTACAATTATGACATCTGAGCAACGATGCATTTTAAAAATGAAAATATTTTATCCAATAAAATCAAACATTAAAAAATTTTTGCTGTCACACCTTCTGAAGAATAGAACCATAGCACATGGAAGCTTCAGATCCCTGCCTGGCTTTTCCCGCAATCTCGCCTCGTGCTATTTCCGCTTTCAGAGGCCTGAAGCGCTGATATTGAAAGCCTTCTGGCACGATACTGAATTTCCAGCCATCTCTTCGACTTACCATATTACACATGCCTCATTTTAGCTCTGAGCCTGTTCCTGTCTGTCGCCATGAATCGTAATTTAAAAACAAACGTGAGAAAATTAATTATTTCAGTTCCAGGACACCAAGTTATCACCAAGATATCTATCAATTTTTTGTAAATATTCAATTGTCTTCCCAGTATACAATGGTTAGCGTGAGGCGTTATTAAAATATATTTTTAAAATTGATAAAAAATGGAAGATGGAAAGAAAAGTGGCAGATGAAGATAATTAGACAGGCAAGAAAGGTATGTTTCAGGAGGAACCTGAACAGTTACACTGGAAAAATATAAATCCTGAATCAAAGCAAGGAAGAGGTTGCCGCCCAAACTTTCGGTGCGCGAGACTTCATTCTCCGATTAGCAAGTGGAGTAAAAGAAGACGAGTCAGGATATTACTCTTTTACAGAAATATGAACGACTGGAGCGGTGAGCTGGCGAAGCCGTCTGGCTTTGGCACCGGTTGCCTGACAGCCCTTACACCATCATAATGTGCCTTTATGAAGATTATGCACAATTTGTAGAGGATTGAGCCATAGTTTTTGATTAAGGTCCTTCGCCTCTCATTTGTTCATATTTACGTGAAAGGGTAATAATTTGCTGGAAACCAGACATTGGCTTGAAAACCAGGCATTGGCTTGAAAACCAGTTGACAGACTTTAAAATTTACAGTACAGTGATTAAAGATGTTAAGTGTGAAGTCCATGTGTCTCTGAAGTTGATTTAACCGCTTTTCATACCAGGAATCACAAACCATGACTGAGAATGACAGGCCACAAGACAATGGATCGAATTTGAAGCGACTATTGCGCTTTGAAGCGACTATTGCGCGATTCTGCGTCATTTTCAGATTATATTGGTTCAGGCTCAGCATTTGTCGACAAGACCGGTTTCATCCGCGATCTTCTGAACAGCAGCCCCGAACGCATGTTTTTTCTTTCCAGGCCGAGGAGGTTCGGCAAGACTCTCTTGCTCGACACTATCCAGCATATAGCCAAGGGAGACAGGACGCCTTTCGCCGGCATGAAGATCGGAAAGTCCGACTACGTCTGGGAACGGTATCCCGTCATCCGGTTCTCCTTCAGCCGCTTCGAGTCCGACCCGCTGACCTTCAGGAGAAAACTTCTGGACAAATTTGACGATATTGCAAGAGATCACAATCTTGATCTCAAACCGGCCAATTCCGTTTCTGACATAGATTCTGCCATTTCAGAATTGTCAAAAAATTATCCTCCATCACACCTGCCTAACATGATTCAGAGCACTGAGGAGGCTCCAGCTAACGTCGTGATCCTGATAGACGAGTATGACTTTCCACTGCTTGACAGCCTCGACAATCCTGACAATGCCGAAGAGCTTCGCAGCATGCTCCGTATATTCTACAGCACTATAAAAGACTGCCGTGACAAGGTTCGTTTTCTCTTTGTAACAGGAGTAACTAAATTTTAAAAACTCTCTATTTTTCAGGAATGAACAGCATTATCGACATATCTATGGATCCAAAATTTTCTGAAATATGCGGTTTTACGGACGAAGAGATATTGACCAATTTTCATGGCCACATCCTTCAAGCATTGTCTAAAATGCAGGATAAAAAGATTTTTGAAAAGGACACGACATATTCAGATTTCATGAAAGAACTTGAATTCTGGTACAACGGATATTCATGGGACGAAGAGACTAAAGTTTACAATCCTTTTTCTGTTATCAATTGTCTTTATAATAACCAATTCAGCCATTACTGGTACGATTCCGGAACTTCTCTTGCAGCATACAAACACAGACTCAACCCTGAAACCTACGTCAACATAATTTCTAACAATATAAACACAGGAGAGCTGGCACCCATAGGCGACCTGAAAGCCTTGAAAAGCGAATCTTTTCTCTTTCAGACCGGATACCTAACCATATCAAAAATTCAAATATCACGCAGATTTATAAACTATATCTTAAAATGCCCTAACAACGAAATTAGCTACGCGATAGCCAAGGATTTCGGCAATCTGGATTCCCCTTTTGCAGGATTTCAAGGTTCCATCAATGAAAAATATGGATCATTTGTTGACGCATTCGAGGCGTCAGACGATGAGGAATGCGCGAGGCTATTTTCATCACTGCTGGACAAATTTTCGCTTCACATGCATTCACCTGCAGAAAATGTTTATCAGGCTATTCTTTATATCCTTCTCAACTCACGAGGTTTTCGGGCATCATTTGAACAGCCTCTCGGTGACGGAAGGGTTGATATCGTCTATGATTCTCCATCTGGCATCAAGGCAGTCATAGAAATCAAACGCGTAAGACTCAGCATTTCTGAGAAAGTTCCCAGACTGACGGAGGCACCGCCTTCCGGTTCTGCGTTGCCAGGATTCCAGGAGCATTCGGAACAGGTTAGAAATTGCCTGGAGAACAGCATTGCAGATGCGGTAAGCCAGATACTCTCGAAAAAATATGTCCGAGCTTTTTACTTGGAAGGCCAGACCCGCGCTTGCGCTGTTGCCGTTAATGGATGGACTGACAGCATGTTCCGCTTTTACAATGTTGACTGGAATTCTAGGACCATTTTAGCTCCCATCCAGAAGGAGCAAACTTGAAACGGAGACGCCGAACCGGAGCTCCGGGATCAAAACAGGCCTGTTCAGACGGCATGGGCCAGCGTCTGTGCAACTTCTATCGACGTATACGTTCACGGGTAGGTCATCCCGGCCACGGAATGAGCCGCTCCCGAACCCTGAGGAAGGCCGATCCGGTTTTAATTAGAAATTTAACGTTTCGCGCAGAACGCGCGATTCGCATGCTGAGACTTCATCAAATAATTTCAGGATCCATCAGGAACATGGAGACTGGCCATGTCTATTGACGCCTGATGAGTTGCATCATGACCTGCAAGCAGCACGGGACAAATGACTTTGATGCTGTTGAAAAGACTGTGAAGGGCGAAACTCCTCTTTTCAACCGTGAACGGTTGGAGATGTTGGACGAAGTCCATACAGTTCCCGAGGCTGCATAGAGATGCCTTGAAATGCTTCGGGACGCATGATATCTTCAGACATATGCGATTTGTCATACAATACAATGTTAGGAAAGTTCAATTAGTAAATAATATGACAAAGAATGCCTAATTCATCATTTGAATTATGCGATATCCTAATTTTCAGCAAGCGCAAGTATCAAGTTAATGTCAATGAATCGTGTATAAATTAAATATGAAGACGATAATTAATAAAACTTATGCTAGCCATACTCCAAATTAATTTTTAACATGACAATTTATGATATTGTATTCTTTTGGAGTAAAATAATTTTTGAGCATGAAAAACAAAGATAATGAATAAATGGTTGTTACCCGTTGAATCAAATGTCGGAATTTTGAAATCAGTACAGGGTGTAATAGTCGGGCAAACCCACAGCCCTTGTATCTACTCACTATGAATATCTACCATAGTATGAAAGAAGAATCCGACATCTGGTTAACCTGACAATACCATTATTTTACCAAAATAAAAACTGCTCTTCATTTTTTGTTCACATTAAACGTAAAATAAATGTTTGATCATTGAATGAGTGTTCCAGTAAATACTTGAAAAAATATTTGCACCAATGAAAAATTTTAATCGCAAAAATTATATTATTGATTATAAAAATTTTGAATAATAGACAAATTATCATTATCTATAACCTAAATAATATAATTGAATTTTACTGAAACCATTAAATTTTTAAAGTTTGTTCCGAATTTTAATCTTGAAAAAAATTATCTTCACATTAACAATGAAAGCCTGCACTTAACGGGAGATATGATGAAAACACCTAAATATCGGATAAATGGATTTTATAAACATCTATGAATTACATGCCACCTAAAGATATGGAAAACAATATCATATTGAAGTTTAATGAAAACCAGTATGAAAATTTATGTTCGTTGTTAAAATAAAACTCCCTGATATCCTTTGCCGTCATGATATCCATGAGGAAAGGGACGCTCCACGATCGGCCCAATCCAAAGCCATGTTCACTCTAACTCTGCGTCAGCGGGCCTGAATGAATCTTTCATCAGAGGTCAGACTCTCCGCCTCCGTCCTGATCCCTTTCACTGTCACAGTCTGCGTCCTTAACATCGTCCCCGGCTCCGCCTTCGTCCTGAACGTCGTCCCCGGCCCCGCCTTCGTCCTGAACTTCGTCCCCGGCCCCGCCTTCGTCCTGAACGTCGTCCCCGGCCCCGCCTTCGTCCTGATACCATACCTGTCACCATCTGCATCCTGAACATCGTCCCTGCCCCCGTCTCCCGCCTGCTAACCATCCCAGTCGCCGTCCAGAACATATTCCCTGCCCGCTCCGTCAAGGTGCAGTAAACTCGGAGGAAGGCGGCCGTCGCCGTCCTGCGACAGGCCAGGGAAGACTCCCTCCTCCCTGAAAATCGCGAAGGCAACACCGTTTCGGAACCCGGAAACGAGACTGCCTGCTCCCGGATCCCCCCTCAGTTCTGGGCTTTCCTGGCCGACACCCTCCGGTTTCTTGCAATTCGGTTCAGTACGCCCTAAAGTTTCAAGTGCGACCGGAGGACGCCCCCCGGCCCAGCAGGCCCGGGCCTCCCCCCGCTGGGGGGCATTGCCCGCAGGCCGGAAGGCATCCGATGTCCGATACCATCATCTGCCCAGGATGCGGCGCGCCGATCCCCCCGGATCCCGTTCGCGACGACCTCGCCTGCCCCAAATGCGGTACGGTCATACCCAACCCGGACGCCGAGGGCCCGGAGCCCGGCGCCATCTCCTCCATGCTCCTGGCCGCCGACAGGGTTGCCGAGGAGGCCATGCCGCGCGTCTCCGCGCCGTCCCCCGGAACGGCAGCCGGCCCCCCGGACGGGGACGGCGGAAAATCCGGAGCCGGCGCCGGGCCCGGAACTGGCGCAGTCGACTCCGAGACGGCGGTCGCCGGCGGCATGCCTTCCGGAGCGGCCGACGGAATTCCCCGTGTCGGCCACGACCCCGTCGGCACAGCCGCGGACGCGCCCGCCACGGCCATGCAGCCAGGGGATTCCGGCCCGGACACACTGGACTCCGGAGGATGCCCGGCCGGCCGCGAGGTTCAGGAGCCACGCGAGGTCCTGGATGCCCGGGCAGCCACGGCGGCCGGCAGGGCACAGGAGTCCGGAGAGGCACGGGAATCCGGCAAGTCCCAGGAGGCCGGCCAGGCCCGTGACTCAGTCGAGGCCCAGGATACCGGCAAGACACGGGACTCCGGCAAGGTTCAGGTGTCCTGCGGCGCCCAGAAGACCGACGGCACACGGGACCCGCTGGCAACCCCGGTCCAGGCAGACCTTCCCGTGCCCGGCGCCGCGGCGCCGCCCGCCCATGACGAGTCCGCTCCCGGCCCGGCTCCCGCTGCCATCCGGTCCGCCGCCCCGCCGGAAAAGGAGCAGTATCCGGCGCCCGCCCCGGCCCAGACCCCGGCGGAAGATTCCCCCTACGTCACAGGCATTGCCGCCCCAGACGCGCCAGACGGACCCGGCACGGCGGACGCGGAAGACGAGGGCGGCGGCCCCGATCCCCCTCCCCTCCCGGAGGACGCCGTCCTCGCGGCGCGGGGACGCGACGCCATGGCGAGATCCGATCTGGCGGCCGCGGAGGAGCTCTTCAAGGCGGCTGCCGCCGTGAACCCGGACAGCTACGAGGCATGGAAGGGCCTGGCGGACTGCGTCCTGCAACGCCCGTCCGGAGGGGTATTCAGGGGCCTGAGGATGATAGACTTCCTGAAGGCCGACATAAAGCCGTCCTTCGTGGAGAGCGCCCTGGACCCCGCCGAGCGGGGGAAGCGCGTCTACCTGACCCACAGGGCCTCCGGGGCAATCCTCGCGTTCCTGGGCCCCGACGTGCCGGTCCCGCCCGACTCCACCCGCACGGTATCGGCGGTGATCCTGGGCCCCTCCATCCACCGCTACGGAGGCTTCAGGCACAGCGCCGCCGAGCTCGTCTCGGGCAAGGGCCGCGACGTGGTCTCCGACTGGGAGGGATTCAGGACAAGCTTCGCCGCGTCCCAGGAGGCCTTGAGGACCTGGCTCGTGAACGCCGCCCGGCTCGCCCCCAAGGGACGGGAGGCCGAGCTCATGATGGAGTACGCCTTCCGCTTCCTCGACCAGCCCATGGCCATGGCGGACATCTGCGCGGGTGGCCCGCGGAGGGCCAAGGACCTCCGCTGCTACGTGGCGACCGCCGTATACGGCGACCCGCTGGCCCCCGAGGTCGCGGCCTGGAGACGCTTCCGGGACCGGAAACTCATGCCGCACCTTCCAGGCAGGGCGCTTGTCAGGGCCTACTACGCCCTGAGCCCCCGCCTCGCGGAGCTCCTCTCCGGAACGCCCGCCCTGAACCGTCTTGCCAGGCGGGCCCTGGACGCACTCGCGGCAATTCTCCGCCCCTGAACCCTTCGCCGAGACGGCGCCTGCGGGTCCGGTCCCGGAACCCACGCCCTTATGCCGTCACGGCACGGCAGCCTGCCGGTCCGGTCCCGGCTCCTCCGCCCAGACGCCGGCCCTCCTGCCGCAGACTGAAGGTCCGGTCCCGGAAGCGCCGCTCTTACGAAGGTCCACCTGCCGCATACTGAAAATCCGATCCCGGCACCTCCGGCCCTCATGCCGCAAGACTTAAGGTCCGGTCCCGGAACCTCCGCACCGACGCCGGCCCTCCTGCAGAATCCTGCGGGGGTCCGTTCAAGTCACCAAAGGAGAACTCCATGCCGCTCCTCACGCGCCCGGACGCCGTCCTCGGCACACCGCCGGCCGCAACGGCCACCACGCCCTTCTCCGCTCCGGCCCTCGCCCTCGCCATCCTGCTCGCGTCCCTGCCCGCCGCCGCGCAGGTTCCCGTAAACCATACGTACGAGGAAATCCCCATCCAGCAGATCCTCCGGGACTTCGCCGACGACCCGGGCAAGGCCGCGGCCACGTACAGGCACACCTTCTTCCTCACCGATTTCCGGATCAGGACTGTCGCGAGCGATCCGGAATGGCTCTGGACGGTCGCCGTGGATCCCCCTCCGGAATCCGCCGGCGAGATCCCGCCCGGCACCCCCGAGATCAGGTGCAGGATCCCGGCGAACGCCTCCGACGAGGAGGGAGAGGCGGCCAGGAACTACCGGCCCGGCGACACCCGCACGTTCACGGCCAGCTTCTCCGAGACGGACGGCAAGGTGCTGTACTTCATGTGCATCGACTTCGGAGCTTTCCTGGAAAGCCTCGAGGACGACTAGTCTCGCGGCGTGATCTGAGCTCCGGAGCTCACCGTACAGTCATTGCCAGTTTTTCTAAAATATTTGAAATTTATAATCAAAATTTTGAAAATTTTAGATATCGTCATGGCAGATTTTTTTCAGAAATTTTTATATTTATTTATTATCAATAAATATGTCTTTTACAATTTTATAATTTTTTATCAATATACTGAATTTTATTCATGTCTTAAGACAGTACTGCCCAACAGAACGGGCTGACTGTCCGACACAGCAGAACAGCCTGGCCGATCGGCAAGCCATTATCGACCATGTCTTTCCTGACGCCTGAGGCTTTCGTTAATTTCCGAACGGAGGATAATGACCGCCCTTTAGGAACGGAGAATCATGCCAGTCCTTTCGGAACTGAGAATCATGCCAGTCCTTTAGGAACAGAGAATCATGCCAGACCTTTCTGAAAGCAAGATCCTGTCCGTGCGTTCGGAACGGAGAATCATGCCAGTCCTTTCTGAACGCAGGATCCTGCCCGACCTTTCTGAACGTAAGATCCTGCCCGTGCGTTCGGAACGAAGGACCCTGTCCGGCCAGCCTCCGAGGAACGTGGAGTCCCTGAAGGTGATTTAGGAAAGTTTCAGTTGTCCGTCTCCCCGTACAGGCACCCGCAGTAGTTCTGGCGGTACACGTCCAGCTTCAGGGAGAGCTCGCGGCCCTCCTTCCATCCGGTCCGGAAGTCCTGGTAGAGGAAGGCAGGCCCTCCGGCGCCCGCCGCGGCCTCGCCCGCGTCCCTTATGAGCTCGTGGCCCTGCTTGCGGCTGTACAGGAGAGTGGTGCTGAAGGCCTCGCAGCCGGCCTGCCTGGCCTTCCGGGCGGCGGCGGCGATCCTTATCCCGTAGCACACGGCGCAGCGCTCGGGCCTCCTCGGGGACGCGGCCGCGGCGGCGAGGAACTCGTCCGGGCGGTAGGGGGCTGAGACGTCCAGCGAAAGGGCCGCGCCGGGAGGAAGGAACGCGCCCCGGCGGGCGTGGATGTAGGCGAGCGCGTCCCTGCGCCTGCGGTACTCGGCGGCGGGATGGATGTTGGGGTTGAAGTACCACAGGAGGATCCTGACCTTCGGGAAGCTCCGGTAGAGGGCCTTCAAGGTGTAGACGGAACAGGGCGCGCAGCAGGCGTGCAGGAGCAGGCTCTCCGGGGCGCGGGCGGCGTCCCGGACGGATTCCGGCCCGCGCCCGTTGGCGCGGGCGTCGTCGGGCGCGCGCTCCCCGGGCCCCCCGCGCTCCCTGCCCTCCGCCCCCTCCGGAACCGTCACGGACACCCCGCGTCACCAGGCCCGGTCCGCGGACGCGGACGCCGGGGCGTCGTCGCCCACGAAGTAAGTGAACCTGAACCTGGTGCCGCGTCCCGGATCGGACTTCACGGTGATCTCGCCCAGGTGGCGCTGGACCAGCGTCTTCACTATCGCGAGGGACACGCCCACCCCCACCTGGCCCTTGGTGGAGAACAGGGGGTCGAAGACCCTGCGGAGGACACTGTCGTCCATGCCCCGGCCGTTGTCCGCCACCTCGAAGACCAGGTAGGGGCCCTCGCGCTCGGCGGAGACGGAGATCTCCGGGCCGTCCTTCACGGCGGCGAGGGATTCCAGGGAGTTCCGGAACAGGGCCTCCAGGACCGTGAACAGGTCGTCGGAGACCACCCTCTGGGGCGGGAGGAGGCGCGCGCGGTTCACGAACTCGGTGCGGTCGGCGGTCGAGGCGAGGGACGCCCGGTCCTCCGGCTGGGACTTCTCCGGGTCCCTGGCCGAGTGGTAGGCGTCGTCCGCCACCTGGGCGACCAGGGCCTGGCGGGCCCCCTCCCGGCTCCCGGAGCGCCCCAGGGCCGAGAGCCGGTCCAGGAGCTTCATGGCCGTCCCGAGCGCCTCCAGGGTGTCGGAGACGTACTCCCGGCGCTTGTCGTCGGACTGTGCCTCGTTCCCGAAGTCCAGAAGCGACAGGAATCCCGTCGCTGCCGAGAGGATGTTCTTGAAGTTGTGGTCCAGCCACCCCGCCAGCTCAACCTGCGCCTCCAGCCTCTCCGAGCCGGTGCTGGCCCTCCTGGCCGCGAGGCCCTCCCGGTGGCCCGCCACGAAGCGCCCGGCCATCTCCGGGAGGTTCCGGTAGAAGTTCCCGTTCTTGACCACGTAGTCGGACGCCCCCGAGAGCATCGCCTCGCGGGCTATGTCCTCGCTCCCGATGCCGGTCGCCATGACCCCCAGGAAGTCCGGGTCGGCCCTGGCGAGGGCCTTCAGGAGCCCCGTCCCGCTGCCGTCGCCCAGGTAATAGTTGGTGAACACCAGATCCGCCCTGCGCTCCTGGTATATGGCCATGGCGTCGGTCTGGCTGTCGGTCGCCCGGGTCTCGAAGCCCGCCGCCGACAGCGTCCCGGCGATGTACTCGGCCGTCACCATGTCTATTTCTGCGATCAGTACCAGCGTCAAGGCTACCCTCGGGCGGGCCGGGGCCGGAGGCCCGGGGCCCATGCCGGCTAGCGGGCGGAATCGGGAACGGCACGAAAACGTTCGGAACCGGACGGTGGCGGAAGCAGGACCGGTCCTCTGCCGGCCCCGGGACGCCGCGCGGGCGAGGCGCCGGCCGAAGGGGTCAGCGCGGCGCCCGGCAGCTTCAGGCAACTGCCGGCAACGGATGGATGGCAACGGAAGCCGGAGCTTCGGAACCGGGGGCCCTGGAGCCGCGAAGCCCCGGCGCCCGGGCGGGGTGCCGGGGCAGGCCCGGATCCTGCCGCTAAGCTAGGATGGCGGGAAACCGGCGGACCCGGGGCCCCGGGCAGCCAGCGGGCAAAACCGGCCCTTCCGGACAGGCCGCCTCCCCCTCCCGATAAATCTAACAGGAATTGGCCCAAAGGGCAAAGTGGGTGCGCCGTCCCGTGATCCTCGTCAGGCCAGGGCCCCGGAGCCGCCCGCGCAACGTTCTAGCCTGACCGGTCAATGACTTTCTGAAAGTCCCGTCCAGGAATGTTCCGGACGACCCCGTCCCAAGGCGGACTTACGTCCGGGAGGGCACGCCCTCCCGGCCGGGGCTGAGCCGCCGGCCCGAAAGGCTCCTGGGGCCCGCCGCCGGCCCCGGACGCACCCCCGCTCGTGCGGACATGATGAAGCCCATGCCGGCCCTGGCCGGACCGGGCGGAAGGGAAGGCCGGCTGTCAGGCAGGGAAGGTTGGGAAGGCTCGTCCCCCGGATGTCCCGGCGGACGGCGGCCTGGCGGCACGGAGCGCGCTCCGGGGCCGGGCAGGCGCCCTCTCAGCCCCGTTTCCCGGCCTTCTTCCTTTTGCCCTTTCCCGGCGACCCGGACCCTCCCGCTGCTCCGGACCCCGGCCCGGATCCGCCCCGGGCCCCGGAGCCCGGCGCCTTCCCGTGGCCGCGCGACTTCCCCTGCCCGGGCGAGCCGCCGGCCCCCGCCGGCCCGGCTCCGCCCCTGAAGGCGGAGGACAGCGTGGCCCAGAGTATCCAGGCTATGCCCAGGACCACGAAGACGTCCGCCAGGTTGAAGGCCGGCCAGTGGCTGGCGCCCCAGTGGAAGTCGAGGAAGTCGGTCACTGCCCCGTAGCGGAGCCGGTCGTGGATGTTGCCCACGGCGCCGCCGAGGATGGCCCCGACGGAGACGAGCGTCAGGCGGTCGCGGTCGCCTGCCTGCCTGTAGAACACCGCGAGCGGGATCATGGCGAGGAGGGCTATGAGGGCCATCTTCACGCCCTGGCCCGCCCCCGTGCCCGAGAGCATGCTGAAGGCGGCGCCGGTGTTCCGGACCAGGACGAAGTTAAGGAAGGGCGCGGCCTCGCTCCCCCCGCCCGGGGGGAAGGCGTCCTGCGCCATGCCCTTGGTCGCCAGGTCGGCGGCCAGGGCGGCCAGGGCGGAGACAAGGGTCCAGCAGGCCTTCCTCAGTGGGGGACGCAACGGCGGATCCTCAGTTCAGGGCGGTCAGATCCTTCAAAGCCGCGAGCTTGGGGTCGAGCTTCTCCAGGATCGGCAGGAAGTCCGTCTTGCGCAGGCCCAGGATCTCCCAGGCCCTCTGGGACACGGGCGGCACCATGTCGTCGCCCGCGTGCCCGAAGCCCTTGGCCCGCACCATGATGTCCGCCATGTGGACTATGGCGGTCCACTCGGGCTTCAGGACCGCCTTCTCGGGGCGGTGGTGGAGGCGCATGGGCTCGGCAATGCTCTCGGGCAGGTTCCAGTGCTCGGCCAGCCACTGGCCTATCTCGGCGTGGTCGAAGTCCAGCACCAGGCCCTCGGCCTCGTAGAAGCGGATGTCCTCGGACTCGACCTTCTCCTGGACCAGGCGCATCTCCTCGGGCAGGTTCAGGGCCAGCACCACCTTGCCCAGGTCGTGCAGGAGCCCCGCCACCAGGACCTCCTCGGCGTCGTCCCGGCCCAGGTGCGAGGCTATCACCCCCGAGGCGGCGGCGCATCCGATGGAGTGCTCCCAGAGCCCGGCCATGCTCTTCTGGATCATGTCGAAGACGCTGGAGGTGAGGACCAGGCCCTTGACCACCTCGAAGCCCAGGATTACCAGGGCCTGGGGGATGGAGCTTATCTTGCGCGACATCCCGAAGAAGGCGCTGTTCGCCATCCGGAGAACCTTGGCCGAGAGCACCTGGTCCTGGGAGATGAGCCTGCCCACCTCCGCCACCGAGGTCTCGGGATTCTCCACTATCCGGGAGATCTTGGCCACGATGCCCGGCACGGTGGGGAGGTTCTTTATGCGCCTGACCTCCTTCTTGGCCTGCATCCTGTCCTGGACGGTCACGTCAGCAGGCATCTCACTTCCCCCGCTCCCTGCCCGCGCCCCGCCCGGTTCCGGGCGCGGCCGGGCCCCGGCCCGCCGTCTCGGGGGACGCTCCCGGGCGGCTCCTGCCCGTCCCGGCGCCGCCTGCCGCGAAAGTCGCCATGGCGGGTCCCCTCCCGCCCGCGGAACCTGGCTTCCCGCCGGCCGTAGTGGAGGCGCCCCGGCCCGTTCCGGGACCCGCGCCCGCCCCGGCGGCGGGACCGTCCGCGATCTCGAGCTTTCTGGGAGCCTTCGGCGCGGGGCCGGGACAGTCCGCCGGCTCCAGCTTTCTGGGAGCCTTCGGGGCGGGGCCGGGACCGTCCGCCGGCTCCAGCTTTCTGGGAGCCTTCGGCGGGGAACCGTGATCGTCCGCCGGCTCCAGCTTCCGCGAGGCCTTCGGGGCGGGGCCGGGATCGTCGGCCAGCTCCAGCTTTCTCGATGCCTTCGGGGCGGGGCCCGGATCTTCAGAGATCCCGGGCTTCCCCGAAACCTTCCGGTCGGCCCCAGGGGCGTTCCCGTCCCCGTCTTCCGTACCGGCACCGTCCCCCGCTGCCGCGTCAGGGGACTCCGGCTCGGGCTCGAGGGCGAGCGACAGGAATTCCAGGGCCTTGTCCCGCTCCTGCTCGGACATGAAGACCAGCGTGCGCCTGAGCGCCCCCAGGACCGGGGAGTCCCCCGCGCGCCTGAAGACCCTCGCTATCCTCGCGAGCTCGGCGCCGTGCTCCTCCCGGATGTCCTCCTCCGTCCTCTGCTCGGCCTCCTCGATCACCACGGTGTCGATGTTCATGCGGCCCAGCATGCGGATGAGGCCCTCGGTCACCTCCGAGGCCCTCGAGGCCAGGAGCACGCCGTCCTGGCGGGTAATCTCCTCGGCCAGGACCTGGCCCGGGCGGGCCTGGTCCACGGCTATGCGCTTGGCCACTGGCAACGGTCCTCCTGGCGGCGGTACGCGGCCCGCAAGGGGCGCCCGCGCCAGCCCGCCCGGACCGGTATGGATCTCCGGCACCGGGTTATAGTATCATTACGGCGGCCCGGCCCCCGCGCCGCCCAGGCCGCGGGCCCCAAGCCCGGGCCACGTCCCGCCATGCGTTTGGCACATTATAGCACCGGCACCCCCTTTTTCAACCGCGGCCCGCCGCCGGGCGGGTTCCCGGGGCCGTTGCGTCCGCGGCGCCGAGCGCGGCGCCTCACCAGACCTGAAAGGAACCAGGGCCCCCGAGGGGCCCGCCACACCACTGATGAAACTTACCTGCGACGAGTGCGGGGCGGAGATCCCCTCTGACATCTGTCCCGCCTGCAAGGAGCCCGCGCCGCTGTGGGCCAAGTTCTGCCCCAGCTGCGGAAAGCCCCTGGCCGCCCAGACCTCCAAGACCCAGGCCAAGAAGAAGCGCAGGCTGTGCTCCGACGAGTCCTGCATAGGCATCATCGGCCCCGACGGTCTCTGCACCGAATGCGGCAAGAGGCCCTGACGGCCCCGTACTGGCGCCCTGCCTTCCGGCCCCCTGTTCCCGGACATGGCCCGCAGGCCCCGGAATCCTTGGTTCCGGCTGGCCTCCCGCCAGCCCCTGACCGCCGGGCCCGGGGCCCCTGCCCTCCGGCGCCGCGACGCCGCCTTCCCTCCTCCCGTCCGGCCGTTACTGCGCACCCGGCCTCCGGACCAGGACTCCGGGCCCCCCGGACCTGAGGATCCTGGCCCGTTTCCCCGCTTTCCTGCCTCCGGGCCCGGCGACCGCCCAGAATCCCGCCTTCAGGCCAGCCGGCCCCCGGAACCCTGCCTCCGGACCTGGCTACCGCCCGGAATCCTGCCTTCAAGAACTTCCGGTCACCGGAGCCAGCCTCCCGGCCGGCCGGTTCCCGCGTCCGGTATCAGACCAGCCATCCCCCGGAGCCTGCCTTCCCGGCCTGACGGCCCCCGTAGTTCTGCCTCCTGGCCTGCCGCCCAACGGAGCCCGCCTCCTGCCCCGCCGGCCCCCGGAATCCTGCGTTCCGGCCAGCCGGCCTCCGTGGCCAGCCGCCTGGCAGCCGGCTCCGGGCCGGCCGGCTTCCGGCCTTCCTGGCCGGCCCGCCGACAGCCTCCCCCCGGGCCTTCCGCGGCCCCAACCCCTGCCCGAAAGTCCCCCCAGAAGATCCGGAGAGTCTATGCCAGCCTTACTTATTATAGGAGTGGTGATAATCCTGGGCGGCGGCGTGCTGTTCGCCGTCTGGTTCGAGTACCTCTGGCAGCTGGTGAAGGCCCTCCTCCCCCTGGCGCTCATAGGCGTTGGCGGGGTCATAGCCTACTTCGGCTGGGAGGAGAAGAAGGACCGGAAGGGGGCGTTCCTGGACTTCTCCTCCCCGACGGAGGCCAGCCGCTACCAGGCCGAGGCCCTGGCCTACCAGGAGAAGATCAACGGCTTCAGCGAGGAGGCCGGACCCTCCGACCCCATAGCCTACGACGGCGGCCCCCAGGCCGAGACCCCGCCGTCCGCCCCCGTCCCGGAGCCCATGACCAGGATAGAGATCAAGGACTCCGCCGCCCTGAAGGCCGAGGAGCAGGCCCTGGAGGCGAAGGCCGAGGTGCCGGGGGCCGCCGGGTCCGAGACCGCCGAGGCCGGGCCCCCCGAGCCTGAGCCCGCCGAGGCCGCGGAGCCGGAGACCGCCGAGGCCGAGGAGACCGGGATCGAGGTCGATGCCGAGGAAACCGAGGTCGAGTTCAGGGCCGAGGAGCCCGAGACCGCCTAGACGCTGGCCCTCCGCAGGCCTCGGGACGCCCTGTGCCCTGTTCGGGGCCCCGGGGCATGCCTCTCTGCCCCTTGCGTTAGGAGGCAAGCGGCAGCCCAAATAGCCGGTTTCCGACCCCTTCAAAGACCAGTAATGCTGAGGCGGCCTTTTGGGGAGGGCCCGAATAGCCAAGTTCCAGGCCTGCGGCATAGTCCCGGAAGTTGCAAGCGCGCCCTGCGGGCGCCCAGAATAACCAGGCTGCGGGCCTGCGGCAAAGTCCCGAAAGTTGCGAACGCGCCCTGCGGGAACCCCGGACCGCCCGGTTTCGCTCAATTGACCCTTGCCACATGCCGAAAGTTGCGCAGACGACCCTGGGCGAGACCCCCGGATGCCCGGCTCCTGTACCCCTTGCCACATGCCGAAAGTTGCGCAGGCGGCCCTGGGGGAGCCCCCGGATGCCCGGCTCCTGGCCCTTGGGCCACGTCCCAAATGTGCGCTGAAGCCCTGGTTGAGCCCCCCCGGTTGCCCGGATACCCGGCCCTGGACCCTGGCCACATGCCGAAAGTTGCTCAGACGGCCCTGGTGGAGCCACCCGGCTGCGCGCGACGCCTGGCCCCTGGTCCACGTCCGAAAGGGCGGAGAAGGCCAGCGGCGGCCTCCCGACGCCCGGTTCCTGGCCACGGGCCCCTGTTTCTGAAGAAACCGGTGCGGCCCATGGTCTCCCCCCTCCGAAGCCCGGTTCCTGGTCCCGGGGCCATGTCCCGGAAGCCGAGGGGCCTTAGGGAGCCCCCGGAGCCCCTCAGAAAGCCGCTCCTTCAGGAAAAATTGCCGCTTCCGGCTCCGGAACTGTCGATTTCCGTTGACTTTTTCGGCTTTTTGGGTAAAATCATCTCTCGCGTACGGAAGCCCTCCAGGGGCCTCCGAGGACGCGAGGAATTTTCCTCAGTAGCTCAGTTGGTAGAGCAGGTGGCTGTTAACCACCGGGTCGGCAGTTCGAGTCTGTCCTGAGGAGCCATTGTACGTCCTGACCGGAT
>JAISFP010000181.1 GCA_031263525.1 Deltaproteobacteria bacterium | reverse complement strand
AATGCGGTTCAGCCAAACCCTGATTTGTTCGACGAAAGCCTAACAACAAGGCTCGGGGCATGTGCCAAGTCACATAAAATTGATATTTCCCTCTTAGATCCAATGACAGCTCTTTCAACTTTGATCGAAAATCTCTCTGTTAAACATGCTGACTCTCTTACCGAAAGCAGCGGAACTTTGCATGAACCACGTAAAAATGTCGTCCTCCTTATTGATGAATATGATTTTCCTCTGCATGACAAAATTCATGATTCTGCACAGTGTGAATTAATTCGCCTCAAACTCCGCAATTTCTATTCAGCAGTCAAGGGGTCCTACGAATATCTAAAATTTACTTTTATAACAGGAATTACAAAATTTCAACAGGTCTCCTTATTCTCGTCCTTGAACAATGTCATTGATTTAACTCTTGACAGTAAATTTTCTGAGATCTGCGGATTTACCAAACAAGAAATTCTCGATTACTACAAACCAAACCTTGAGGAAGCAATTCCTAAATTAATTTCTAGTGGAGATCTTCCGCCAGAATCAACTGTTGAAATGCTCATGAAAGTTATCCTGAATTGGTATGATGGCTACAGCTGGGATGGCGATAAAACAGTCTTAAATCCGTTTTCAATCAAATGGTTTCTTGAAAATAAAAAATTTAAAAACTATTGGTATAATTCTGGAACTCCATTGTTCGTATATCTTCTAAATTCTAAAACTGATGATTATTTTAAAATATTTGACATAGATCTTTCTATCCAAGATCCTATCGAAGTAATGGATATAAATAATCTTCAAGATGAATCATTTCTTTTTCAAGCAGGATACCTTACCATAGACAAAATTGATGCCAAAGGAACAAGTCCGATTCACCTTAAAATCCCAAACCTTGAAGTCTTAGGAGCGATCAGCAAAGAAATAGCTCATAAATTTTTAGTTCCTCCAAACACTTCGAACCCAGTCAAATACATAAATGACTCTCAAAATTATGTGCTTTCTGCATTTCAATCACGCAATATCATTGAAGCGGAAAAACAACTGTCTTCCATTTTTTCAAGCATTAACAAGAAATTATACCATGGCGAAGGTGAAAATATTTTCCATGTTATGCTTTTTTGCCTTTTGATATATGGCGACAGATTTCTTCAAACCGAAGTCACCTCGGATAAGGGAAGAGCTGATATAATAATCGAACTTCCCGATGGGAGCCTGATGGGAATTGAAGTTAAACATTCCCCTGGCATTATCTCATCTGATGACACAGCTTCAAATGATACCCCGACATCAGTTGCACTTTCCGCTTCCTCTTTTTCTTCCGCTTCCGGCTCGCTTCCTTCTCAAATCAATCATGCTGATGATCAAACCGTCAGACCGGTATCCCAGCATGGTGATTCGTATGTATTAACGCATGGATTATTGACAGAAAAAGAAACTAAAATTCTGTCAAATCTAATCATAAAAGCATTTGATCAGATTGCTGAAAAGAACTACACGTTGCCATTGCTTAGAAAAAACAGAAAGGTCTATGCCGCCGCAGTTGCGGTATACGGCACCTCGAAAGTAATGGTACGGTTTGCCGATGTTGTATGGAAAGATGACCGCAAACAGACACCTTCCTGGAACGAAATCAGTCCCACACAAGGAACAATATCTCCAGTTAAAACTTGATCACATGTGTATTTTCCATGGCCTAGAGTTATTGCCATGCTGTTGCGCCTAATTTGTAACTGTTCAGGTGTCCCGCTTTTGAGAACCTTTTAGGAGGAAGAGACCCCTGATGAGGAACCCTTTTAGTTAAAAACTCAGTTTTGGGTGCTTCATGTGGGGCTGACCTGTTTGTGCCGAGAACAATTTTAAAGGGAAGATCGCCCTATTGAGTTCCCTTTGGGGGGGTGCCTGAACAGTAACCCTAATTTTAACTACTAAATTTTTCCAAACACTTTTTACGCTTCCTGATAAATATTATAAAGATTGATGAAAACTGGGATCAAACAAGAGTTTCCCAGAATTAAAAAACTGCAGATTTTTTGAAAAAATATTAAAATGAGGAAATCAATTTTTTGGATCGATTATTGCGTGTAACTATATCTAGTGAAATCCTGGCCTTCCTGGCAAACTCCTATCTCCCGGCCTTCCCGGAGGGCTTGAAGATAATGTTCCATGGACTGGTCGGTGAAGTCCTAGCCTTCCTGCCAAACTTCTATCTCCCAGCCTTCTCGGATGGCTTGAAGATACAGGTCCATACGTTGATCGCTGTAGTCCTGACCTTCCTCGCGAACTACTGGCTCCCAACTATCCTGAAGGGCTTGGACCATCACCTTGTCCTAGTTATGGAAGCCCCGGCCTCTTGCTGGTAGCTGAAGTCGTTACCACCGTGGCAAACTTTTAGCTCCAGAACTTCTCAGTAGACTTAAAGGGACAGGTGCAAGCGCTGGTCTCAGATGCTCTTGCATCTAGCTGGTCGTTACAGTCCTACCCTTCCCGTTGGACGTTGAGCTGGATGCCTTCCCAAAGGGCCCGGAGGCCCTGGACTTCCCGGCGGTCTTGGCGGTGGCGGCCTTCGCGGCGGTCTTGGCGTTTTGTTCGTAATTTTTGGAGTCAGATATTCAATTTCCTGAGGAAAGTCTTATTGAATTACCTGTAATTCCCGGATTTATATCGCTACATGTGACCCTTTTAAGCCATGAAAAAATAAAGTAACTGTTCAGGCACCCCTCCAAAGGGAACTCAACTGGGCGATCTTCCCTGTCAAAATACCCATACGGAAACTTATCATGCCCACACGAAGTATCCAAAGATGACTTTTCAACTTCAAGGGTTCTTCAGCAGGGCTCTCTTCCTCCAAAAAGGTTCTCAAGAGAGGGGCACCTGAACAGTTACGGAATATGGATATTTAGCAGAAACCAGCAGTTTATATGATGTTTGGCTATGCAGAGCAAGAACTGTAGAGGAAATATGGAAGCTATAAGTTGAGCTGGGACTGAAAACTGGGAAAAAGAACTAAAATGAAATTGCTAATGATTGAAAAAGTTTTAATTCAAGATTAAGTCGACAATAATTAATAAGATATTCCTAATAATCAATTAATAATCCTTATCCTAACTAATCAGAATTGTATCAATTAAATAATTACTGATTACAAAAATTAATTTTAAACAACTTTTGCCACCTTCAGCGTGGAGAGTCTCGATGAAAAAGACTAGTGATTTCGCCTGCTTAGGTTTTTCAGCATTGATGACTTGGATTTTGACATTCGCGTTATGCAGACATCAGTTTCTGAAAAATATACAAAATATAGTTATTTTATATGCCAGATGCCGCTTCCTGATTCCGTCTGACTATTCATGACACCGGCACAGACGAGCCGTCTTAAAAATTTTTACGATTTTTTGTAACAATATAACATTTTTATCAATATGTCGCAGATTTTTATCAACTAGATTACTCGATACTTCTTTGTAAAATTTTTCGCTGAGACCTTGTCGCCCTTGCTGATTCAAATAGACTTCAAAAAACTTTAAAAAACTTCAAAAAACTTCAAAAAACTTCAAACAAACTTCAAACAAACTTCAAGTCAACTTCAAAACAGATTTTCTGCCGCATCCCTACATCCTGCCCCCGTCCTCGCCGCGCCAGGGCTCGCCCAGCACTACAACCTGCCCCGTAGCCGGGTGGGGGAAGGCCAGCCCGGTGGCGCGGAGCATGAGCCGCCGGGCCGGGACACCTCCGTAGAAGCGGTCGCCCGCCACGGGACAGCCCAGGAAGCTCAGGTGCAGCCGGATCTGGTGGGTCCTGCCCGTGTGCGGCACGGCCAGGAAGAGCGTCTTCGGGCCCCGCCTGGCGAGGACCCTCAGCGTGGTGCGGGCCGCGAGGCCCGGCCCGTTCGCGCGGGCGACGAGCTTGCCGGCGTTCTTGGCGATGGACGCGTCCGCCTCGGTCTCGTCCCACTCCGGCCCCTCCCCCGCGGAGAGAGCGACGTAGCGCTTGGCCACCCGTCCCTTCTGGAAGGACTTGCCCAGCTCCCCCGCCGCCTCCCGCGTCTTGGCGGTCATGAGGAGCCCCGAGGTGCCGGCGTCCAGGCGGTGGGGCAGCCTCAGCGAGCAGCCGGTGAGCCTCTCCAGGGCGGAGAGCGCGTTGTTGTGGGCGTCGTGCGGCACCCCCTGGGAGGGCCTCCCGGACTCCTTGTCGTAGACCAGCACGTGGTCGTCCTCGTAGACTATCCTTTCCGGGTCGGCCTCGTAGAAGCGCAGGAGGCCGTATGCGGGCAGGTTCACCCTGAAATCCCCGCTTTCCGGAAGGGGCATCTCCGGGTCCGTCTTCTGGCGGGAACCCACCCAGGCGGCCCCGAACCGCACGAGCTCGGCCGCCTCCGCCTCCCCCAGGCCGGTCACCTTGGCGCAGAGCTCCTTGAGCGGCCTCCCCGCCATGGCCGGGTCCAGATCGCCCGCCACGGTGGGCGGCCCTCCCGTGTAGGGCCTGGGGGCCGCGGGCGGGTCGGGGGACGGGTCCGAGAACAGGAGCTCCGGATCCATGTCCGGCGAGGCCAGGATCTCCGAGAGGGCCGGGGGCCTCCCCCGTCCTGGACCTCCGTAGCGTTCTATAGGAGCCAGGGGATGGAGGGGTGCCAGGGGCTCTCTGCGTTCCGGTACGGTCATGGGGGTCATCCGGTTAGGCGCGGCGCACGGGCTCAGGGACCCGGATCGCGGGGACAGAGGTCAGGGGCCCGGACCTGGGCCAGGGGAAACGGCCCCGAGAGGCCCGGAGCTGAGGCCAGGGGCCCGGACCTGGAGCCAGGGGCCCAGACCTGGGGCCAGGGGCCCGAACCTGGGCCAGGGGAAACGGCCCCGAGGGGCCAGGCGCCCGGACCTGGGGCCAGGGGCCAAGACCTGGGGCCAGGGGCCCGGACCTGGGCCAGGGGAAACGGCCCCGAGGGGCCGGGTTCCGCGGTCCATAGCCAGCGGGCAAGGATTCAGCGGGATTCGAGCCGGCGGTCCAAGGCCGGCAGGCAGGGATTGAGAAGGTCAGGGCAGGCAGACGGCTGCAACGAGGTTCCGGCTCAGGGGTTCAGGATCAGCGGGAGTTCGCGTCCGAGCGCCGCCCCGGCAACAGACAGCTCCGCCTCGACGGCGACGACCCTGACCCCGGCCTTCAGGGCGGACCTGAGCGCCCTTCCCCAGGCGGGGTCCACGGAGTCGGCCGGGGAGAACTCCTGCCCGTCCGGGCGCTGGACCACCACCACGAGGGCTGAGGCCCGGCCGCTGAGGGCCAGTGCCTCCAGCTCGGCCAGGTGCCTGGCGCCCCTGGCGCTCGCGGCGTCCGGGAAGAGGGCCCTGCCGCCCTCCACCCAGGTGCAGCTCTTCACCTCCACGAGGCAGGCGCGGTCGCCGCCGACGTCTCCCGGAGGCGTCCATCTAAGATCCAGGCGGCTGGCCCCGCTCCGCACCTCCGACTCGACCGCGCCACCCGCCGGGAATCCGGGGAGGGCCCCGGCGGCCAACCCCAGCCTGACCAGGCGGTTGGGGAGCGAGGTGTTCACCCCCACGAGTCCGGCAGGCATGAGGATCATCTCCCAGGACCAGGGATGCTTCCTGGCCGGCGAATCGTGGCGGCTCAGCCAGACGGGCCTTCCAGGCTCGGAGCAGCCGGTCATGCGCCCGGTGTTCGCCGTGTGGGCGGTCACCACCCCCTCGCCCGGAATCTCCACGTCCGCCAGGAACCGCTTGTAACGGCGGACCAGGACCCCCTCGGTCAGAGGCGGGAAGGGCACGAAGGCAGCGAGCTGGCCCTTCGGGGAGTCGCCGCCTGCGTGTGACGCGCCGGGACCGGAGCCGGCCGCGCGGGCAGCGCGGTCCCCGGCCTTCCCGGCGGGAGTCCTGCCGGAAGCTGCCCTTTCCGAGGGGGCCGGGGAGGGACGGACAGGCGACTTAGGCAAGTGCGGGCGATGCCTTCCTGGCCGTCAGGCAGGGCTCGCCCCGGACGGCGTCGAGAGGGGTTCGAGGAGGCAGGATGCCTCAAGGCGGAAGGCAGTCTACCAGCTGCCGCGCAAGAGTTAAAGCCCGGTTCCAGATCGGGGGTACGCCAGACGCCCCGCCCCTGGCCGGACACGGACGCGAGACGCCCCCAGCCCCAGACGCCGCCCCGGAGCGACCGGACCACCGGAAGCCTGAGGTCCGAAGCGGTGGCCCGGAGCGACCGGACCCCCCGGAAGCCAGCGGCGCGAAGCGGTGACCAGGAGCGCCCGGACCCTCAGGAAGCCTGAGGCCCGAAGCGGCGGCCCGGAACGACCGGACCCCCCGGAAGGCTGCGGCGCGAAGCGGTGACCCGGAGCGACCGAACCCTCAGGAAGTCTGAGGCCCGAAGCGGCGGCCCTGAGCGACCGGCCCCCCCGAGCAACCTTCGTTTCGGGGCGGCGAGCCGTTGCGCCCGGGGCCCGTTAGGCCAGGGTCCCTGGACGCGGACGTGGTGCCGGGCCCGTCACCTTCCGGTCAGCTAGCGAGGAAAGGCTCGGCCTCCCTCAGCGCCGCGTCCAGGTCCGGGGGGATGCGCCTGCCCTCGGGAAGCTGGCCCCGGAACCAGGTACGCTGGCGCTTGGCGAGCCTCCTGGTGTTCAGGCGGACGAGCTCCCTGGCCTCGCCGAGCGTCAGCTCCCCCCGGATGTGCATGACGGCCTCCCTGTAGCCTATGGACATGAGAGGCTTCAGGTCCGGCGAATAGCCGCGGGCGAGGAGGCCCCTCACCTCTTCCACCAGCCCGGCCTCGAACATCATGTCCGTGCGGGCGCCGATGCGCCTGTCCAGCTCCTCGGTCTCCACCTCCAGCACCAGCGCGAGGACGTCGAAAGGCCTGTCGGAGAGCGCGTGCGAGTCCTGCAGCCCGGCCATGCTGGACCCCGTCTGGAGCACCACCTCCAGGGCCCTTTCCACGCGGACACGGTCCCTCGGGTTCAGGCGGGAGGCGGTCTCCGGGTCCAGGGCTTCCAGGACGGAGTGCAGGCCTATCCCGTCCCGCTCCATGCCCGAGAACGCCCCCCTCAGGGCCGGGCTCGCGGGCGGGCCCTCGAAGAGGCCCTTGGCCAGCGTCCTCAGGTAGAGCCCCGTGCCCCCGCAGGCCACGGGAGGGACGCCCCCGGCCCAGAGCCCGGCGACGAGCGGCCTCGCCATGGACGAGTAGCGGGCCGCGTCGCAGGGCTCGGACGGATCAAGGACGCTCACGAGATGGTGCGGGGCGAGAGCCGTCTCCTCGGGCCCGGGCTTCGCCGTGCCTATGTCCAGGCCGCGGTAGAGGGCCAGGCTGTCGGCGTTAATGACCGCCCCCCCGATCCTGGCGGCCAGCCGCGCGGCGAGGGCGCTCTTGCCGGACCCGGTCGGTCCGGCGACTATGACCAGCCTGGGCCGGGGCCCGGACGCGTCAGGCATTGCCCGTGACGCGCCTCACGCTCAGGAGGAACTCCACCCCCGACCAGAGCACGGTCAGGAGCATCGCGGGCAGGAGGATCATTATTCCCCCCAGGAACCCCAGGGGATCGCCCGCCCTGAGCCAGACTATCAGGAAGGACGCCGCGACCGTGAGCGCGAAGAGCCCGTAGAACTTCAGGATGGTCACCCACACGGGCCTGTCCTGGCGGCCGGGCACGGCGCGGTCTAGGACCCGCTGGAACACCAGGAGGTTCACGTCCAGGACAAGGGCCCCCAGCAGGGCCCCCAGGGCCAGGAACCAGTCGTGGTACATGAAGAGGAACGCGACGAGGGCGACCCCCAGGCTCCTCTCCATGAGCCTCAACCTCCTGAAGTGCCTGGCCAGATCCCCGAACCCGGCCGGGCCGTCCGGGACGGTGCCGGCAGGGCCAGTTCCGGGGGCGGAGGCGGAAATTCCGGAGCCGACAGCGTCAGGGGCGGGCTTCCCGGAGGCGGAGGCGTCAGGGGCGGGCTTCCCCTGGGCAACCGCCGTGTCGGCGGCGGGCAGGGCGTCCGGGCCGTCCGCGGGGGCGGCGGCGGGGGGCAGCGACTCGTCGGGTCCTGCGGACCCCTCCGGGGCCCGGGCTCCGAGCATGTCCATCTCTGACATTATGTTCCTTTCATCGTCGGATGCCGTGACGACACCATGGAAAACGTGCGGAGTCCCAGCTACCCTTGGATGTCGCGGCAAGCTGCCCGGTGGTCGCGGAAAGCCGGGCCGCGGGGGCCCCGGTCAGGACGGGTCAGTCGTCCTCGTCGTCCCAGGCGTCGGGCGGGGGGGCTGCGGCCGAGCGTCCGCCTCCTCCGGCTGTGCTTCCTGAAGGGCCCGTGCCGGCCCCGACCGCAGGCGTTGTCCCTTTGCCCCCCGCCGGAAAGGTCCGGCGCCTGCCTCGTGAGAAAGGGGCCCGGACGTGCCGTCTGGGCCGTAGAACTGCTTCCGGTCCCTCTCCAGGCGCCTGGAGAGCACTATGAGGTTGTTGAAGGCCGCCGCCAGCCCGACCAGGAGGCCTACCAGGATGAAGGCCGGACGGGTGCCGAGGCGACCGTCCACCCAGTAGCCCGCAGCCAGGCCGAAGAACACGGACAGCACCATGGCTATGCCGATGGACGAGGCCGCAGCCAGCATCTTGAGCTCGGCCACGCCTATCCGTCTCTTCTTCGTCCCGGCAGGGCCGCCGGGGGTGGTCTGGGCCATGGGGATCCTCCGGTCCCGCCGGGAAACGCCGGCTCGGGCGGCTAACCAGTTTGCCATTTTTCCCCGAGTCTTTCAACGGAGTTTCTGTCTGACCATGGGGGGTATCTGTTCACGGGGGGCAAGGTTGTCAAGCCTGCCCTGCCCTACCCTACCCTACGTACAGACACGAGCGAGCTCCCCCACATCACAACATCCTCCTGCGCATCTAACCCTCTGCGATTTTCAGTCCCATTAGGCTCCAGGGTTCCAGTTGTCCGGTCCCAAAGTGTCTCCAGCCTCTCAGCCCCACCCCCCAGTGAACGGATACTCCTCTGGGGCCAGGACGGGCTTTCCTCTGTGGCCAGGACAGCCTCCCTTAAGGTCTAGAGCGGACATCCTCCAGGTCCAGAGGGGCCTTCCTCCGATTCCTGAGCGGACTTCCACCAGGCCAGAGCGGCCTTCTTCAAGGTACAGGACAGGCTAACTCCATGGCCAGGAGGGGCTTCCGCCGAGGCCCGGACGGTCTTCCGCCGTGGACCGGACGGCTTTCCTCCAGAGTCAGACCGGCCCTCCTTCAGGTCCATAGCGGTCTTCCTCCAGGCCAGAGCAGTCTTCCTCCAGCTCCAGGACAAGCTACCTCCGTGGCCAGGGCGACCTACCCGTGAACGGATACATTTAGCCTTCAACCCAACTTCAACATGTTGTGTTTACAGTCTGACACTGTTTTAGCAAATAACTGTCTAGCCTTTGGGGTCCCCCTCAGGTCGAGGGTCGGGAAGGCGATGGGAGGATCCGGCAGGGCCAGAGAATCCGAGAGAAGGGGAACCAGGGAGCCGGTTGGGCCCGAGAGCCGGGGAACCGAGGGAAAGCCATTTTGGTCTCGGCGTAGCTCAAATCCGAATTATCTGCAGTCCCCGGCAGCGATTGGCGGCCTTCCGCGTCGCAGTCCGCATTCAGGATCCTGCCTAATAATTTTGAAATTATTATTGACATATGAATTTCGCACTCATATGAGTACTGGATGATTGTTGTCTGTAAATTCATAATTGATATTTTTTAGTATTTAAAACAGTGCTGTTCCAAGATATATTTGGCTATCCCATAAATAGCTATCTAAAAATATTGATAATATATTTGAAGATATTCATTCAAAGATTAAATATCTAGGGAATATCATAGAATATTACGAGTTCGGCTAAATGTTATAATTTTGGCTATCGTTCCAGGGGTGAGAAATCAGTGCAAGACCCCAGATCTGGCATCTCATTGCCATGACTCGCTCCCATAATGTGGGAAAAGATTTCAACATTTTCTAATATTTATCCGGAAGCGTAATAAGTATAATAAAACTACAGTTGTATAAGATATTTTCAAAATTTCTTATATGTATCACTTTTGGGAAAATATATTGTTTAAAAAACTTTTATTGCTCTAATGACTATTTAAGCAAATTATTAATCAAAAGATTTTTTATGTGAATTATTGAACAAGTTGTTTTTTATGCAAATATGTTAAGAAGAGAAAAAAAATCGGAAACATTGAAAATGTGACATCAAAAAAATTTCAAGCAGTTCACAATGAAACAGATATTAGTGAATAATTATGGCGGCGTTGAAATACTTGCAAGGCTCTTTCTAAAGTGGGAATGTAAAGAATTGCATACGGAAACGACAAACAAGATAAGGAAAATGAACGGAACGAGATGACGCGCAACGCGATTAGCGGGATCGAGGAAGCGACCGCCCCCTGGCATTCAACCAGGCCAGTCACGGACCCGGATCAGGAGCCGGACCGGGGGAGGATGGCCAGGGGCGGCTTGTGGACGTTCAGACGAGTTCTACAGTGTCGTCTTCGACACCCCAGACTACCTTCTTGAACCTCACCGTCACGTCGGAAGTGGCGTAGATGGCAATGGCGGCCGCATATACGTCTACGCCATCGGAGAGATATTTTTTAGCGTAATTTTTTTTAATTATCTGGACGAAGGCGGCAGATATCATTTTCTCAAGACGAGAGTTCACGTACTCGCTACGATTCCCGAGGACGATCGTCTCGCCGTCAAAGGACACGTCCGATCCCTTGTGAGCCGGATCAGCCTTCTCATGCTTTATCTCGATTACGACCCACCCGTTTCCTGGAACCTGGACTGCCAGATCGGACCTGCCTATGTCAGAACAGGACTCAGGCGTGACAATCTTGTTGCCGAATTCAAGAAGGAGCTGTAGCAAGGATCTGAAAAATAACTCGTTTATAATTGACGGATCAATATGCCTGTAAGCTCTTTCAACGCTTTCAGGACTGCCAGGACCGCGCTGTACATGACCGGCGAAGATGGTCGAAAAGAAAAAATCGCAATTCGCCTCGTCACGGGTTGCGAAGGCTTCCAGAAGCTGCAAATATTTTTTATTCAAAAATTGGTTAACTGTTGAACGTTCAGCGTAAGGAACGAGCAGACGCGACAGGATCTCGAGCCTGATAGATTCCCTGATTTCGTTGTTGGGAATCTTCAGGTGATATTGCATGGTGGTGCCTGATTCTGTGATGCCGCTGACAGTGAGATAGCCGGCCTGCATGAGGAGTACCGTATCGTTTAAGCTGTTTATATGCATTTCCGGCAATGAGTCATCAAATGAAAGATCCTTGGAGAACACCTTGAAGTAATCAGTGTCTTTCTGTGAAATTCGGCTTGTGAGAAGAGATGAACCTGTTTTATACCAATAGTTGGCGATTTTTTTATCTTTGAAAAAATTCAACACTGATAAAGGGTTAAGAACCTCTGTCTTGCCATCCCAGGTATATCCGTTATACCAGTCGGCCAAGACATGAAGAAGATCTGTTTCAGACGCATCCGGGCCAAGCTGTCCTTTGTTTTTCAGCTCCAAAAGAGTCGGAGCAAGGTATTCTGAAAATGATTCTTTAATCTCGTCTATCGTGAAGCCGCAAATTTTGGCAAAATCCATGTCAAGAGTTATGTCCAGAGCAGTGTTCATGGCGGAGAACAGGGAAAGTTCCCTGAATTTGGTGATGCCGGTTACGAAGACGAATCGAAGGTGTTCTGAACATCCTTTTATAGCTGAATAAAATTTGTGAAGCGTGAGTCTTATCTTCTCGCTCCCTTTATCGTTTCCGATGCTACTGATCAGAGGGAAATCGTACTCGTCAATGAGCACGACAACGTTTCCCTCGGGGAGTATGGATGGATCTTTTCCACTTCGAATCCAGTCCTTCTTGTGACCCTTAGACAGACTCTGGATGAGTTTGACCAAGGCTGTGACAGAATCAGAGGCGTCAAGAATTATATCGTAATCGTCCGCTACTCCTTTGATGACATCAAGCAAGCTTGACTCAAAGGTTTCCGGAGGGTCAGAATTTATGGTATTAAAAGAGATTCGGATTATGGGAAAGGCGTCCCACCTGTCACCCATGAGATTCTCTATCGCCAGGCCGGAAAAAAGTTCCCGATTCCCCTTGAATACGTTTTGCATAGTGTCAAGCAACAGGGTCTTCCCGAACCTCCTCGGACGCGAAAGAAAGCGTGGCACGTCAAAAAAGGGATAGGATATAAGATCGTAAATAAGGTCTGTCTTGTCAACATATACTGCTTTCGCTCGGATAATATTTCGGAAGATCGACGTACCGACAGCAAACGGGAATTTTGTAGAGCTGTTCTCGTTCTCACCCATGATTCAATCCCCCTTCATCAGGTTGCTCCGAACAGGTTATGTCAGGGCAAAATACCTAACTAGGTTTATTTTACCATATAAGACCGGCTGGCCGCAAGCTTTTAGCGACGGGACCACAGGAAGATGCTGTTCAAGGGCAAGCGATCCCCAGCAAACGCTTGAAGATCGCTGCATGATTTTTTGGCACACTTATTGCTTGTTAACAAAAGTTGCTTTCCCTGCGAGGCTGGTGTGATTTTTTGTGTGAATTGTCGTCTGGATAAAGCTTCTGGAAAAAATCATGTTGTGCCTTGGAATATTCGGTCGTAAAAGCAATAATTATTAAAATTTAATTTAATTGTATTCCTTAAAACATACGTATTTGTGAACTGAGACTGGGTGTCGGCCAACCTCGGTAGACGGTGAACACTGGTCCGCATTCCATGCGGGAATGTCAACCCCGCCGGCTAACGGGGCATGCATTCAAGGGCTGAACTGTCGGGATGGCGGGATGGCGGGGTGTGGCCGAGGTGGCAAATGGGGGGGACAGGTCCTGCGCCTGACGGCGGCCAGACAGAAGGGGACGTTTCATTCCTGTCGGCAAATGCCAGACCATTGTGACGCCTGACGACATCCTCGATGGTCGTCCTCTACAGGTAGCGTCAGCAGCCTGCGGGAGCTAGCTGAGGAGGGGGTTCCGCCAGGACGCAGAGCATCCTGGCTGCAGGGTCTGTTCATGGGCGTGCCGGACCGGCCGCGGCTGCCGGATCCGTGCTGGCCGTCCGGGCGGTCATTAGCCATCCGGCAGAGACCAGTCCTTCTCCCCCCCCCCCAGATGAAAGTTGAGAGGATTCGCCAGCAATACGCGAAGGAATCGGTCCCGGACACCAGTCCGTCCCCTCTCGGACGGGTAGAGGATCCGCCCGGAACACGTGCGGGAGCATGGCCCGGGCACCAGCCCGCCCCGCCTCAGACAGGTCGATAATCCAGTCATACCGATTATGGATTAAAAATGTACGAAAGCCAAAAATAATTTGGTTGTCAGGTATGAGTGCCAGATCATGTCGTGCATCTTTATCCTATATTTTGTATCAGAACCCTCCCGTGAGGAGGACCGGACACAAAGTCGCCACCCCTTTGAGGCAGGAGACGCTCCGCCCAGAAGACGCTCGGAAGACAGGTCGGACACAAGGCCCCGCACCGGAAAGAAGGGTGAGAAACCGAGCGGAAGCGGACATGAGCCAGTCCTGCACAAGGTCGATCCCCCTATGAGGGGGGTGAGGGCCTGTCCGGATGCCGTTCGGGAGGATGTCCGGGCACGAGGCCGCCGCCGCTGGGAGGCAGGTGATGATCCTCCCAAAAGCCGATCGGGAGCCAGGCCGGGCACGAGGCCGCCGCCGCTGGAAGGGAGGTGATGATCCTCCCAAAAGCACACCGGGTTCCAGGCCGGACACGAGGCCGCCGCCGTGTAGATGGGGTAGAGGGGGTGCGAGGATCCGCCAGGAAGCCGTGCAAGACTCAGCCCAGGAACAAGGCCGCCTCCCCGGATCCGGGGGGAGAATCCCCCAGGGATCGGCGCGGGCCTCCGGCCGGACATCAGACGGACAGATGCCGGGGACATGGTGCGGACCTGCCCGAGACGGTCCCGGAGCTGGGCCCGGACATCTAAAGGCCCTCCCCCCGGGGACGGGAGGAGGGCCGGCAGGAAGGCATCTCGAGGCGGGAAGAGGGGGCCCTGGGCCCCGCAGGAATCAGCCGGACGGGGCGTGCACTCGGGCCCGGCGTGAACCGCGAGCCCGGCGGGAACCGTCGGCCCGGACCTTGCGGGGGCGGCGGCCCGGCACGGGAGACGGGGGCCCGGGGACCCCGCCGGTCACTCCACCCGGATGCGGTTCGACTTGAGGTAGCCCTTCTTCATCTTGAGGCCCTTGTGGAGCTCCTTGTTGAGGCCCAGGCACTTGTCGGCGAACTTGCACCACTTGGCGCAGCCCTCGTTCAGCTTCGGGTTGGGGAAGGAGTGCCCGCACCCGGGGCAGCGGCGGCGCGGGTCGTCCTTGAAGAACTCCACCGTCTCGCCGCAGGCGGGACAGACTATGTCGAAGATGTCGCCGGGCTTCCAGAACTGCAGGCTCTGGCCAGGACACATGGTAGCCATTACATCGCCTCCCCGGAGGCCTCGCGGGGGGCCTCCTCCTCTGTCGAGCCGTCCAGGCCGACTACCTGGACCGTGAGGGACACGTCGTCCCTGCCGGAGCGCTCCAGCCCCCGGACGGCCGCGTAGGCCAGCCCCCGGCAGCAGGGGACCTCCATGATGGGCACCGTAAGCTCCCTTATGGAGGGGTGCGCCTTCAGGATCTCCGATATCTTTATAATGTAGGCGTCCACGTCGTCAAGCTTGGGGCAGCCTATGACCAGGGGGACGCCGCCCGCCAGGAACCTCGCGTGGAAGCCGGGGCAGGCGAACGCCG
Source organism: Deltaproteobacteria bacterium (assembly GCA_031263525.1). Taxonomy (GTDB): domain Bacteria; phylum Desulfobacterota; class Desulfarculia; order Adiutricales; family Adiutricaceae; genus JAIRZX01. The sequence goes on along the minus strand of JAISFP010000181.1, from coordinate 3,014 downwards.
TGCAGTCGGCTGCGACCGTGAGGGTCCCGGCCTCCAGGAAGGGTGCCTTGGGCGGGACCAGGTTCATCTGGATGGGCCAGTTCGCGAGGCCCGGGCCCCCTCCGGCCTCCTCGGGCGAGGGGGTCTCCGACGCGGAGGCGCGGGGGGCCAGGGCCCGCGGGACTGCCCCGGGGCACCCGCCCTCGTGGCCGCCGTGGCCGGAGCGGGACCCGCCGGAGGATCCGGAGCCCCCGTCCTCCCGGGCGGCCAGGGCCGCGAGCGCCGCCGCCTCGTCGAAGGCCTCGGACTCGCGGCTCACTATCGTGAGCGCGCCCCGCGGGCACTCCGCCAGGCAGGCGCCCAGGCCGTCGCAGTAGGTCTCGGAGACCAGCCTGGCCTTGCCGTCCACTATGGCGAGGGCCCCCTCGGCGCAGCCTCTCACGCAGAGGCCGCACCCGTCGCAGCGGCTCTCGTCTATCTCGATGATGTCCCTCCTGTGGAGGGGGCTGAGGTTCCTTGCGGTCTGCGGCATGGCTTCCTCCTTTCCACGCCTCGAATATCCTCCATAAAGGTGGGCATCGCCATGAGGTATGTCAAGGCTGGTGAATAAGGCGGATTATGGCGGCATTTTTTTTCGGAAGAGGAAACCGGGAATCCTGGGGGTTGCTGGAGACAGCAGGAGAAGACAAAAGAAGGCGGAGAGTGGCCGGGGACGGGAGGTGCCGAAATGCCGAAGCTGCCGAGCTGGACGGAGGGCGAACGAAGCAGGCATGACCGTTTTGCACAAGACAGGACAGCCCGGCAGTGACGTTCCCACCGCCGCCAAGCCGTACGGGTCGTGTCAGGGGCGCTCGCGCAAGCCGTTCTCCCAGCAGTCTTCTATTCCTCGGTCCCCGCGATCCTTCGCCCAGCCAGATGGAACGCCCAGACTTTCCCGGCCGCCTCCAAGCTCATGCTCTCAGGCGTGTTGCTCTCCAAGGTTCCGGGAAGGGACCCAATGTTACCAACTTAAGGGATATGCCTAATAAGGCATACGTTCACAGCGAAAGCTCGGGGAAGCCATTCGTGACATTTGCCCAGACCACTGGACCGACTTGGAAAGCCATCCTATCATTGTAATGGGATCTTCTGGTTACCTAATATGGTGCTCTGGCCGGAGGCAGTCCCCCCCCGTGATGGTCGGGCCTCTGCGAAATGGACTAATCATCCTCGTAAACAGAGACTTCTAATAATTGTATGCAGTATACTATCTCGATAAATTACAAATTATGCTGTATTTAAATGCGTCATTTTCCTTAGATTGGTGACATTGGGAAAGAAACGGGGAGACCCGAATCTCCCCTGCCCGTCACGGGAACTCCGTCAGATCCCGCGAACTCTACGCCTGTCCCCCGTCCCCCCGCAACATTGGTCGCGTACCTTGGAAACCGGGGAAAACGGACCCGGCTTACCGGGTAGGCTTTACCCGCCAGTGAGCAGAACCGCCCCGCCCCTCGTGTTTCAGGAAGAAGCGCCGGAAAGGCCCCCCGACACGTAAGTCAAAAAACCTTTGACATTTCCTCAGACAAGGCTTAATCTGCGGTTCATGTCTTGGCCTGGCACGGCATTTGCTTTTTCGTTCTCAACGCCCCACGCCGGGGCCGGCCAGACAGCTACCCAGAAAATACAAGAGGTGAAGTCAATGGGCTTCAAGTATGGCGATCACATCAGAGTCCCCAGGGGACTCTACTACCACCACGGCATAGTCGCCGGTGCCGACGAGGTTATCCACTACCTGGACGAGGGAGTGTCCTTAACCTCCTTCGATGACTTCGCGGACGGCGGCGAGCCGGAACGGGTAAAACACAAAAACCACAAATACGGTCGCAGAGAGGTTGTCAGGAGGGCCAAGAGCAGGCTCGACGAGGACGAGTACAACCTCGTCTTCGACAACTGCGAGCACTTCTGCAACTGGTGCTTGAACGGCTACTCCGCAAGCGGGCAGGTGGAGAACTTCTACCCCGCCATAGGTCTCGGCCTCGCTTCCGTCCTCGTTCCCGGCCTCGCCCCCCTCGCCGCCGTTGCCGGCATCGCCGGCATCGCCGGCACTGCGGAAGGCGTGGACATTTGCGACGAGATCATAGATGTCGTGCTGATAAAACCGCTAGAACTGGTAGACGATTTCTTGGACTTGATCCTCTAGATCTTCCAGCGGCGTATGCCTCACCTGCATGACACCTTGGGAGATTGACTGAAAGGACCAAATGCTTCCTGACGGAAGACTCCAGTTTCTGTTTCTTTGAACCCGCCGGTCCCTCAGGGATACGGATGAAGATGCCCGACGACAAGGAAGCAGACTTTCAATGACATAGTCTCCGGCCTGGCAAGCCACCAGTTCCTGGAACATAACCAGACATATGCAGGGCATGGGCACTGGGGCATCACCTGCATTCGTCCAGATAGAGCACAATGGCCGGACGGCTCCGGCACCGTTTCCTGTATCAGACATCTTGGAGAGCCGTCCCGGGACTCGCGGAACCTGAACGAACCCGGACCCGGGTGCCAGCCGACTTATGCGGCATGACACCCGGACACGGTGCGTTCCTGGCCGTTTCCTGTCCAGTTCATGTCGGCAAGAGTCATTAGCTCATGAAAACCTCGATCCTCCAGAATATGGCGTGAACAGGAGGCCATTCCAATTGACGGCAGGCGGTCTCAGCCTGTGCATCAACGTCCATGAGGAACTCAAGCTCTCGGCACTGATGCCAACAAAGACCAACGGCGGCTACGAGTGTTCTGCCGTGCCCTCCGGACTCGGCATACACCTTCTCTTGGAGCATGACATTTAACGCATAAACCATAATATGTCGAAAAGGAAATAACTCATTGAACACTAGAAATGGGGGTTTGACAGAGTTGGCAGCAGACGGACGAGGGTGCCATATGCAGGGGAGGGGAGGCTGGGGACGGCAGAGGGGGCAGGACGCCTGGGGCCAGGCGAGCGTGAGTCAATTATGTATTGCGACATATTTAATGTTTGAAAATCAACGGCATGA
>JAISFP010000178.1 GCA_031263525.1 Deltaproteobacteria bacterium | reverse complement strand
GCGATGCCCTCTCACGGGCCAGGACGCGATGCCCTCTCACGGGCCAGGACGCGAGGACCTCTCACGGGCCAGGACGCGAGGACCTCTCACGGGCCAGGACGCGAGAACCTCTCACGGGCCTGGACGCGAGAACCTCTCACGGGCCTGGATGCGAGAACCTCTCACGGGCCAGGACGCGATGCCCTCTCAAGGACCTGGAAGCGAGCGGATTTGCCTTTCCACCGGCAGCGGTCCTGCGTCGGCCCTCTGCCAGTTTCCTGGTTTCTGACGACACGACTGCCAAAAGTACTACGCCAGGGTGGAGCGCGTCAAGTTGGGGGGGCTTTCCGCTTTCCCGGCTCATGCGTGGTCAGGAGCCCCGTCACCGAGGGACCGTCGCGGGGCCACGCCGGGAACCAGGCTGTCTGCTCTCTGAATACGGCCGGGCTCTGCCCCGAAGACGCCCCTCCGCCAGGTCGCGTGCCATGCCCCAGTGTTCCGGAGGCGGCGGCAGACGGCAACGTCGGGGCAGCGTGGCAAGAGAGCAATCTACAGACAGCCTCAGGCTGACGGTGCCATATGAAGGGTCAAGGGGTCCTGACCCTCGCGGTCAGCGACAGTTCGGAATCTTTCCCGTGGCCCGCGCGTGGCAGCCCAGCCCCTCCCGGTAAAAGCTTTCAAGGTGCCGGGGAACCGCCATTTCCCTCAGGGGACAGGACGTCCTGGCCCAGGTGAGGCCGCCCTGTCCCCGCCGGGGAAAGGCAGTCCCGGCGGTGGAGGAGCCCCCAGGGACTTGGAGGGGGGGGCGGACCGAGACCGGAGGGGGCCGTCCCTGCCGGGACAGGCTCCCCTGGACGGCGCAATGGAAGCAGGGCGAGACACGAGCCGCTGGACATCAGGGTCTTCCGGGTTCTCCGGAGCCCCTTGGAAGTCTCCTGCGGCACTTGCCGTCCGGGGGCGTCAGCTCCGCCTGAGGCTGGGGCCGGGCACATGCCTGGCAAGCGTCCGGGCTAGCTCTCCGGCTTCGCCTCCTTGTCCTTCGGGAATCCGGCGGGGCCTGACTTGGGGGTGCCGGGCCGGCACCAGACATCTCGTTCCGGGTCCTGCTCCAGGTCATCTGCGGAAGCGGGCGGGCCATGTTCCGGGAGATCCGGCATTTCCCAGGCAAGCCAGCCGTCCAGCCGCTCCTGCTCCCGGTCGTCCGAGGAAGCGGGCAGGCTTTGTTCCGGGAGTTCAGGCAGATCCCCGTCAGGCCACTCGTTCTGCCGCCCATGCTCCCGGTCGTCCGGGGGCAAGGGGGGCGAGGGCTCGGGGCAGGCAGGCCGGTGCCCGCCATCCCTCGAAGGCCCCGGTCGAGTATGGGGGTCGTCCGTGCCGTCAGCGGTGGGATCGGCCAGTCGTCCGCTTTCCGTGACAGGTCCCTGTCCTGCGGACGAGCCTGCAGGCCCGTGAGCGGGGGTGGCGGGCAGGTTCCCGGTCTCCCCGGGGGGGGCGTTCCCTGCAGGGGGCCCGTACGGCCCGTGCGTGGGGGTGCCGGACAGGCTCCTTGGCTGCCCTGAGGCTCCGTTTTCGGCAGGGGGGACGCACGGCCCGCGCGTGGGGGCGACGGACAGGCTCCTTGGCTGCCCGCAGGGTTCGTTTCCGACCGGAATCCCGACCGGCGCTGATCTGGGGGTGCCTGCCTGGCTCCAGGACTGTCCGTGGCGGTCGTTTCCGACCGGGGTCCCGGACGGACCTGACCTGGAGGCGTCCGGCTGGCTCCAGGACTGCCCGTGGCGGTCGTTTACGACCGGGGTCCCGGACGGCAGTGAGCCGGAGGCGTCTGGCTGGCTCCAGGACTGCCCGTGGCGGTCGTTTCCGACCGGGGTCCCGGACGGCAGTGAGCCGGAGGCGTCTGCCTGGCGCCAGGACTGCCCGTGGCGGTCGTTTACGACCGGGATCCCGGACGGCACTGGGCTGGAGGCGTCTGCCTGGCTCCAGGACTGCCCGTGGCGGTCGTTTCCGACCGGGGATACGATCGGCCCTGATCCGGAGGTGCCTGGCTGGCTCCAATCCATCTTACGGTGACCGTTTCCGACCGGGAACCTGACCTGGCCGTCCATAGGAGTGCCTGCCTGGCTCTGGGGCAGCCCGGAGATCTCCTGTCCGGCAGAGGACCAGGAGGGGGCGGGCTTAGTGGTGCCAGGCCGGCTCCATGTCAGCCCTGCAGGCTTCTCTCCTGCGGAGTCCCTGGAGGGGCCGGGAACGGTGACGGCGGGCTGGCGCCAGGCTTTCCCTTTCGGCTCCGGCTCCCGGTCGTCTGGGGAAGCGGGGGAAGCGTGCGCGGGGAGAACGGGCGGCTCGCTGGCAAGCCGCTCGTCCAGCCGCTCCCGCGGCTGGTCTTCCGGGCGGGCGTGGGGCGGGGGCGCCCCGAGAGAGGGCTGGATGGCGGCTTTCCGCGCGGGTCCCTGTACCGCCGGAGGTACGGCAGCTCCGGGCTCGGCGGGACCTGTCCGGCGGCCGGCATCCGGCGACGGCCCCTGCGCCTCCTGGGGTCCGGCTGCTCCGGGCTCGCGGGGTACGGTCCGGCGGCCGGCATCCGGCGGCGGTCCCTGTGCCGCCGGGGGGCCGGCAGGTCCGGGCATGGGGGGAACGGGCTGGAAGCGGGCCTCAGCGGCAGGTGCCGGTGCTGATGGGGCCCCTGACGCGTGGCCAGGCTCGGAGAGGGCGGGCTCCTGCCGTGATTCCGGGGCGGCATCCGGCACTGCAGGTGGCACTGCAGGGCCGGGGGCGGCGGCATGTTGCCAGGCTGCCCTCGCGGGCTCCTGTCCGGCAGGGCGGCTGGGATCAGGGGTGCCGGGCCGGCGCCTTTCCCATGTCGGCTCCGGCTCCCGGTCATCTGCGGAAACCGGGGACGCGTGCTCGGGGAGATCGGGCAGATCGCTGGCAAACCACTCGTCCAGCCGTCCCTGTTCCCTGTCCTCCTGGGGAACGGGGGTCCAGGGAGCGGCGGAGGCCCCTCCCTCCTTCCTCTCGGGACCGCCGGACGCCTGGGACTGGGAGGAGAACAGGGACGGGGCGGGGGCGGCCTGGCCGGCGTACCCTCCCTCCCCCATCCCAGCACCTCCGGTCTCGCCGGACAACTGGGACGGGGAGGAGAACAGGGACGGGACGGGGGCGGCCAGGCCGGCCACCCCTCCCTCGGCCACCTTCGGGCCGTGGCGTTCCGGGGACGCCTGGGCCGGGGAGGAGGACAGGCGTAGGGCGGGTCCTCCGGTCAGGCCGTTATCCCCTCCCCCGGTCCGCTCCTGGCCGCCGTGTTCCGGGGACGGCTTGGCCGGGGAGGACGACAGGGACGGGGCGGGGCCGGCCAGGCCGGCGTCCCCTCCCCCGGTCCGTTCCGGGCCGCGGCCTTCCGGGGACACACGGGACGGGGAGGAGTACGCGGGCTGGGGCGGGCCGGATGCCCATCCCTCCGTCAGCTCCGGGCCGACCTGCTCCGGGGATGCCATGGCCTGGGGGGAGGACAAGTGTTGGACGGGTCCTCCGGCCAGGCCGGCGTCCCCTCCCCCAGTCCGCTCCGGGCCGCGGAGTTCCGGGGACACGCGGGACGGGGAGGAGTACGCGGGCGGGGGCGGGCCGGCAGCCCATCCCTCCCTCAGCTCCGGGCCGACATGCTCCTGGGATGCCAGGGCCTGGGATGAGGACAAGTGTTGGGCGGGTCCTCCGGCCAGGCCGGCATCCCCTCCCCCAGTCCTCTCAGGGGCGCGGGGCCCGGGGGACGACTGGTCCGGGGAGGAGGGGACGGCCGGGGCGGGGCCGGCCCGTCCGGCGTCCCCTTCCCCCCTCAGCTCCGGGCCGCCGGGCTCCGGGGACACTGGGAGCAGGGGCCGGGCGAGGACGACCGGGCCGTCAGCCAGCGAGCAGGTCCCCGCCGGGCCGCGGAGCTCCAGTGCCGCGTGGACGAGGGGCCTGGCGAGCGCGACCGGGAGGGCGCCCCGCGAGCCCCTCCGCTTCCGCGTCCGGGCACGGGTGCCGGCAGCGGGCCGCAGGGAGCGGGTCCTGACCCTCCCGCTCGGCCTCCTGACGAGCCCCTGCGCCCCGTCGGCCCAGAAGCGGCGGCACCAGTACTGGACGTTCCAGTCGTTCAGTTCGCGGCGGGCGGCCACGTCGCTGACCGAGTGGCCCTCCAGGACCTCGAAGACCATGGCGGCCCGGTCGGCGGTTTCCTCGTCCGGGGCCCCGCCGGCGGCCCAGAGGCGGAGCTCGTCCACTTCCCCGCCCCTGGCCGACTCGAGCTTGGAGGCGGTGGACGGCTGGCCGAGCGTTATGCCCTCGACCTTCAGCGCGTAGCGGATCCTGTACAGCGGGAGGTCCAGGGCCTCCGCGGCCGTGCGGAGGGTCCAGTGCCTCCTGCCGTCCGGGGGGGGCGTCTTCAGGAGATCCAGGAGCCTCCCCCGCGCCTCCTCGCCCAGCGAGCTGGGCACCGGCATCAGCCTGGCCGACTTGCTCAGGAGGCCCTCGGGCCCGTGCATGGCGAACAGGCCCGTCCAGCGCGAGACGTTGGCGGCTCGCGTGCCGCAGGCCTCGGCCACGTCCCTGAAACGGACGCCGTCCATGCCCGACTTGACGGCCCTGGCCCGCCGGGCGGCCTCGGGCGTGGGCGCGTCTCCCCCCGCCCAGCGGGCCAGGGTGTCCAGATCCTCCTGAGGGCGGGGCGGCGCCCCGCCCCCGGCCCTCGCGCCGCCGCGCAGTGCCGTGGTGAGTTTCTCCCGGGCCAGGACCTCCTTTATCCTCTTCGGGATGACGCCGGTGGTGCGGTAGAGCAGATCGACGGTCCAGACCCCCTTGCCGTTCGGGGAGGGCTGGGCCATCGCCGCCATGACCGCGTCACGGGCGGCCTCGTAGCCGGGGAGGATCCTCTGGTCGTCCCGGAGCCTGTCCCGCAGGCCGTCCGGGCCCTCCTCGTCGAAGCGCTTCCTCCACCGCAGGACCTGGTTCCTGCAGACGCCGAGGGTGTCCATGATCGTCTGGACATCCTTCCCGCGGTAGCGCATCAGGATGATCCTGGCTCGCACGGCAAGCCTCGGCGCCTCGGGGTCCTCGGGTGGATCCGGGGCGGGCCGGGAGGCGGGGGGCGTCGCGACCGCCCTGCCGTCGGGGGGCTGCGGGCCCCGGAGGTCCGGAGGGGCCATCGGGGCCGCAGGGTCGCAGGGGGGAACCCGAGCGTCCTGAACATGGGCAGGGCGGGACTCCGGCCGCTGGCTCTCGGGGCCTGCCGGGCCCGCGGGGCCTTTCCGGGCGTCCGGAACATGGGCAGGCCGGGCCTCCGGGCCCCGGCCCCCGGCACCTTCAGGGCCCGGGGGGGCTTCCGGCGCGTCAGAATCTTCATGTGCAGGCCGGTCTTCCGGGCCCTCGGTGCTGTCCGGGCAACAGGTGGCCTCCGGGAGCTGCGGATACTCCGGGTACTCGGGGTATTCCGGGAACTGGGGTCCGTCCTGGAAACCGGGGGGCTCCGGCGAGTCCGGAAAGTCGGGGGCCTCCTGGAATCCCGGGGACCTGGAAGCCTCGGGGCCGTCCTGGGAGAGGGCGGCATCCAGGAAGCCCAGGCCGGGGGAGCCCTCCTCGCCGTCAGCGGAGAGAGAGGCATCCTGGAGGCCCAGGCCGCGGGGGGGCTCCCCGTCGGCACGGGAAAGGCCTGCCTCAAGGAAGTCAGGGTTTTCGAGGGGCCCAGTCCCCTCGGTGGAGCGGGGGGCCTCTGACAGTTCCGGAGACCCGGGTGCCCCCTGGCCGTCATGGCCGCCGGGAGCTCCGGGCTTCCACGACGCCCACTTCTCGAGGATCGCGATCTCCTCCTCGGTGTATATCCTGGGAACGTACTTGAGTTTCGGGCGAGCCGCCACATATCCTCCGCATATGGCCGGCACCTGCCCGACAGCGGGCTTTCCGGCCTGGACTTTTCCGGACGGGGCTTTTCCGGAGAGGGACTCTCGAACGGTGGCCGACAGGATGGACTTAAGATCCCCCGCCGGGGCCTGGCGGACGGCAGGAGGCCCGCAGACGGGACTTAAGATCCCCCGCCGGGACCTGGCGGACGGCCGGAGGCCCGCTGACGGGACTTAGATCCCCCCGCCGGGCCTGGCGGACGGTCGGAGGCCCGCTGACGGGACTTAGATCCCCCCTTCGGGGCCTGGCGGACGGCCGGAGGCCCGCTGAGGGGACTTAAGATCCCCCCGCCGGGACCTGGCGGACGCTCTGAGACTCGCGCCGTCGCGGAAATGTTCGTCGAATGATGAAATTCTACCAGCAGAAAAATTAGAAGTCCAGGGCGTCAGGGACGAATCGAAAACCGGGCTGCAGCCGTTTTCCGGGAGGGTCGGGGGGGTTAATCTGTGTCGGAAAACATGAAATGCAGACTTGAAATGACATGGGTGCCGGTGATGACCATGGCGAAGACGGAGGTGATGGCGACGAGATGGTGTTGACAAGGGTGCCGGTTATGAGCATGGCGAAGACGGAGATGATGGCGACGAGATGGTGTGAAAAGGGTGCCGGTGATGGCCATGGCGAAGAAGGAGATGATGGCGACGAGATGGTGACGACAAGGGTTCCTGGTGATGACTGTGGAGAAGACTGAGATGATGGCGAAGAGATGGTGTTGACAAGGGTGCCGGTGATGACTGAGGAGAAGACGGAGATGAAGGCGACGAGTTGGTGGTGACAATGGCCCTGGTGATGGCCATGGAGAAGACGGAGATGATGGCGTCGAGATGGTGGCGACAAGGGTGCCGGTGATGAGCATGGCGAAGACGGAGACGATAGTGAAGAGATGGTGACGACAAGGGTGCCGGTGATTGACAAGGAGAAGACGGAGATGATGGCGAAGAGATGGTGACGACAAGGGTCCTGGTGATGACTGTGGAGAAGACGGAGATGATGGCGAAGAGATGGTGACGACAAGGGTCCTGTTGATGACTGTGGAGAACACGGAGATGATGGAGATGATGGAGGTGATTGATGACGATGGCGATTGTGAGGAGGATGAGAATGAGCGGGATGCGGAAAGACGGTGAGTTTGGAGGAGGGGCAGCGGTTTAGGGATTGGGATTGGCAGTTGACTGCGCCTGGCAGTCCAGGCTCCAGGTCAACGGTTACGAGGAGGGTGGAGTGTTGGTAAATGGTGGAGAATGGACAGCGGAGAATGGACATCGGAGAATGAGCGATGGCGGTCATTCTTGACAATCGCAACTTTTGCCGGGTATCATATTGTAAAATTATATTTAGCGCTATCCCGTCCGGGAGGTGGGGACAGGGGGAAACGGAATGGCTGATTCGCCGCCGCTCATCATGCTGGTGGACGACAACCGCACCAATCTCATGGCCGGGAAGGTGAGCCTCTCCGACGACTATACCGTGCTCACCGTGTCCTCAGCCCGCAAGATGCTGGATCTCCTGGACAAGCAGAAGCCGGAACTCATTCTCCTGGATGTCGTGATGCCCGAGATGAGCGGTTTCGAGGCCATCCAGATCCTCCGTTCCAGCCCCGAGACCCGCGACATCCCGGTCATCTTCCTGACGGCCTTGAGCGATGCCGACAAGGAGCTGGAGGGCATAAGCCTGGGGGCCTCCGACTACATAATGAAGCCCTTCTCGCCGCCCCTGCTCCGCCAGCGAATCGCCATCCACATAGAGCTGGGCCGCCTCCGCCGCCGGAACAGGGAGCTCGAGGCGCGGGCGTCACGGGCCGTCCAGGCCGCCAGAGAGCCAGATGCCGGGGACAGGGCGGCAGGAGGGTCCGGGAGTCCGCCCGGACCGTACGAGGCCGAGAACCTGGCCGGATCTCCCGGTGCCGGGGGTCCGGGGCCGGCCGCAGCCGGTGCCGACTCCGGAAGCTGGGAGTCCGGGGGGGCCGGTCATGAGGCCGACTCTGTCGCGGGCGCAGGCACCCGGGACAACTCGCTTACGGCGCTCCTTCGGACTCAGAGAGCCGTGATCTCCGCGCTGGCCAGCCGCGCCGCCTGGGTCCCCCCCGACGTCGAGGCCGCGGCTGCCGTCTCTGCCGCCGCGGGGAGCGGGAGCGTGTTCGTCCTTTTCGAGGCCGCCCACCTCTCCCGCAACTGGCCCTCCGAGACAGACCGCTGGGACCTGAGGCTCCTGGGTCCAGCGGCTCTTCTCCACGACATCGGGAAGCTCTACGTCCCCGAGGAGATAATCATGAAGCCCGGAAGGCTCACCCCGGCCGAGCTGGAGCAGGCCCGCCGCCACGTGGAGCTGGGGACAGCCTTCATCCGCAGGATCTCGGACGCGAAGGGGGCGGGCGACTACCTCCGTTACGCGAGGATCCTGGCCGGCTACCACCACGAGCGATGGGACGGCCGGGGATACCCCTGCGGGCTCAGGGGCGAGGACATCCCCCTCCTGGGCAGGCTCATGGCCGTAGCCGACGTCTACGAGGCCCTGATCTGCGTGCGTCCCTACCGGATCGCGATGGATCATGCCGCGGCGCGGGCCATCCTGAGGGAGGGCGCGGGCACTGCCTTCGATCCGGACGTGGTGGCGGTCTTCGAGAAGGCTCTCGGGTGAGGGCGGAGCCGGGATTTCCATTTTTCCTGTTTTCCCTGTTTTTTTCCAGGTTTCCCCTTTTTTTTCATGTTAAGCTTGTTCTGCTGATTTTCCTCTTCTTGTCTTTTCAGGTTGACGCCCTCTCAGACCGCGTCACCTTCCAGCCGTCGAGCCTGCTGCAAGACCCGGCATTTTCTTTAAACAGGCACGTTGCCAGGATTTCTGCCAGTTCCCTGTTTCTTTAATTTTTTTCCCATTTTAGAGATTCTTCCCTTTTCCGCTTAATTCAGCCGCCGGTTCCCGCCTTTGCCTCGCCATCCTCAGTTCAGCCCCGGTTCCTGCCTCCACCGTTCGCTTCTCCTCATACATCTTCGATGGGAACCTGGTGTTGCCCCCCTCTTGACTGCTTCGGAACCGGTCCGTTCCGGCAACGGATCCGGCCTACTCAGTTCTGCTCCCGATCCCCTCCGTTCCGGCTTCGCCTCCGGCCTCACCAGTTCGATTCACTGTTCCCCCTCGCTCCGGCAACGGCTCCGGCCACCTCAGTCCTGCTCCCGGCACACCACTCTCCGTCCGGCAACGGCTCCGGCCACCTCAGTCCAGCTCCCTGAACACCCGCCTTGCTCCAACTTCGGCTCCAGTCTCCTTGCTGCCTCGCGAGGTCGTCGGCCATGAACCGGAAAGCCGCTTCCCTGCCTTTCTGGCCGCCTCCCGGAAGCCGCCAGGCCCCTGTCACGGGCGGCAGGCTCCGTTCTGACCTTGCTTGCCGCAGACATGCACGGAAGGCCGCCGCCCGGAAGCCGGCAGGCCACTGGCATTGGCGGCAGGCTCCGTTCTGACCCTGCTTGCCGCAGACATGGCACGGAAGGCCGCCGCCCGGAAGCCGGCAGGCCGCTGGCATTTGCGGCAGTCTCCGTTCTGACCCTGCTATCCGCAGACATGGCCCGGAAGGCCGCCGCCCGGAAGCCGGCAGGCCGCTGGCATTGGCGGCAGGCTCCGTTCTGACCCTGCTTGCCGCAGACATGGCCCGGAACCCCGCCGCCCGCAAGCCGGCAGGCCGCTGGCATCGGCGGCAGGCTCCGTTCCGACCCTGACCCTGCTTGCCGCAGACATGGCCCGGAACCCCGCCTGCCTGGCGGGAAGCCGGAGGCAAGTGATCCGGAAGGTCGCTGGCGGGACACGGGCGGGCTCCCTTGCGCCTGCGGACCGTGAGGATTTCTGTTAACGGGAGAAATTCTGCTAAGATGCCTGCTAGCCCGGCCGGGACGACCCGATCCCTGCCGGGCCGCGGCCGGAACTGTCCGGGCGCGAGCCGGATCTGAGGAAAGGTCGCTGCCGGAGGCACGTCGTCCCGGCCAGGGTGCCACCTATGGAATGGAAGAGCAGCCTCAAGGCCAACGCCGTCAAGATCATCATGGTCTACGCGGCCTTCACCCTCATGGCGGTGACGAGCTACCTCGCCCTGGGAACGGTGGTGAACAGGAACATCCTCCAGAACCTGGAGGAGTCCATGGTCTCCACCGAGGCCTACATCCGCCTGGGCTTCGCGGAGCCCGAGGCGGCGCTCGCGCTTGCCGCCGACCAGGTGGAGACGCTCTTGAACGGCGGCGCCTCAGTCCAGGAGGTGACCTCCTACCTGGAGGACGCCACGCTCCTCCTGCGGGACCGTTCCAGGTGGCTCCTGGGGCTGAACGGCATCTACGCCTACCTGGACGGGGCGCTGGTTGACAGCATGGGCTACCTCCCCGACGAGAGCTTCGTCCCGGAGACGCGGCCCTGGTTCGACGCGGCCGTGAACGGCGGCGTCCGGGAGGTGGCGTACACGGAGCCCTACGTGGACGCGGGGAAGGGGACCATGGTCATCAGCATGGTCCGGGCGGTGACGGACGCGGCGGGGACCCGGAGGGGGGCGGTCGTGGTCGACGCGGACATGTCCTTCTTCCAGGCGTACATGGACACACTGCCCCTTCCCGCGGGCACCTACGGCGTCATCATGAACGCCGACAAGCTGGTGGTGGGCCACCCGGACCCCGGGCACCAGGGGAAGCTGTTCAGGGACGTCTCCGACGGGTACAGGGAGATCTACGAGGGGCTCCTGGCCTCCGGCCAGGTCCGGGCGTTCCGCTTCCCGGAGAGCGGCGGCGAGCAGGCCATAGCCTCCATCCGCGAGATGTACAACGGCTGGTACGTGGCCCTCATCACCCCTTACTGGACCTATTACAGGGACGTCTACATGGCGCTCGGGGCGCTCTGCGCCCTGGGGCTCGTCTTCGCCACTGCCCTCTCGCTGGTGCTCATCAGGCTCTACAGCGACAGCCAGCGCTCCGAGCGGGAGAACCAGACCAAGTCCACCTTCCTGGCCCGCATGTCCCACGAGATAAGGACCCCGCTCTCGGCCATAATAGGCCTCTCGGAGCTCGTCCACCGCGAGTACGGCAAGCCGAAGGGCCTGGAGTACGTGACCGGCATCCAGAACTCGGGCGAGATACTCCTGGGCATCATAGACGAGATCCTGGACTTCTCGAAGATCCAGACCGGCCAGCTCTCCATAGTCTCCGTCCCCTACAACACCGCCTCCACGATAAACGACCTGCTCACCATCATCCGGGTCAAGGTGGCGGAGACGACCCTTGAGTTCGCCGTGGACATCTCCCCCGAGCTCCCCTGCGTCCTCATAGGCGACGCGGTCCGCATCCGCCAGGTGCTCATGAACCTGCTCACGAACTCCGTCAAGTACACCAGGGAGGGCTTCATCCGCCTTTCCGCCTCCTCGGAGCCCACCGGGGACCACACGGTCAGGCTCACCTTCAGGGTGGAGGATTCCGGGATAGGCATCAAGGCCGAGGACTTCCCCAAGCTCTTCCGCGAGTTCAGCCGGGTCGACGCCCAGCTGAACCCGAGCATCGAGGGCACGGGGCTGGGCCTCTCCATAGCCAAGAGCCTCTGCGACGCCATGGGCGGGGACGTGGCCGTGGAGTCGGAGTTCGGCAGGGGCTCGCGCTTCACCGCCACCTTCTCGCAGATAGTCTTCGACTGGGAGCCCATGGGCGAGTTCCGGCCCGGCTCCGCCGGTCCCGACCGCAAGCAGAAGGCCACCTTCACCGCCCCCGAGGCGAAGGTGCTCGTGGTGGACGACTTCTCGTCCAACCTGCTCGTGGCCGAGGGGCTCCTCCAGCCCTACAGGATCACCGTCCTCACCTGCATGAACGGCCGCGAGGCCGTGGAGAGGGTGCGGGCCGGGGGCCTGGACCTGGTGCTCATGGATCACATGATGCCCGAGATGGACGGCATGAAGGCCGTGGAGGAGATTCGGCGGGCGGACGGGGGGGCCTGGGCCCGCCTCCCGGTCATAGCGCTCACCGCGAACGCGGTGAGCGGCATGCGCAAGACCTTCCTGGACGGGGGCTTCAACGACTTCCTCTCCAAGCCCATAGACGTGTTCAGGCTGGACGAGGTCCTGCGCAAGTGGCTTCCCGCCGACAAGCTCTACGGCCCACCCCCGCCGCCCTCCTCCGGGGACGGCGGCCCCTCGCCCGAGGCGCCCCTCCCCTCCATAGACGGCCTGGACGCGGAGGCGGGCATCAGGCGGACCGGCGGGTCCCGCGCCCGCTGGTTCGACACCCTCGGCGTCTTCATAAGGGACGTGCGCGAGCGGAGCTCGGTCCTGGACCGCATGCACGACAGTGACAGCCTCCAGGACTTCACCATCACGGTGCATGCATTGAAGAGCTCGCTAGCCAACATTGGCGCCGACCCCCTCTCCGGCATGGCCGCGGAGCTGGAGGCCGCCGGCCGTTCCGGGAACCTGGCCGCGGTGCGCGACGGGGCTGGCCCCTTCCGCAAGGAGCTGAACATGCTGACTGCCAGGATCCGGGAGCTCCTGGCCGCGTCGCGACCCGGCCGCCGGGACGGGGGCGTCGGCCCGGAATATTTCAGGAGCCTGGGCGCCCTCCGCTCCGCCATAGACAGCTACGACGTGGCCGCGGTGGACGCGTCGCTCGCCAGGCTCAAGGCCCTGCCCCTCTCCCCCAAGAAGCAGGAGTCGGTGGCGGCGATTGCCGATCTGGTCCTTACAGCCGACTTCCAGAGCGCCATGGATGCCATAATCACTCTGGAGCAGGGCGTGGCGCCCGCTGACGCGCTGGCGTCCCAGCCCGGCCCGCCGCTCTGAGGGATGTGCTGGCCAGGCAGGCCGGGGCTGGCCCGCCGCGCTGATGCCGTCCCGCCTCGCAGAGGTCGGCCGGCAAAGCTGAGGGATTTGAGGGATGGGAGGGCCGGGGAGGTCGGCCGGCAAAGCTGAGGGATGTGAGGGATGGAGGGCCGGGGAGTCAGACCCTCTGAGCGGAGGGATGGGAGGGCCGGGGAGGCCGGGATCTGGGCCGTGGCATGACCTTTCCAAACTCAGGGGCTTTACGCGACCTCTATCCTTGCCCTGTCCAGATTATGCGGCTGGGCTAAGCTTCCGGAGAACTGGTCTGGCAAGCCAGGGAGGGTTGGCTGGAGAAGGCCTTTTAAGTTGCATGGAACATGCTGTCCAGGGGCTTGTCCGCCCTGAAGTCCAGGCCGTTGCGGGGCATGTCCGCCATGAAACTTTTTCCCTTGCAATCTAGCCAGGCATCTCAGGCAACATTAGAGAAAGGATCCCCTGTCTGATGGCATTCGGTTGACATGTCCGGGAAAAAAACTATTTGTTAAATTTTATTCCCTGAATATGGGCCTTAAATATTACGACATTGCAGAATTCACATATGTAGTTTTAGAAAGCAATGAGAGGAAAATTTTAAAAAAAAGTTAAAGGGTTTAAAAATCGATTTTCTGGATAAGGGGATGCGGGATAGAGCGAACCGTTTATGTTCTCCTTTTTTTCCTCTTTTAAGCCTATATGTTCCCAACAAAATCAAGGATGTTAAAAACGACATTAGAACGAACATGTTCGCAGGCCCCATAGCCAGGAATCAAACATTCTGTCTTCTGGTAATCATCTTTATCCATGCCCTTCTTCTGTTTGCGGAGCGTAATGAATTATTTAAATTTTATGCCGGTCGCCAGTCAGCGGTTGCCAATTTTCTCGATTTCCGGGGGATTCATTCTTATCCATTTGATTGACCTGGCTTCAGGCTGCCTTTTCGCCCTGTCTTAGGAAAGAAGACAGAGAGGCGAAACGCATAAATAGCAGCAAGGAGGAAACGGCTTCTATTCCCATAGCTTTTGCTGATTCTTTTCTGGACGGCTCCCCTGTATACATTTTTTGACATTCCGGCGTACAACTGACCTGTTGGCCATACCTTGGCACAGACCTGGTGCGCCAGCCTGTCGGGACTATTTAAGGAGCATCTCCGGTTTGTTCCCGCGATATTTTGGCTCTGTGCAATTTTTGCGCTGATACCGCTGACAGAGAGGCGCCTCGGCAGTCTCTCAGCCCTGGCGCTGGGGAGTTTGCCGCCGCGCTGATGGAGAACGGTTAGAAAAGTTGCGTTCTCGGGATTCTGAAAGGTCTCCCGCAAGGGTCGGGGCTCCTCGCAGCAAGACGGAGCACAGGATTTTAAATATGATCGCGAACTCAGCCACTTCAATAGGCATGTTTAGCATATTTCGAGCCAAAATTCGCCGCTTCTCCCAGTTCATTCCGAAGACTTAGGACGCCCGTAAGCAGACGGCCAAAATCTGATTTGACAGAACGACAGCAATACTATAAATTATGCTGACAGTCGTGTGGCGATTATCGAATTTCGCATGTCATCTCGGGAGGAATCAGTTTTGGTCGAAAACGGCAAGGCAGTGGGAACTGATAAGGCACCGAAGGGGCTGGTGCCCGATTCTGCCGTTCTGGGCAAGTTCATTATTAATAACGCTGTAGTGGTTGACAAGACATCGCTTATCCGCCAACTGTTCGATTCCGATATATCCACGTATTTCCTGTCCAGGCCAAGGAGGTTCGGCAAAACTCTCCTGCTTGACACTATCCAGAACATAGCTGAGGGCAACAAAGCATTTTTCATCGAAATGGAGATAGGCAAAGACGATTCTGGCTACTCATGGGAAACATACCCTGTTATCCGTCTCGATTTTGCCGGCCTTCCCCATGAGCCGAAAGACTTCAAGCGAAAGTTACGGGACAGACTGGACAAAATAATCAGCCTCCACGATCTCGGCATCCGGCCTGTTAAAAATGTCAATGACATTGATAAAATCATAGGAAAATTATCTGTCAAACATCCTCCTTTTTCCAAAATGGCCAAAAATCCTTCAACAATACGCAATTCTCCCGCGAACGTAGTGCTTCTCATTGACGAATACGACTTCCCGCTTTTGGGCAACATCAGTAATTCTGATAGAACGGACAAGATTCGAGAAATACTACACGAATTCTATAGTACCATAAAACATTGTGAAAACATGTTACGAATGACATTTATAGCAGGCATCTTAAAATTTTCCAAACTCTCAATATTTTCTGGCTTGAATAATATTGTTGACATATCTCTTAATCCTGATTATTCTGCCATATGCGGTTTCACGGAAGATGAGATAAAATCCAATTTTTCTGACCATATGCTTTTAGCTCTTCCTCATTTGGAAAAATCTGGACAATTTCCTGAGGGATCAGATGTAAAATTTTTTTTAGATCAGCTAAAAGACTGGTATGATGGTTATTCTTTCGGAAAAGATAAGCCCAACGTTTATAATCCTTTTTCGGTGACAAATTGCTTGAGTAATAGGTGTTCCGATTATTACTGGTACTATTCAGGAACTTCGTTAGCCGCATGCAAATTCAGGCATATGGCTGACATATATTTCAAAATTCTTTCAAGAGATCTCAATATTAAAGAGACTCTTGGTTCTGTAATTGACATAAAAGACTTAACTATTGAATCTTTACTTTTTCAGACTGGATACCTCACTATTGATAATTCAGCTGATAAAATTGATAATTCCGCCGATAATATTGGCAATACCATCATTAACGACAAGAAATCTGACAAGGCGCCTGTCAAGGCTACAGTCAATGTAAATGTCATTACATATAAGCTCAAATGCCCCAACAACGAAATATTTTTTGCGCTAATTCAAGACTTTATTAGAATGGATTCCCCATTTCCTGGCCTTCACGGTAGCATCAACAAAATATACTCCTCTTTTGTCAATTCGTTCAACTCGCTGAATGCTTATGAATGTGAGAGAACTTTTTCTTCATTCCTTGGTCTCAGTGCGCCAACATTGAATAATCTTAACGAGACAACTTTTCAAAATTTACTCCTTTGTCTTCTCAATATATTACGAGTTCGGTTAAATGTTATAATTTGGGCTATCGTTCCAGGGGTGAGAAATCAGTGTAAGAACCCAGATCTGGTATTTCTTTGCCATGACTCGCTCCCATAATGTGGGAATATCTTTCAACATTTTCTAATATTTATCCGGAAGCGTAATAGGAGAAATTAAAGCACGTCCTGAGCAGGTTGTCGGAAGTGGCCGTTGCGACATTGTCTATACCGCCCCCCATAATACTTTGATAGTTATAGAAATCAAGTATAAAAAAGGCAAAATTAATGAAACGTCGTCTCAGACGAAAGTGTACCCCCCCCCTGATGCCAAGTTGCCCGCATTCCAGCATATGGATGAAAACGTGAAGAAAATTTTGGAATCTCTCACAGCCGAAGCTTTCACGCAGATAGTTTCAAAGAAATATGTCAGGCCTTTTTACATGAGCGGCATGAAGACAATTGCCTGCACGATAGCGATTCATGGTTACGATGATTGCATGTTCAGGTTTTACACCATCGATTGGGCATCCAAAAAAATTGCTCAAGTTAGATCTAAAATTATTTAATCAATAAAAATTTTATGTCCATTATTCTTTACTGAAGAAACCTTATGCCAGATTTTTTTTCTCTTAATATATTTAAATATTTGTTGTGTTCGAGTTTAAGGAACGTCAAAAATAAAGTAGGATACACATTTCATGCTCATAAGTTTCAATTAAACTACCTTAATTTGTTTCATTAAATGGTGCAACTTATTTTTAATATGTGTTAATATTGCTATGTCTTAAAATAATGTGCTATAATTTAGAATGATTATTTATGTCGAATCGGAAATAACCCCTTGAATACAAGAAATGGGGGGTTGACCAAGTTGGTAGCTGACTGACGAAGGGGGCATCGCAGGGTACGACAGAGGTGGAAGAACGCCACGGGCTGGGCGGTCAGTCAGGTGGCGTGATGGCCGGAGGCCGGGGCGCGATCCTCCGGGTGAGGGCGGCCATCCTCCAGACTCGGGGCGACCTTCCTCCGGGTCCTGGTCGGCCTTCCTCTGTCCTCTGGGTCCTGGTCAGCCTTCCTTCAGGCTCAGGGCGGCCTTATAAGTTTGCACTAGTTGGCACCAGAGCATTGCTTCTGTATTGGCCGCTGCCAACTGGTCAACCGTCCTTTCTCACTCCCTCGAGTTATTTCCGATTCGACATTAATCATCACCGTCACCTTCAACTTGACTGTCCATAGCTTGCAAACCTGTCCAGCAACTGTCCTGTCTCCATCTCCATCTCCATCTCCATCTCCATCTTCTTCTCCACCTCCATCTCCTCCCGAGGCTCTGCACCCGTCTATAACTGCATCTTCAGACGAGGCCCTGACCCGTCTCTTCCCGCGTCTTCAGCCCAGGCCCTGCCATGTCTGCTTACTCCCGCATGAAACTGTACCGTTGTCAGCCCTGCTGGAAGGCTGGCCCGGGCGGGCCCTCTCACAGTGACTTCACACCCTCCTAAGGGGTATAATGGTTTTTGCCAGTGCGCCTCTGCGACCTTTCGATAGCTGCCCGCCGGATCCTCCGATCATCTCCCACCTGCGGGCCCCCTTCCGGGCCCCCTCCCCTCTGACCTCCCGTCCTCCTGAGGCCAGCCCGTGAGCAACATGACACACCGAATCTTCCCTGCCGTCCCGTCTAGCCTTCTGGCCGCAGTCCTGCTCCTCCTGGCACTGGGAGCGGCCCCGTCCCTGTCCGCCCAGGACAGCGGCCCGGCGGCCCAGCCTCCTGCCGCCCCCTCCGCGGACGGGCAGGATGCCGGTGACGCCATGGGGCCCTTTCCGCCGACGCCCGGCCAGGACCTGATGCCGGCTGCCGAGACCGGAGACGCAGGGGGGGAAGTCCCAGAGGACGCCTCTGGCGGAGCCGCGTCTCCCCAGTCCGGTTCGGGTGCCCGGGATGCCGGGCCAGCCGGGGCTCCTGCAGTGGCCGGGCCGGCCGGCACCTCTGGCGGCGGTGGGGGACCGTCCACGGCTACGACAGCCACTCCGGCTACGGCCCCGTCAGATTCTGGAACCGCCGACTCGACGGTCGGTGCCGGGCCTGCCGGTGCCTCGGACGCCAAGCCCTCGGACGCCGCAGCCGATTCCGGGCCGGCAGTTGCCCCTGCGGCCCGTGCCGATTCCGGACCTTCGGGGATCCAGGCCGGAGCCAAGCCTGCCGACAGCAAGCCGGATGATGCCGCCGGGGACGCCAGTCCCGCAGGCGCCCCGGCTGATGCCAAGCCTGCCGAGAACGGTCCAGCAGGCATCCCGGCGGACGCCAAGCCTGCCGAGACCGCGCCGGCGGCCGCCCAGGCTGACGCCCGGCCCGCCGAGACCGCGTCTGACGCCAAGCCTGCCGAGACCGGTCCAGCAGGCATCCATACGGACGCCAAGCCTGCCGAGACCGCGCCTGCCGCCTCGTCTGACGCCAAGCCTGCCGAGACCGGTCCAGCAGGCATCCAGACGGACGCCAAGCCTGCCGAGACCGCGCCGGCGGTAGCCCCGCCTGACGCCAAGCCCGCCGAGACCGCGCCTGCCGCCGCGTCTGACGCCAAGCCTGCCGAGACAGCGCCTGCCGCCGCCGCGGCAGGCGCCAAGTCCGCCGCGGCCCCCCAGTCCGCCGAGGCCCTGGAGACCCAGGCGACTGATCTCTTCAAGAAGGGACTCTATCCCGCCGCCAAGGACAAGGCCAAGGAGTGGGCCGACGCGGCGGCCAGGGAGTTCGGGCCCGAGTCCGAGAAGGCCCTGACGGCCAGGGTGGCCTACGCCAGGGCGCTGTCCAAGGCGGGCTACTTCGAGGAGGCGGAAAAATACGCCGGGGAGCTGGACCCGCTCCTGCGGAAGGCCGCCGGGGGCGACCTCTCGCCGCTCGTGATGCAGCTCGAGGACATCCTGGGCTACGCCATCCTCTACCAGGACAAGGACGAGGACGCCTTCGCCTACTTTGCCAAGCTTGACACCAAAAGGAGGGCGGCCCTGACCGGGGACGCGGACGAGACCCTCTTCGCCAGGCGCGGGCGGATCCAGTCCAAGCGGGCCGCCGACCACGAGGAGCCCGCGGACATCCAGGAGCTTCGCGATATCCTGGCCGCACAGGTCTCCTCGAAGGGCGAGAAGGACCCCGAGGCCCTGGAGACCCGTCTCCAGCTCGCGCAGGCCATCTACGAGGACGCCGTGCCCAAGGCCGACAGCTTCGACTTCGCCGAGGTGAACGCGCTCATCGACACGGTGACCAAGGCCCGCGTCGAGCTCCACGGCCAGGAGCACCCCGACGTCTCCGAGTCGATGGCGCTCGCCGGCTTCGTGAGCCAGATCAGGAACGAGCTCCCCAAGGCCAGGGAGATCCTGGAGAAGGTCATGGCCATAGAGGGCGCCACACTGGGCCCCGACCACCCCTGGTCGGTCAACACCTACCTGGCGCTGGCCTGGCTCAGCACGCGCGAGAAGAACCCCGCCGGGGCTAGGGACATGTACCGGAAGGCCGTGGACGCCAGGATAAGGTTCTTCGGCAATACGGAGAACCTGAAATCCTGCGAGGCCCGGGTGATGCTGGCGGGAGTGCTGGTCGACCAGTTCCAGGACTACTCCGGCGCCAGGCGGGAGCTCGAGATCGTCTACGTCTGGCGCGAGGAGCATCTGGGCGCAGAGCATTCCGAGACCCTGAGGGCCCTGACCGAGATAGCCGGCATGCACGAGAAGCTCGGGAACCTGGAAGAGGCCAGGAACGTCTTCGACAGGGTGCTCAAGAGCCGGATGCAGTCGCTCGGGCCCGACCATCCCGACACCATCCACTCGAGCGCCAGGGTGGCCTACCACCAGTTCCTGGAAGGGAACCTCGCCAGGGCCAGGACCCTCTACGAGGAGACCCTCAGACGCAGCGAGGAGGCCCTGGGCCCCGATCACATGGAGACCTTCAACGCCCGCGTGTCGCTTGCCATGGTCCTGAACGGGCTGGGGGAGAACGCCGAGGCCGCGAGGCTCCTGGAGCTTTCCATGGACGGGCTCCTGAAGCTCCGCGGGGCCGACAGCCCGGACCACCTGGCGGTAAAGTCCTACCTGGTCAAGGTCTACTACGACTCCGGCGACAAGGACAAGGCGCTCAAGGCGGCGGCCGAGGTCCTGGAGGCCCGCGAGAGGATCCTGGGCGACACGAGCGACGACACCCAGGCCAGCCGCGCCCAGGTCGCCCAGATCTTCGTCGACCGCGGGGACTGGGCCAGCGCCCTCCCCCTCCTTGAGAAGATTTCCTCCTACCAGACCTCCAGGCTGGGCGCCAGCGACAAGGTGACCATGGCCACCCGGAGCGATCTGGCCAAGGCATACAGGAGCCTGGGCATGCGGGCAGCGGCCAAGGCCGCCTACATAGCCCTCGTGAAGGACGCCGAGACCGTCTACGGCAAGGCCAACCCTGCCACGGTGCAGCTGAGAAACGATCTGGCAATGGTGTTCTAGGGGGATTGCGCCTGCCAGGAATTGCGTCCGGACCCGACAGCCACCGGATTTCGGGCCCGCAGCCCCGCCGAGGCGTCCCGCGAGGGGCCTGGCGGCTCTCCGCGTGGGCCATGCCCGGCTCGGGGCGCCTATCCGGCTGCAACCGTGCCTTTCAGGGGTCCGGGATCGTCTGCCTCGTGCGGGCCGGCTCAGGGCCTTTGCGGTCGCGGCCAGGCGCGGCGGCAGTTTTCGGCGGGATACGGCAAGGCCGGCACCCTTCCGTGCGCCTCTGGCAGGGTTCCGGCCTTGCCGGCTCTTGAGCGGGCACCTGACTCATGGCTGCCTTCAGGCCCCGGCCCGTTCCAAAAGGGTATCTGTTCACGGTTGAGGGTTGAGGCTTATGATTTTCAGGAAAACATACAGTTTCACAATCTTGAGGGCATCCGCCTCGCGCCTCATCCAGCATTAGGCAGGATGCGTTCAGAGATTTTCTAGCGAGAATCTGACCAAAACGACACCGGCCAGAGCGGGAAGATCCGGGCCTTACGAGGATTCGGTCACCCCCGCAGTTCTGGCTCACGTCCTGAAGACACCTGTCCGTCTACCGTGAAATGACGGCTGGCTCCTGTTCCGATGTACGATGTAGGTAGCAGGATCCCCGGAACAGTCCCTGCCGGAGCCGTTCGGAGGGAGCGGCTTTCCCTCCGTGCATGTCAGGGCAGAGTTCCCTTCCGGACGCCGGGACGCCGCAACGGCCTGGGAAAGAGCGCTGGCCATCATGCGGCCGGGGCTTTCGTCCCTGCCCCGTGACTGCCTTTGAGGGAAGCCTTCTCTCTTGCAGGCGGACATTATTAGCCAGTCGGATAAATGTCCGTGACGTATTACACAGGGAATTAAAAGTGAGCATGGTTATGGTGTTGCAGTAATATTACCCAGGCGGATAAATGTCAGCGAAAATGCGAATTTACTCAAATAGTCTCCACGAATTCCAACGCGCATTCTTATCCAAAATTATGGGTTTATGCGCTTAACCCTTAATTTTACTCTGATTTTGTATTCTCGTTGTGGAAGGCATTCAAGTAGCTAAACCAGTTACTCTAGAACATTTGTCACCTGAGAATGGACGAGTTGAAAAAAATTGATGCGGAGATCAGAAAACTACAATTCTGTATCTTTTGTGTTTGGGAGCATAAACCTCACACTTCACATCGCTGACATTTATCCGTCCGGGTAAGATAAATTTTCATACAAAGTAATAGCAAGCATGTTGTATTGATGGATAGAATATTAATTATGTAGTGATGCTGAAGATGGATTAGGCTTTTAGCCTTCCCATCTCGAAAGGAAATAGCAAATTCTCATTTTGGGTGACATTTATCTGATTGAGTAATAACTTGCAGGGTCCAGGTTCGGACAGCCACTGTTAAGAGATATTACCTCGGAAATTAAATGTGTCCACGCAGCTGGAGGCTGTGGCGGGAGGACTGGACACAACATGCGGGAAGGCCGGCCCAGCGGGTGGCCGCAACAAGAGCCGGGCAACTTCGCCTGCGGGCACCCCGTTTCTCTAATGTTTGGGTGGTGCCGCCTGGCGGGAGAGCTAGGCCATGAAACTGCCCTGCTCTCCACCTCAGGCCCTAACCATTCCCCCAAAGCTCTCACCCATTCAGTACTTGTTCCTGCCTAAAGACCTTTCGCCACTTGCCCATGCCGGCCTCAACCCCACCCTAAGCCTTCCCACCCTCCGGCTCTCGCGCCTGACTCAAATCACTCTTACCCTCCGGTCATAATTCCTCCCTCGAAACCCTACCGCCCTGACCCTGCCTA
>JAISFP010000085.1 GCA_031263525.1 Deltaproteobacteria bacterium | reverse complement strand
AGGCTGCCTCCGTGCCCTGGGCGGCCTTCCTCCAGCTCCAGAACAGGCTGCCTCCGTGCCCTGGGCGGCCTTACTCCAGCTCCAGAACAGGCTGCCTCCGTGGCCAGGGTGGCCTTCCTCCAGCTCCAGGACAGGTTACCTCCATGGCCAGGGCGGCCTACCCGTGAACGGATACCGAACTCGTAATATGTCTTAGTTCAGGCCATCAACCGCAGAAGCCTCTTCCCTTTGCCAGGGCATGGCACCCAGTCATCTACCGGCTTGGACGGAGCCAATCTTCACGCAGGACCTTCAATATGCTGGACTTGCCCTCTTGCCCGTACAGTCTCCCTTGACGAACTTCTCCTCAAGTCGTTTTTATCCTGATGTCAGACGTTTATACTATTTAAGTGATCGTAATTTTTAGCTCCGGTATCCATTTAAAAGTCTGTTGGGTGAAGTCGGGGTACTCTCTTGGCCGACATGTCCGCTTATCCAATGTATGACGCCTATCGATTGACAGATAGCCTTTCATTCCCTGCGGACGACATTTTGTGTTCTTCATTGAACTTTCCTCAGAATACGTGGAAGTTTAATAGTTCACCCAAATCTCAATTCTGGATTCGTTTTTCAGCTGAAGTGACTTTAATAATACTCTTATCCGGATTTTTGAGGCCGTTTTCCCAAGTATTATCGTTGATTATTCATCTAACATTTTTACATTAATTTCTTACTAATTCGAGATTATCATGTTGATAAATTTATTTCTATTAATTTTTTTAAAATTTTATATTTAATTAATATTATTCATAGTTCTAATTTTTTTTCATCATTTGATAAGATTAAATATTTATTATTTATTAATTATATAGTAATAATATTATAGATATTCTATATATCATATGTAAATATCAATAGTATAATTTTTTATATTTCATTTAATTGTTTTTATTATTATTTGAACGTAACCTCGTGACACGATCTGAATCCATAGAAACGTATTCGTTGTAAATACTTGAAATACCTATTGTTGTGTTTGTTTTAAGATTTTCTCTTGCATAGTGTGTTGGCATTCTAAAACTTGACTCCTTATTTCACCGGAGGTATTTTCTTTTTTACCAGCCGGAGGTGCCCTGCGGTACCTTCCGTAACCCCCCTGGTGACATGGTCCGGTTTCCAACCGTTATCCGCGTCCCTGATTCTGACATGTCTGACGAAGAACCGGTCCAAAGTTTCGGTCCAGGAGTGATACCCTATTAAGTTTAGGTCCATGGAGTGAGACCCGCGGCAGTTTCGGTCCAAGAAGGGAAGCCCCTGGAAGCATGGGTCCATGAAATGAGACGCCTGTAAAGCGCTTTCGACGTATCAAACGGATGCGGCAGCCCGACCGCAAGGCTTTCGCGCCTTCCCGAAGACCATCCTTTTTGAGAGGCTTGCCGGCCTTTTCTGGAGCCGGCTACTTGGGCAGGGGGCAACCTTCTCCCTGTTTCCTTATGTTGCGCCCGTCTTGCAGCCTGTGACTGACACGGAACCCGCTGACTGCCGCAGCAAGAGATTGAAGGAGAGACATGGGCAAGCTTTATTCGTTCAGCATCAACACCCCCAAGGAGGGGTTCGTGAACATAACTTCCCTCGCCCGGGAATGCCTGGTTGACTCCGGGATCAGGGACGGGTTTCTCGTGGTCTTCGTCCCGCATACCACCGCTGCCGTGACGATAAACGAGAACGCCGATCCGGACGTCCAGACGGATCTTCTTCTGGGCCTGTCCAAGGCGTTCCCCGCCGACCCGGCCTTCCGTCACGCCGAGGGAAACAGCCCCGCACACCTGAAGGCGTCCGTCGTGGGGTCGAGCGTGACCGTCATGATCGACAAGGGCGCCCTTGTGCTTGGCACCTGGCAAGCCATCTATTTCTGCGAGTTCGACGGCCCGAGAACCCGCAAGTGCTACTTCAAGCTGGCTTAGCCCGACCGGTCCCTCTCACTGCCGGTCGAGTGAAACCTCAAGCCCTGGCTTGGCATGATCTCTTTTAGTGCATGGGCATCGGACATCATCTGGCACTGCGCCATGAGGTCCTGCGCTGCCCTGCCGAGCGGGAACTGTCTTAGTCTTTTCTCGCTCCGCCCTGCCTTTCAACCGCTGGCTTTCTCATTGGGCATAGCTCCTTCTTCTCTCGATATGTTTGTCCTGATCTGGTTCACTTCCTTCAGATCTCGCATGCTTGACCTGATCGGGCTCAGCACTTTCAAAGATTGACAAGTTCTGCACGATCGAGTGCTGCGCCTCCAGATCACGACGCACCTCCAGATCGCGATATGATTGCCTGATCTCTCCCTCACTTCCTGATTTCTATAGGCTTGTCACGATCGAGCGCCACTCCTCCAGTTCTCGGTATTCTCCTCTTTTCCGAGCCCCGTTCCGCCTGCTCGCGGTCTCTTTCGCCTGCAATTGTCGCGACGGCATCGGCTCTTCCTGTAGCCTCAGATTCAGCTTTTATTTTTTTACCTCAATTTTTTTCTCCTCATAAGGTGGGGCCACATGGGTCGGGGTATCCTGCAGATGGATAAACACTTCAGATTCTAAGTCCGAGATCTTTGACCCGCGCTCCTTTTTGTTAGGCATCTGTCGAGAATTCTTGTTAAAATCCTGCGGATTGCCGATATTAAATGTGACGAGGCATTCCGCAACGTCCATCACAAGACTTTCGGCGGACCTTATGAAAAAGACAATTTTTACCGTTGTCCTGACGATAGCACTTGTTGCCCTCACGGCACCCACATATGCGGCACCTAAACAGGCCGGAAGCTTGACCGGAGGTTTCCGCGGCTATTCGGCAAGCGATGTCGTCGTTTACGAGCTTAACACCTCGCCCGCCCCCGCTGTCGCTGCGGCGCCCGACGTCTCGCTCGGGGAAGCGTCGTCCCCACCAGCGGCTGGCGACAGGCCCCCGGAGACTGGGGACCTTCATCCCGCTACGCCGGTCGGTTCCCGTGCAGTAAGAGGCGGCTCCGGAGCGTTCCTTTCCGGCACAGGGGATCAGCCGCTTTTCGCAAACGAGTCAGCGGTCTCGCCTCAGCCGGCGGGAGGCACCAGATCTGGCATGTCAGGGCTGGGCTTCGTTCCGGCAGACGTGGCTCCTGCCGACACTGAGGTCAATGCACAGACACGCCCGACAGCATCTCCTGACGACGGGAAGTCTCAGGCCGGAAGGCCGGGTCCGGGTCCGGACGGGCTGGCCCCCGACACGCGGGCCGAAGCGGGCACTTCACCCCTGACGGCTCCTGTCTCTGCCCCGGCCGCTGCGGCCGGCGCTCCCGGCATCCACGGCGCCCCGTCTCTCCCCGCCTCGCGTCCTTTCAGGGGCTACGGCTCCAGGATGCCGGAGGTGGTGACCTACGAACTGAAACTCAATGACGGTGATGCCTCAGGCAGTGTCGATCCCCAGGCGGACGTTCAGCCCCTTCTCTCAGCCTCTTCGGCCTCTGGGCCAGAGGGGCAGACCGGCGGCGAAGACTCCCCGCCTGTGGCGGTCCCGCCTCTGGCCAGCCCAGCGACAACCGCCCCTTTCCAGACGCCGCCATCCCAGCCTCCGACCGTGACACCTGCCGGCCAGTCTGTGGCCGAAATTCCGTCTCCCCCTTCCTCTGATTCAGCCGGCTCATCGGAAAAGACAAACGGAGCCACTCCGGATCCAGATGCGACCGCCTCAGGCTCCGCAGTGACAGCCACCGCCCCGCCTCAAGAGGCTGGAGGTTCGGCTTCAGGCCTAACCGCACCTTCTCCCGCGACTGCCACCTCCGTCTCTCCTGAGGTGACGTCCGGCTCCTCGCCTGTCGCAGCAACTACTTCATCATCTCCGTCGTCGTCGGCATCTACATCATCATCATCATCCTCGTCGTCATCGTCATCCTCGTCGTCATCATCTCCAACATTATCCACTTCATCATCATTACCATTATCTCCAATATTATCAACTTCAAATTCATCATCTCCAACATCTCCATCGTCTTCAACATCTCCATCGTCTCCAACATTATCTACTTCATCATCACCGACTTTATCATCTTCTTCTGCCATCGATCAGGACACATCCGTTGCAGATGTCCCCTTGCCGTCGACCCTCACGGATTCGCCTGCCTCCCCTTCAGCGAACTCCTCTTCCCATTCTGCGGTCAACTCCGCCTCCCCACCTGCTGACAACTCCTCCTCACCGGCTGCAGACAACGAATCCCGGGAAGCCGGTGCCGAAGGACCGTCGGGGGACGCTGCAGTTTCGGCTGGCTCCGGCGCAGGCTCGGTCACGGGCACTGCCGAGGTCCGGGCACTGCCCTCCGCAGTTGAGCCGGTAAGGATCCCTGATTCAGGCGACGATTCCCTTCCGGCCCTGCCGGCAGGCGCCCCTGGCATCCCGGGGCATGGGCTGGACGGCGAAGTCCGGGGAGACGCGGTGCCCAGGGGTGACGTCGTCAGGGTCATCTTCCTGGGGGACATCATGACCCACGGGCAGCAGCTGAAGTACGCCAGGACCAAGGACGGCTACGATTTCACCCGGCAGTTCGCGAGGATCAAGCCCTTCCTCAGGAAGGCCATGGTGGTGGGCAACCTTGAGACCACCTTCTCGGGGGCGGAGCGGAAGTTCACCGGCTTCCCCTCCTTCAACACTCCGGACGAGCTCGCGGACGCCCTGGTCGGCCTCGGCGTTCATGTCTTGACGCTCGCCAACAACCACATGCTGGACAGGGGGGTGTCCGGGATCGAGAGAACGGTGGAGGTGCTTAATCGGCACGGCATCCACTGGACTGGCATAAGCGACAGGGAAATAGCCCCCGGCCAGCCCCTGCTGGTGGAGTACGGCGGCCTCAGGTGGGCGATGGTGAACTTCACGTACGGTTCCAACAGCCCCTCCTCCGGAAAGAACGAAAGGGGGATTGCCCTGAACGTCATCTCCGAGGAGGGGGTCAGGGCGAGCGTCAGGGCCGCCAAGGCCCTGAATCCCGATGTCACGGTTGCGCTTTTCCACTGGGGCAACGAGTACCAGTACCGCCCGGCGGCAGCACAGGTGAAGACGGCGGAACTGGCCGCGGCCGAGGGGGCGGATCTTGTCATCGGCACCCACCCCCACGTGCTTCAGCCCATTACCATAATCCCCACCGACCGGGGCCGGACCCTGGTTGCATACTCGCTGGGTAACTTCATCGCGAACCAGATCAAGGTCCCCAGGGAGAGAGCCGCCGTCCTGGCCGTGGAGTTCGAGAAGCTTCCCGAGGGCGGGGCGAGGCTCATGAGGGCTTCCGTCGCGCCAACCTTCGTGTCGTCCAGCTGCCAGAAGGGGGCAGGCTGCACGATTCAGCTGCTCTACGGGGGCAAGACGCCGGAACCGGTCGGCCCCGAGCCCGTCCTGCCGCCTGAGGAAGTCCGGGATTCCTCCGTGCCGGACGAGGAGGGGGAGCAGCTTCACAGCCTTCTTCTCTACGACTCCCCGGTCGCGGGAGCGCTTGCCGTGGCGGCCGTGCCGGCGGCTGCTCACGCTGGAGAAGTTCGGCTGGATGCCGCAGCTGGCCTGGACAGCTCAGTTTCTGAAGTGACAGGTGGCACGGAGCCGGATGCCGGGACAGGGGAGGCGGGGGCAGACGGAAAGCCCCGGAAGGGAGCCGGGTCAGAGACGTCGGATGCCGAGGGTGACGGGCTTCCGCCACTCCCCGAGCGCGAGATCGGCAAGGCTATTAGCGCAGGGGAAAAGATACTGGAATTTCTGGGTGCCAGAGGTGATCCGGACGAGTACGGATATTACACTGTATGGGATGCCTCCGCGCCAGAGGAGCTTCCGGCAGGGAACAGGAAGTCGCCTGGCTGAGAG
Source organism: Deltaproteobacteria bacterium (assembly GCA_031263525.1). Lineage (GTDB taxonomy): Bacteria > Desulfobacterota > Desulfarculia > Adiutricales > Adiutricaceae > JAIRZX01. The sequence goes on along the minus strand of JAISFP010000085.1, from coordinate 1,124 downwards.
TTGCCTTTATGTCAAAATATCGAGTAACTTCTTCATAATCAGTATTATTTTGTGAGAGTAACGTTGCCGAGGGATCTAATTTCTCAAATATCGAGTAACTCTTTCATAATAAGTATTTTGTCTTAAGATTAACATTGAGCACGGACACGGATTGACCTGGGAGCTCGCGAGGGTCAAGTCCTCCTGCAGCGCTTGGCGGCAGGCGTTCAGTCCGTTCACAAGAGGAGTCGTCCTGGGCTAGTGGAAAGGCAGGCATGAGTCCGGAGGAAGTCCGGCCCGCTGGTTGAAGGATGACTGCTCAGGACCTCTGAGAGGCACGCCCCGGGCCCGAGGGGAGGGGGTTGCCCCGGCTCGGAGGAATGCCGGCATGGTCGGAGGAAGTCCGGCCCGGTGGCCGAAGGATGCCAGAGCAGGACCTCTGAGAGGCACGCCACGGGCCCGTCGGGAGGGGTCTGCCCCGGCTCGGAGGAATGCCGGCATGAGTCCGGAAGAAGTCCTGCCCGGTGGCCGAAGGATGACAGCGCAGGACCTCTGAGAGGCACGACCCGGGCCCGTCGGGAGGGGTCTGCCCCGGCTCGGAGGAATGCCGTCATGAATCCGCAGGAAGTCCGGCCCGGTGGTCGAAAGATGACAGCGCAGGACCTCTGAAAGGTTCGCCCAGGGCCCGTCGGGAGGGGCCTGCCCCGGTCTCGGAATGGCCGGCCTGAGTCCGGGGGAAGTTCGGCCCGGGACCGAGGGAAGACAGCGCAGGGCCTCTGGGAAGGCTCGCCCCGGGACAGGCGGGAGGGCCTGCCCCGGTCTCGGAATGGACCTGCCTGAGTCTGGGGGAAGTCCGGCCCGGGGCCGAAGGAAGACTGAGCAGGGTCCCTTGGAAGGCCCGCCCTGTGCCAGGCGGGAGAGAGCTGTACCGGTCTCGGTAAGGCCGGAATGGTATCTGTTCACAGACGAAAGCGGGGGAACCTTCAGCAGGACCCAGATCTTCCTCATTCCTGGTGCAGGACGGCATAAATCCGGAGCCTGGACGGCCTTCCTCCGGGGCCTGGACGACTTTCCTCCAGAATCAGACCGGCCTACCTTCAGGTCCAGAGCGGCCTTCCTCCAGCTCCAGGACAGGATATCTCCGA
>JAISFP010000028.1 GCA_031263525.1 Deltaproteobacteria bacterium | reverse complement strand
GTTATAATTTTGGCTATCGTTTCAGGGGTGAGAAATCAGCGCAAGACCCTATATCTGGTATCTCTTCGCCATAACTCGCTCCCATAATGTAGGAAAAGATTTCAACATTTTCTAATATTTATCCGGAAGCGTAATAAGACCCTAATATAATTATTTATTTCATCGATCGTCTCATCCAATAGCTTGATGGTCTCGCCCGTCTGCTTGCTCGTCTTATCATCCTGCATGTCAATCTCCTGAAGCTACTTGGACATCTCCTGCCCCCGCATGATCATCTCCTGCTTACAACTGGACATCGTCCTCAACTCGCCGTAAATCTTCGCCAACGATATATTCATAGCGGGAGCCGAACTACCTCCGTCCACCACTCCAGCTGGCGGAGTTATCACGTCCACCTTCTTGCCTCCATCGACCAAGTCTTCTGGCACGGTTTCCTCATGAATCTCAGCAAGCGTTGCATTGCCCTTGCCGACAAGTCGCTAATATCATCATTCCAGCATTACCCTATCCTATCGTCACTGTAGTGAACAAATCAACAGTTCAACCAACAGTTTTTATCGAATGCCATCCGATCAATTGATTAGGATGACAAGTTACATCATGAAACATAACACAAAAAATGAACAGAAAGACGTAAACCTCAATGTAAATATCTAAATTAATTTTTCCAATATATTGTTATATCAAATATTCAATATAGCATAACACACAATCATTTCCAAACTTTAAAATAATTAATTTTTCTTTTTCCAATATTTACGCTAAATGATTGTATCCACAAAATAAATGACATTTAAAATTTATAATTGAAAATAATTAATACAAAATTGAAAATTGTTCAGGGTTAGATACATTGCCTATAGTGATCAACCGTAACTATTAGCCGTTTAATCAAATGTCGGAATCTTCTTCCATATTTTTGTAGCGAATCATAGCAAGTAGCTACCAGAACTGGACTTTTACCCGCCTTTTCCACCCTTGGACTGATAGCCATATTCCGGCATTTGATTAAACGGGTAATACATGCTTCACTGTTGACCTTCATCCGGAAGACGAACTGCGGCAGAACACCGGGCAACCCAACAGGAGCTCCTGCTCCAGCCCTTAGCCTATTTCACCGACAACCGATCAAGCGTAACTACTTCAGCGTCGGCGTCAACGCCAGGTCGATCCGGACCACCATGCCCCAAGATGACTCATTCACGGAGAGAGCCCTCGTTACAGACAAGCAGACAGAGACACGCAGAAACGAAACAAAAAAGTAACTACCGGCAACCTGGACCGGAACCCTGCGTCTACCTGGATCCTGGCTCAGCCCGTTCGGCAGGGACCGATCCTCTCTCGACAGTTCACCTCCCGCTAACTGGAACATCCGATGCCGGAGGCATCTCGCGGTTCGCGCCGGAAGTCTGCCGTCTGTTCGAGGAAAGCCGCTGTTCATCAAGACGAGTCTCAGACTTTCCGACTATGATCTGCAATTTGGCGATTTGCTCAGACAAATTAATCTCCCTGCTGTAATATTTTTCCTCTAAACTACAAATCCTGTTATCCCAAGCGACAAAACAAATCAGAACAACAGCTTTCATCACAAGAAATAAAAAGCCCAGACCACGCATATGCAATTCGATAGTATGGATTGTCAGCTCATGATGACATGCCGGATTCCTCGGTTCGTTACAAATCTTCCCCTGTTTGCCGGCCTCAAACGCCCATTTCGTGGGCATCTGTTACTGCCGAGCGGACGTCGCCTTCATCTCTTCATCAAATTTATCCTCCTTCAAAGTTACAGTGATAACCTTCTGGCCTCCGGTCGTCCTGCCCTCTGACGTAGTTAACATTTTATCTCGTGCCTGCTTCGGCCATGTCCTCGGGCACCGTCTTCTCATGAGTCTCAACAAGCCCTGCCTTGCCCGCGACGACAAGTCGTCAAGGGCATCTGCCATCATCCCCTCCTTTACCCTAGCCTTTCGTCTCTGTAGTGAAGAATTATCGGGTCAGCCAACGGTCTCTATCGATCGCCATCATAATAATTGCTCGAAATGGCAGGCGACATTTTAAAACATGACATAGGCAAGGGAGAGAAAGGCAAATACCTTATTGCAAATGCCAATGTTTCTTTTTTGGAAATTTATTTTTCTTCATATACTGTATATAAAATAACAAACAATATCTATTTTAATTGTTTAATCATAAAAAATTTTTGTCTTGTTTTACCATGTTCGCGTAAAATAATAACAATCTAATGGATACGTCTCTGAAATGTATGTAATATAGCCCTTTCATGTAAATATTAACGAATAAGGTGGCGAGATGGCCTCTCTCGTCTGCCCTCAAGGTTCCCTGTTTTCTCCTATTTTTTCATATTTACATGAAAGAGTACTATTGATAAATATCTATCAAATTTAAAAAAAAATGATTGGTTATCGTTATTACCAGTAGTGATCAGCAATAACTACTTTCGCCACTGATGACCTGCTTTCAGAAAACGAGCTGCGGCAGACGATCGGGCAAACCAGCAGGAACTCCTGCTCCAACCCTTTGTCCATATCCGACCGGTAGCTTATCAAGCGTAACTACTTGAACGGCGACGTCAGCTCCAGTCGATCCGGACCGCCCAGCCCCCGATATGCCTCAAACAAAAAATAGGATAAAGATGCACGATATGATCTGGCACTCCTCATACCTGACAACCACATTATTATTGGCTTTCATGCATTTTAATCCATAATCGGTATCACTCTTAGGAGAAAGCCCTCGCCACAGGCAAGCAGGACGGTAACACGCAGGGACGCCGTAAAAAAGTTACTCCCTGCTGCCGGGCAAGGCAACCGTGCGGCTACCTGAAGCCGAGCTCCGCCACCCGCCCGGCAGGTGGCTGGCCGCTGTCATCGGGAGCCCCCCCCGCTGACTGCTGGAACATCCGGTGCCGGGGCCGGCTCGGGGTTCTTGCCGGAAGTCGGCAGACTGTTCGCGGAAAGCCGCCGTTCTTCAAGAATAGTCTGCAATTTGATGATCTCACCACGAACTTGCGTGACTATCTCGGACAAACCGTCTATCCTAGCAGACAAAGAACTATAGAAAGCCACGGATACCGCTATGATAACACCAAACAATATACCTGAGATCCACTTCAAAGATTTGAATTGACCGGCCACCTCCACCACCCTCTTGTCCACCTCCACCAGCCTCTTGTCCATCTCCTTCTGGTCCCCGGCCACCTCCTCCAGCCTCTTGCCCATCACCTTCTGGGCCCCGGCCACCTCCACCAGGCTCTTGTCCATCTCCTTCTGGTCCCCGGCCACCTCCACCAGCCTCTTGTGCACCTCCACCAGCCTCTTGCCCATCTCCTTCTGGTTCCCGGCCACCTCCACCAGCCTCTTGTCCATCTCTTTCTGGTCCCCGGCCACCTCCACCAGCCTCTTGTCCACCTCCACCAGCCTCTTGCCCATCTCCTTCTGGTTCCCGGCCACCTCCACCAGCCTCTTGTCCATCTCCTTCTGGTCCTCGGCCACCTCCACCAGCCTCTTGTCCATCTCCTTCTGGTCCCCGGCCACCTCCACCAGCCTCTTGCCCATCTCCTTCTGGTCCTCGGCCACCTCCACCAGCCTCTTGTCCATCTCCTCCTGCTTCTTGGCCATCTCCTCCTGCTTGTTGGCCATCTCCTGAAACCGCTTCTGCTGCCGCCTGGCAAGCTTCCGCTGCTCACCGGCCAGAGTCTGCATAAGACTGGACAGCGTCCTCAGCTCACCGAAAACCTTCTCCGCCGTTATGGATTTCTCGGGCCCCTGCTGGCCTCCGTCCTCCCTGCCAGCTGACGCAGCTGCCATCGTAGCCTCCTTGTCTTCATCGGCCAGGTCCTCGGGCACCGTCCTCCCGTGAGACTCGGCAAACGCCTCCTCGTCCCGAAACGCCAAGCCACCGCCTGCCTCTGCTCTCAGCTCCGCAAAGCCCTGCGATTGGGACCCGACCGATACATCTAGAGGTCCGTCAATGTTTCCTTTGGTCCCGTCCGGCATGGCACCTTGCCTCCTTATATGATTAATCTACCACCAAATCGTTGCTTCTGCAAACACTTGCTCTTCCGACGACGAGGTTTCCAGGAAGCTCCAGCGGCCTTCGTGACGCACAGTTTGCAGATGGCATTGGATTGCTGGCCGTCATCGTCTGTTGCCCTCAAAACTCCCTAAATGTGTCACCATTTCAAAACATTATCATGCTGACAACGATACTCTATATATGACATATATAATACGCTTATGCTATATATAGCATATATAATATACTTATGCTCTATACAGACATAAAAACCATCTCCCTGGCAGCAGGAGCAATAAAATAATTCGCATTCTTCAAAATATTACCCTCTCGCTTAAATATTGACGGATGTGGGCACAGGACCTTATTCAAAACTTCGGACTTGTCCGCAACATATATATGTCGACTCGGAAATAGCCCATAGAACACAAGAGATGGGGGGTTGACTAAGTTAGCAGCTGACGAACGAAGGGGGCATGGCAGGGTACGGCAGAGGGGGCAGAACGCCTGGGACTGGGCGGGTGTCAGTCAGGGGGAGGGAGGGCCGGATGCCGGGGCGCCATCCTCTGGGTCAGGGGAGGCCATCCTCCGAGCTCAGGGCGTCCATACGCTGGGTCAGGGCGGCCATCCTCCGGGTTCGGGGTGGCCATTCTCCTGGTCAGGGGCGGCCATCATCCGGTCTCGGAGCGACCTTCCTCCGGGTTCGGGGTGGCCATTCTCCTGGTCAGGGGCGGCCATCATCCGGTCTCGGAGCGACCTTCCTCCGGGTCCTGGGCGGCCTTCCCTCAGGTCTTGGGCGGCCTTGCTCGGGCTCAGGGCGGCCTTATAACTTTGCACTAGTTGGCGCCAGAGCATTGCTTCTGTTTTGGCCGCCGCCAACTGGTCAACCTTCCTTTCTCTCTCCTCCGAGTTATTTCCGATTCGACATATATCCAGTTCCTCTGAAGTCGCATCATGCGGAGATAAAAGGCCGTCAGGCAGTCGCAACCAAAGCCGGTCGGCTTCGCCAGCTCGCCTCCCCATTCATATTTACGTGAAAGAGCAATATTAAATTTTGTATTGCGAGTTCGGTTAAATGTTAGTAACTGTTCAGGTGCCCCCCCAAGGGGAACTCAACAGGGGTAGCTTCACGATCAAAATACCCTCTGCAGTTGCTCATATCCCCCGCATAGAGCATTCTTAGTTGACTCTTCACCCTCAAGGGGTTCTCAACAGGGCTCTCTTCCTCCGAAAAGGTCCTTAATAGAGGGGGCACCTGAACAGTTACAAATGTTAAAATCTGAGCTATCGTTTCAGGGGTGAGAAATCAATGTAAGAACCCAGATCTGGTATCTATTTGCCATGACTCACTCCCATAATGTGGGAAAATCTTTCAACATTTTCTAATATTTATCCGGAAGCGTAATAACTGTTAAGGTGCCCCACCAAGAGGAGTTCAACTGGAGGATCTTCCCAACCAAAATGCCCGCTTCAGAACCTCTTCCCCTCCACATGAAGTATCCATCGTTGACTCTTCAACTTCTCAGGTTCCTCATCAGGGCTCTCATCATCCGAAAAAGTCCTCAATAATGAGGTACCTGAACAGTCACTAGATTTCTGCGATTCACAGCTTCAGGGCCGGGACAGCCCAAGTGCCGGCTGTTCCGGCCAGGCACTTCAGGTCGCTCCCCAGTCCAGCCGGCTGCCCCGAAATCCCAGAACATCCTGCCGTGCGCCCGTGCCGTAGCCCAACCAGGTTCACCGCCGAGACAACCCTATGCCTTGGTTCAGGCCGACCTGCCAGGCTGGCCCCCCCTGCCCGACCGGACATCTGAGGGCCCCATGGAACAGACCTGTGTCACCTCGCCACCTCTCCTATCCGGAGGCCAGGCTCTCCCTAACCCTTATCCTTGCGGAGACCCAAGAAGCCAGCCGAGCGAAACATGTTGCCTCCTCCCCCAGCCTGGCTTCATCTTGCCCCTGAACTGGCCCTCCTCCCTCCGGCCCGCATCTTCCCTGCCTGCCTCCTGCCTCCGGCCCGGCTCTCCCCCCTCTCCCGCCTGTCCATCGCCAGGCCCGCCTATCACCGGGCCTCAGTCCCCACGACGCAGAAAGGGCCGCCGGTCCGGGAAATCCTCCCGGACCAGCGGCCCCTTCGGGTCAAGGCGAAAGGCCGATTTTCAAGGCGAAAGGTCGATTTTCAAGAAATGTTCCGTACCTCGCGGGCCGCGGACGCGGAAATACGGCATGTTCCCGTGACGGACTGGACGCTTCCGGGCGGAGCATCCCTGCCAGGCCAGGCGCCTCAGCTGCGGGGAGCCTCGGCTCCCGGGCGGGGTCGCCGGCCACGCGGCGGGCAACTCACGGCTCGGGCATGTCCGGGCTCCAGGAGGGGAGCGTCTGCGAGCCCGCGAACTCCGGGATGAGCGGCTGCTGGCGGTCGCCGTTCGCGGCCATCACGTAGAGCTGGCTCCTGCCGCCGCGGGTGGACGAGAAGACTATCATGCGACCGTCGGGGGAGAAGCTCGGGTGACGGTTCAGGCCCTGCCCGCCGGTGAGCTGGGTGTAGCCCCCGCCGCCGGAGCTGACCACGGCCACGTCGCGCTCGCGCACCACGAAGGCTATCTTGTCGCCCTTGGGGGAGAAGGAGGGGTCGGTGGCCTTGCCGCCCGGGGAGATGCGGGTGCCCCCGCCGCCCGAGGCGGATCCCACGTAGATGCCGGCCGATCCGCCCTGGTCGGAGACGTAGGCCATCCGCCCGTCCTGGGAGAAGGTGGGGGAGATCTCTATGCCGGAGCCGTGGGTGATGACCCTCGGCCTGCGCCCCTCGAAGACGGCGATGTTGGTGGCGGTGTCGCCCGAGAAGCCGGCGGCCACGGTACCGTCGGGCATGAAGGCGGGCGCAATCACCAGCTCGCCCGAGTACTGGACCTTGCCGTCCACCACGAGCTCGCACCCGCGCTTGGTGCGGCGGGTCCAGGCGGTGCGGTTGCCGTGCCCCAGGGTGGGGTGCATGACCCCGAAGCCGCCGCCGCCCACGCCGAAGGCCTCGTCCGAGCCGAGCTCAGTCATCATGACGGACTCGCCGGAAAGGAAGATGATCTTGGTCCCGAAGACCCCGGGCTCGCCCGTCACCGCGAGAATGACCTCGTTGGTGAACTTGTTGATCATCTGGCGGGCCTCCTTCAAGGGGCCCGTGTAACGCTTGGCGAGCTTCTGGGTTCCGGTGGAGACCTCGAAGAGCCTCAGCTCCATGGTGGCCCTCGACCCGGAGGCCTGGACGGCGCCCTTGATGACGTAGTTGGCGCCAATCTGGGCCCAGGGGGCGTAGTCCATGGGCGTGTCGTCGAACAGCCCGGCCCTGGGGTTGGCCTCGAGGGACGCCCTGGGATCGACCAGGAGGAAGTAGCCCGTCATGTCGAGGTTCATCCCCAGCCTGCGGTTCCAGCGCTCGGAGTCGCCCGTGCCGCCGGATCCCAGGGGCTGGAACGCGGGAATGGCCAGGTTGAAGCGATTGAAGGTCCCGGAGAGGTCCACCGGGATGACCACGCTGGGGTTCTGGAACTCGAGTCCCTGCTGATCCTGGGCGGCCGCGACCGCGGGCAGGAGGAGAGCCGCCATGGCGAGGGCGGCCAATAGGGGCGGAATTCTGTGTAGCATCCTGACTAACCTCCGAAATAGAAACATCTGCGAGTGGAATGCGTATGCGGAAGGGCATCCGGCCCGGCAGGATAGCCGGGAGAGATGCCCCGTACAGGCAGTATTGGCGTTAGGAATGGCCACCGCGTCGGGACACGGCACCGATTAATTATAAGCCGGAGAGCCCCTCCCTTTCAAACAATTCCGCCCCCCCTTCCCCGGCCGGCCGCAGGGCGGCCTTCGCCCCCCCACAAGCCGGCCGCAGGGCGGCCTCCGCCCACCCGCAGGGCGGCCTTCGCCCCCCCACAAGCCGGCCGCAGGGCGGCCTCCGCCCACCCGCAAGCCGGCCGCAGGGCGGCCTCCGCCCACCCGCAAGCCGGACGCTGGACCGGCGTCCGGGCTCCCGCGTCCCGGCAGGAATGCCCTTCCGGCCGGTCAGGACAGGGCTCCCAGCCGGGTTTCTGCCCTCCCCAGACTGACTTCCGCCGGCCTTGTCAGCACCGCCTGCACGAGGACCGTCCGTGCGGCCTCGATCACTTAGCCTCGCCGAAGGGACCTGTCGGTCCGAACGGGATGAAGGTTCCTGAAGGCCGAGCATTAGCAACAGGCCAGGGTCCGGAGGCGACCTTGGCGGGCTCCTGAAGGGGCCGAACCGGTCAGGAAGAGCCACCCTGTCCGGCACGACTCCGGAAGGGACCCGGCCCTGATGCATCACCCCGGTATGACGTCCCAGCTCCGGAAGGGCGTTCTCCGGCCCTGAAGCATCCCCCCGGTCCGTCAACCCGGCTCCGGAAAGGGCGCTCCCCGGCCCTGTAACTTCCTCCCTGTCCGGCGGCCCGGCTCCGGAAGGGGGCGGCCCTGCCCCGAAGCTTCCCACCTGTCCCTGCCGCCCGGCTACGGAAGGGGGTTCCCCGGCCCTGTAACTTCCTCCCTGTTCGGCGGCTCGGCTCCGGAAGGAGCCAGGCACTGCCCGGAAGCGTGCCAGGTCCGGCGGCCCGGCTCCGGAAGGGGCCAGGCACTTCCCGGAAGCGTGCCAGGTCCGGCGGCCCGGCTCCGGAAACCCGGCCCCAGAACGACCGAAAGCCGCCTCGGGGGCGGCTTTCGGGGTGGAAAGGCTGTACGCGGGGAAGGTGCCGGCTAGAACATGGCGCCCATGGAGAACTCCCAGCGGCCCGCAGGCTCCCCGGGATACGGATCGAGGGCGCGCCCGTACTCGATGCGCAGCGGGCCCATGGGGGAGAGGTAGCGCAGGCCGCCGCCGTAGCTGCGCCTGAGCCCGGACGTGGACCAGCTCTGGTCCTTGGTCCAGACGTTGCCCATGTCGTAGAAGAACACGCCGAAGAGGCCGCTGGCCTTCAGGATGGGGAAGCTCATCTCGATGTTCACGAGCCCCATCTTCTCGCCGCCGATGGACTCGTCGGTGAACTCGTCGCGCGGTGAAATCTCGTACCAGTCGTAGCCGCGGATGGAGTTGATGCCGCCCAGCATGTACTTTTCGTAGACGGGCAGGCCGTCCTCCTTGCTCTCGTGGAGCATGCCGAGCTGCATGTGGGCCATGAGCGCCGCCCCCTTCCAGAAGGGGATGGGCACCCACTTGGCGAGCTCGAGCTCGTAGCGCGAGTACGCGGTCTGGCCGCCCAGGAGGCCCGTGGCTATCCCGTAGGTGAGCCGCATGGTGGAGCCGTCGGAGGGCTGGAAGAAGTGGTTCCTCGTGTCGCGCCTGAGGCTCACGGAGAAGACGGCGTTCTTCGACTTGCCCATCATGTCCCGGAGGTAGCGGGAGGAGTTGAACGCCACGTGGGTGATGTCGACGTCCTCCCAGGTGAAGCTGCCGGAGAGGTAGAAGCGCTCGAAGACGGGGTAGCCGGCCCGGAGCGAGAAGCCTACGGACTCCTTGCGGTAGTAGTCGTACTCGTAGTAGGACTTGAAGATGTCGAACCCCATCATGAGGGGGATGTCGCCCACCCAGGGGTCGGTGAAGGAGAGGGAGAAGAAGTTGTAGGAGCCGCCCACGTTGGCGTCGAAGGCTATGCGGCGCCCGTAGCCGAAGAGGTTGTCCTGGGTGAGGCGGACGGTCCCGAAGATGCTGGAGTAGTTGCTGTAGCCCGCGCCTATCTGGAAGGATCCCGTGGGACGCTCCTTGACCTCGACCCGGAGGTTCAGGAGATCCTCGGGGTTCTCGGAGGACGGGCTGGGGGTTATCTGGACGTCCTCGAAGAAGGAGGAGCGCATGAGGTTGGCCTGGCTGGACTGGAGCTTGGCCTGGCTGGTCAGGTCGCCCTCGGCAATCTCCAGGTGCCTGCGGATGACCTTGTCGCGGGTCTTCTCGTTGCCCACTATGGTTATGCGGTCGTAGTAGACGAGGTTCTTGGGGGCGACGGTGAACTGGACGTCCAGGACGTCGTCCTCGGTGGGCTGGCCGAAGACGGGCTCGGCCTCGGCGTGGAAGTAGCCCTTGTCCTTGTAGTAGGCCAGGAGCCTGTTCTGGTCCTCCATCAGGACCTCGCGGCTGAACCAGGTCTTGTCGGGGGTGTCCAGCATCTTCAGGAGCCTGGCGGCGTCGTCGCCCTCCTTGAGATCCCCGTCGACCGTCACCTGGCCGACCTTGAAGCGGCGGCCCTCGACTATCGGGAACGTTATGACGAAGGAGTTGGGGTCCTTCTCGTCGGCGACTATCTCGGGCTCCCCCACCCTGGCCTGGAGGAAGCCGTTGTTGTTGTAGAAGACCGTGAGGAGCTGGACGTCGTTCGCGAGCTTCTCCCTGTCAAGCTTCCCGGAGCCGGTGATGAAGGAGATGAGGCTCTTGGAGCTGCTCTCTATCTGCCTGGAGAGCTTCCAGTCCGAGTAGAACTCGTTGCCTATGAACTCGATATCGCGGATGTAGATCTTGCCGCCCTCGGAGATGGTGAAGACCAGCTTGGCCTTGCCGTTGTCGGCCGGCTCCAGCTCGTAGCTTATCCGGGCCTGGGAATAGCCCTTCTCGGCGTAGAAGCGCTGGAGGTTGGCCACGGCCTGGAGGAGGCGGTCGTCTGAGGCCACGTCCATGACCTTGAGCCCGAGGACCTCGGCCAGGTCCTCGGAGTCGTACTTCTCGTTCCCCCTGAACTCCACCACGAGGATCTGGGGACGCTCGGTCACAATGAAGTGGACGGCCTTGCCGCCGGACACGTCCGACACCTCCACGTTCACGGTCTCGAAATAGCCGAGCGAGTACAGCCTGCGGATGTCGGAGGCCGCCTTGGCCTCGTTGTAGGTCCCGCCCTGGCGGATCCGGAGGGAGTTCAGTATGGCCTGGTTCTCCAGCATCTGGCTCCCGGTGATTGTCACGGAGACCACCCTGGGCCCGGAGCCGAAGAGGTGGTCGGTCACCATGTACACGAGCCGCTCGGCGGTCTGGGGGAGGCCCTCGGTCCCGGAGGCGAAGACGTCCATCCTGGCCGAGCTGGCCGCGGCGCTGGTGAGCGCCAGGAGCTGGCCGCTCATGGTGTAGCTTTCCCCGGAACGGGTGAGGGTCGGGGCGAACAGGAAGTCCGCGCCCAGCGTCCTGGCCTGGGCCTGCACGGCGGTGGAGACCGCGGAGAGCGTCTGGCCGCCCATGGACAGGGCCACGAATCCCTGGGACTGGAAGGACTGGACGGTCAGCTCCATGAGCCCGCGGCTCACGTTTGCCAGCTGTTCCAGCTGGGTGCCGGTGACCCCCACGATGGTGTAGGGGGTGACGGCCACCTTCAGGCCCTCCTGCGCGGAGAGAGCCCCCGGGAACGCCGCCGCCGCGGCCAGGACGGCCGCGGCCAGGATGAGAAGGGCAGATCTGGGGGCCACGGGGGACCTGCGGCCTGGAAGGCCTGAGGCGGCACGGGGACGGGGCTGGTTGCGGATCATGAAACTCTCCCAGACGGGGGGCCGGGCAGGCTGTCTGCCGTGGGCCCTGGTTCCTTCGGGTCCCGGTCCGCGCCCCGCCTGGGGGGCCGAATACCGGATATGGCAAGCGTTGATCGCGAAAAAGGCAAGTATGGGGCATCCCCCGGCCCGAAAGGCCAGGGACCGCTCCAGGAAAAGCTCGAGGGGACGCTCAGGCCGCTCCCGCGCGGGCCGCGCGGATGCCGCCCGGGACGGCGGGGAAGGGCGCGGGGAGCCGGCAGGAATCGCTCCGGAGCCTTGATACGTAAGGCGTCAGACCAGCCTGGGGAGGGCGCTTTCCGCGCCGCTGGCCGCCGCCTGAAGGCGGCTTGTGGCGGGCAGGTCTTGTGAAGTGGCTATTTTACCTGATCTTGTTGACTGTTACCAGCCCTTGCCCGCATCTGGATCAGGCGCATGCTCATTTTGCCGAGCCGCTTCCGCACCTCCGGAACCCGAAGCGCCAGTCCCGGGCCGTGCCCGGTGCCACGCGGCAGCACGTGTTAGCCGCTGGCGGGGCGGGTTCCGGCCCCGCCGCCGGGAGCCGCCCCCCGTCCCACGCCCCGGAAGCCCGCCTGCGGCCAGTCAGGCCGCATCCGGGACACCCGGGCTCCTTGTCTCGGAAGCCATCAGTATATACCTGATGTATCTGTTCACGGGGGGGGCTGAGTCTGCATGGTCATGTCCGCCCTCAAGAGCGAAGGAATCCCTCAGAAGCGCTCCCGTGGCCGGGGCGAAAGCACTCGGCCGGAGGAAGTCCGGCCTTCCTTCCCAGGCCATGGCAACGCCCAGGCGTCCGGACAGAAGATTCGACCCCGAAGCATGCGGAGAGAAAGCCGCGCCCTCCGAGCGGCCCCGGCACGGCCTTCTCCGAGGATACAGGTGTCAGAACAGGAGCTTAATAAGGAGCCGGCCGTCATGTCAAGGCCGACGGCAGGGTATCTTCAGGACATGACCCGGAACTTCAGGCGCGACCGTCCCTCGCGGGAACCGGATCTTCCCGCCCCGGCCGGTGCCGTTTCGACCGGAATCCCGCTGACCGGAAATCGCGGGACTCGCTCCTTCCAAGCGTGACGGAGAATGAGGCGGACGCCTTCCGGATCATGGAACCCTGCCGCGTTTTCATGGGGAGCCCAGGTTTCCCTTCCCGCTGGCAGACTACAATTTGCACTCAGAACTGGGATTGGGTAGAATCGTTCCCGACCGTTCGGGGAACATGAGTTTCCCGCCCCACCGACCGTGCCGCCAACCCGCCCCGCGCCTTCGCCGGGGCCCCGCTAGGATATCCTGCAGGACACCGGCCCCTCCATATCTGACAGCCTGCCCCCGGCGCTCCGGAACGTGAGCATGGAGCTGGTCCCCGCCGCGAAAGGGGACGCAGGGGACAGGCGCAGGATCGACGTCCTTATCGCCGTGGCCGGGCTCCTCGACGAGACGATCGCGGAGACGGCAGACCCCGCGAGGAAGGAGCGCCTCCTCGGGAGGCAGGACGCGGTCCTGCGCCTGCCAGACGAGACCTCCCTCGGGCAGACCCTGCGGCTGAACAGGGTCCACCTGGCCTTCAACGCCGCCGTCGCGGCGTTCCGTGACTGGATGGTCACTCTCCTCGCGGGGCACATGCTGCTGAGGGGCCTGGA
>JAISFP010000541.1 GCA_031263525.1 Deltaproteobacteria bacterium | reverse complement strand
CTTGCCCAGGCCTGCACCGCCCGCATCCTAACCTCCCCGCCCTGGCCGGCTCCACAGGCCGTCATGCCCCCCTTGCCCAGGCATGCACCGCCCGCATCCTAAGCTCCCCGCCCTGCCCGGCTCCACATGCCGTCATGCCCCCCTTGCCCAGGCCTGCACCGCCCTCATCCTAACCTCCCCGCCCTGCCCGGCTCCCCAGGCCGTCATGCCCCCCTTGCCCCGGCCTGCACCGACTTCACATCTAGCCCTGCCCGCCTGGCCCTCAACCCTCTACCGTCCATGTCAGCGGCTTATGCCCTCAACCCTCTACCGTCCATGTCAGCGACTTATGCCCTCCCCCCTCTCAGTTCCGTCCGGTACGTCCCAAAAGACGCGCGGGGGGCGACAGTACGGGCCGATACGGATTGACTCCGGGAGGAGAGTGCTCTATATTTTGCGGAGCTTTCATCTCGCAACGCCCTTTCCGCCGCGGGGCGCGGCAACCTCCGGGAGCCAGCGCACGGCCTGCGGCCATCCAACATCCAAGAGGCGCCCCGGAGGCCGCCCAGGCGGTCGGATGGTGCGCCCACGGGAGGTCACAAGTGCTCAGAAGAACCCTCATGCTCGCGGCTGCCGCCCTGGCCCTGGCCCTGGGTCCCGCCCCCGCCTTCGCCCAGACAGCGCTGGTAAACGGCATCGACGCCAACTTCCCCCCCTTCGCCTTCGTGGGACCCGACGGCAAAGCCACCGGCTTCGACATCGAGGCCCTGGACTGGATTGCGGCCAAGGCAGGCTTCACGGTCGAGCACAGGCCCATGGAGTGGGACAGCATAGTCCAGAGCCTGAAGGACAAGAAGATCGACATCATCGCCTCCGGGCTCTCCATCACCCCGGCCAGGGCCGAGCAGATAGCCTTCACCAAACCCTACTGGGTCATCGCCCAGGTGGTGGTGGTCAAGAAGGACTCCACGCTGTCGCTGGCCGAGGCACTCACCGGGGGCCACACCATAGGAGTGCAGAGGGGAACCTCCGACGCGTCCGCCATGGAGACCACCAACGGCAAGGACGGCCGCAACTACACCCTCTCCCAGTATGACTCATACGAGCTGGCCATTGTGGACGTGCTGAACGGCCGCATCGACGCCGCCGTCATGAACGACGCCCCCGCCGCCAAGGCCGCGAACGAGCAGGACGTGAGGATCGTGGGCGAGGCCGGGATCCCCAACGAGGAGTTCGGTTACGGCGTCAACAAGGAGAACCCGGAACTTCTGGCGCAGCTGAACGAGGGCCTGACCGCCCTCATGGCCGACCCCTTCTGGCAGACGCTCAAGGACAAGTACCGCCCGGGCGAGGTACACTGACAGCCCCTGCCGGAGCTCCCCCGCCCCAAGGCCCCGGGCCAGCAGGGCCTCTCTCGGCTTTGGGACCGGTCCCCCAGGCCTCTACCGGCCCCTGCGGTCGCAGGGCCGCAGGCCTGCCGCCGCCCGCCTTCAACCTGACCCGGGGCACCCCCGCAGGGCCGCCCCGGGGCTTTTTTGTGCGCCCACGGAACCTGCGGGACGTCCTGCCGGCCCCCGGGCCGAGACGCCTGACGCCTGCGGCGGGCCGGGACCCCTTCGAAAGCGCAACTGCAGACTCCTGCGAAAGCATGACTTGAACTGATGGACTTTCACGAGTACCTGAGGGTGGCCCTCTACATCCTGGGCGGCACGGGCTGGACGGCTGGGCTCATCCTGGGGGCCATGGGCCTGGGGCTCGCCATAGGCGTCCCCCTGGCCTCCCTGGAGGTCTACGGGCCCCGCTGGCTCCGCCCTCCCCTGAGGCTCTACGTCTGGTTCTTCAGGGGCATCCCCATCCTGGTGCTCTTGTTCCTGATCTATTTCGGGGTCTACAGCGCCGTCGAGAAGTTCTGGCTGGCCCAGATGGGGACCAGACTGGAACTTTCCCCGTTCTCGGCCTCCCTCGTCGCCCTGGGCCTCACCAGCGGCGCCTACCAGTCCCAGATCTTCCGGGGGGCGATACTCTCGCTCCCGCGCGGGCAGTTCATGGCGGCCACCGCCCTGGGCTTCTCCGCCCCGGGGGCCGTTCTCCGCATAGTTCTCCCCCAGGCCATGAGGGTGGCCATACCTGCCTGGTCCAATGAGTACAGCATAGTGCTCAAGGACAGCGCCGTAGCCTTCGCCCTGGGCACAATGGAGATCATGGCCCGGACGAAGTTCATGGCCGCGTACACCTACAAGCACATCCCATTCTACATCCTGGCGGGCTTCCTGTACTTCGTGCTCACCTGGCTGGGGGTGAGGCTCCTCAAGTACCTGGAGAGGAAGACCCGCATCCCCGGGCTGGGACACGGGTTCTGAGGGAGGACCCCCGCCCCGTCCGCTCCCCCCGTCACGGCCTCCGGGCCGCCATGCCCCCTTCCGACCGTCCTCGGGACGGCCGATATGACCTCCGGGCCACCATGCCCCGTCTCGCGGCCTCAATGCCTCTGACCGTCATGGCATCCAGGCCTTCCTGCCCCCCTCGCAGCCTCCATGCCTCTGGCCTTCAAGGCCTCCGGGGCCGCCCCTCCCCCGACTCGCTGCCTCCGGGCCTCTGGCCGTCATGGCCTCCGGGCCTCTGACCTTCACAGCCTCCGTGCCGCCCCTCCCCCGACTCGCGGCCACCGGGCCTCTGACATTCGCGGCCTCCGGGCCGCCCAGCCCCAGACTCGCGGCCTCCGGGCCTCTGAGATTCGCGGCCTCCGAGCCTCTGACATTCGCGGCCTCCGGACCTTTGACATTCGCGGCCTCCGGGCCGCCCAGCCCCTGACTCGCGCCCTCCTGGCCTCTGACCTTCACGGCCTCCTGGCCACCCCGCCCCCTTTTTCCGTCGCATTTCCTCCGTGCGCCGTGCCCGTCGCCCGGCAGCCCGCCGCTCGCGTCCAACGCCCGCAAGCGGCCGTCTTCCGAAAAACCTGATCCCAGCCACCGGACTGCCTAATCCGGTCGCTCGAGGAGACCGCGCCTTCCGGCGCGTCCCCGTCATGTCCGGGCCCCGTCCCGCCCCGAGGCGGGCTGAAGCTCCCGTCTCCGGCGACCTGCTTCCGGGGGCTGCCGGCATCTTCCGGCTTCTCCGTCCTTCCCGGCATCTCCAGGTCTTCACTCCATCTTCAGCCTTTCCGGCATCCACGGCCTTATCCGGCCTCGCACAGGATCTCAAATCCGTCATGACAGCATCGACCACTGGAGCCGGCACCCCCCGGGGCCAGCTCCCCGCCCCCTTTTCCTCTCCCCTTCCGGCGCCGTCCGACGTCCTGAACCCCGCCCCCGCTTCCCGGTCCGGGCTGCCGTGCCCGCGCGGGCAGGCGCCCAGCCCCTCCGTGACGTCCCGCCGCGTCCAACCCGGACCGGAGGTGGCCCTGTGAGCGGCATGAACGGCTCGGGCCACCTGCTTGAGGCCAGCGGCATCACCAGGACCGCCGGGGGCAAGAGGCTCCTGGACGACGTGTCCCTCACGCTCGACCGGGGGGAGCTCAAGGTCCTCATAGGCCCGTCCGGGGGCGGCAAGAGCACTCTTCTTCAGTGCATCCACTTCCTGACCCCGCCGGACAGCGGGGACGTGCTCCTGGACGGCGAGTCGGCCAGGGAGATGTCGAGGAAGAACATCTGCCTGTTCCGTCGGGAGATAGGCATGATCTTCCAGGACTTCAACCTCTTCGACCACCTGAGCGCCCGGGACAACGTCGCGGTGGCGCTCAGGCGCGTTAAGGGCTTGGGGAAGGCGGACGCCTACGCGAGGGCCGCCCGGGAGCTCGAGCGGGTGGGGCTGGCGGACAAGGCCCCGCTCTATCCGGCACAGCTCTCCGGGGGACAGAAGCAGAGGGTGTCCATCGCGAGGGCTCTCGCCATGGACCCCAAGGTGATGCTCCTGGACGAGCCCACGAGCGCCCTGGACCCCGAGCTCATAGGCGAGGTCCTGAAGGTCATCCAGGACCTCCACGAGGGGGGCATGACCATGCTCATGGTGACACACCAGGTGGGTTTCGCCAGGCACATGACCAGCGAGTTCCTGTTCATGGAGGGCGGCCGCATCACTGAGCGGGGGAGCCCCGGTGAGCTTCTCCGGGAGGGCTCCGGGACCAGGACCTCTGACTTCTGCTCGAAGCTCTCCGAGATCCACGGGGGGGGCTGAGAGTTGGGGACCCTGGAGTTCTACCGCACGGTCCTCTTCCCCGCCCTGAACCAGGGGCTGTGGGTGAGCGTGTCCATCATAATCCCCTCGGCGCTCCTGGGGGTGGCCATCGGCGTGCTGGTCGGCGCCGGGAGGACCCTGGGCAGGCCGTGGCTCACCCGTGTCCTGGACGCCTACGTGGCCGTCTTCCGGGGGACGCCACTGGTCGTCCAGCTCCTCATGTGGTTCTACGGGCTCCCCACGGTGAGCGTGTTCCTGGAGGCGCACTTCGGCCCGTGGATAAGGCCGTTCTCTGACGTCTTCCGGCTCTCCCCCTACGCGGCGTCGGTCACGGCCTTCGCGCTGTGCTCCGGGGCCTACCAGTCCGAGTACATCCGGGGCGCGATACTCTCCATAAAGAGCGGCCAGTTCCTGGCCGCGCAGGCCCTGGGCTTCTCCCGTGGGCAGGCCTTCTGGCGCATCACCGTGCCCGCCGCCGCGAGACGGGCCATACCCGGCTGCGGCAACGAGATAATCTACCTCATAAAATACTCGTCGCTGGCCATGCTGGTCACCATGTCCGAGCTGACCGGCCGCGCCAGGGAGATGGCGTCGCTGTACTTCAGGCACCTGGAGTGCTACCTGCTCACCGCCTGCTACTACCTGGCGCTGGTGACCCTGGCCACCTGGCTCCTCGGCTACGTGGAGAGGCGCCTGGCCATCCCCGGGGACCTGGGACTCAAGTGAGGGGGACCTGTGGAGGCAGGACAGTGAGACAGGAGGCAGGGGCCGGCAGCAGGAGCCGAATGCCACCAGGAAGCCGGTCGGAGCCGGAGGCCGGGAGGCTGGTGCCGGAGGACATGAGACAGGAGCCAGAGGACTGGAGGCAGGAACCGGAGGCCCAGAGAGGGGCCGTAGCCGCGGGGGCCGACAGGCAGTGACGGAAGCCGTGATGGAAGTTCCGGACGGCAAAGTTCGGGAAAGCTTGGAAGATCTCCTAAAATCGAAGCGAGTCCGGTCATGACCTGGACATGCTGGCCCCGATAAGCATAGACTATCATGCGCGACATGCATGAAAAGCTCGTAACTGTTCAGGTGCCCCTCCATTGAGGGCCTTTTGAGAGAAAGAAAGCCCAGATGGGGAACTTTCAAAGTTGAATAGTCAACATTGGATACTTCATATGGAGGGGAAGAGTTTATGTGTAGGGCATTTTGGCTCGAAAGGCCTCCTGTTGAGCTCCCCTTGGGGGGGGGCACCTGAACAGTTACCATTTCCCGAACTATGCCCTTCAAATGCCTACGAACATGATGGACCTGACATGACAGGAGGTGTTGCATAAAGGTGGTCTGAAGCAGTATGCAAGTGGGCGAGGGGGAG
>JAISFP010000524.1 GCA_031263525.1 Deltaproteobacteria bacterium | reverse complement strand
ACGGGCATGAGACGTTCGTCAAGGTGGACCTGAAGGATAAGGCCAAACCATCCATTTCTCATGAGAAGAACTGAGCATTGCCGTCCGGAGATACAGAAAAACGATGACCATATGATTCCGCAAACCCCGTGTCCTCAACCTCGTCCGTTTTGAAACGGAGGAGAGCTCCGTGGCCCTCAGACCGGACATTTACACTTGTTGGCACTCATCATATAGGGTGTGATCTTTGAACGTGATCTGACCATTTGGGCGTGACTTTTGAGCATGATCTGACGGTGAGGGCATGATCTTTGAACGTGATCTGACCAGTTGGGCGTGACTTTTGAACATGATCTGACGGTGAGGGCATGATCTTTGAACGTGATCTGACCATTTGGGCGTGACTTTTGAGCATGATTTGACGGTGAGGGCGTGATCTGACGGCCAGATATGAATCGGGGCGGCTATTACCCGTTTAATCATATGTCGGAATTTGGCCATCTGCCCAGGGGTGGAAAGGTCGCTCAAACCCCCAGTCCTGGTATCTACTCACTATGATTCGTTACTAAAGTATGGAAGAAGATTCCAACATTTGATTAAACGGCTAATATTACGGTTGAGATCAGAAGCCGGACTATGAATTGTCAAAAAAACAAGCTCAGCAAAACATTGGCCAAAACAGCAGGGAGTTTTGAAATCCCGGCATCTCTTCATGTTGCTTTAAATTAGTTTTGATGGATACACAGCAAATATACAGTAGCTTTATGGCAACTACTATACTATATGTAGTCATCTCTCTTAGACAAATTAATCCAAGTCGCTAAACCTCTCGGCCGTCCAAACCTCATGCCACACACCCGCCTTGCTGTCCCCTCTGCCATCTGGCTCGCTCTTCTCCCGCCTCGGCAACTAGCCCGCCGATTGACTGGGTCAGGCCGCACACACTTTTACCACTCTTAACTCTTCACCGGATACCGAAGCTAGCCGAACCCCGCTACTGACCTGTTCTTCCGTGAGGAAACAATTCACCCCCATGCGGTCGGTCGGCATCCCGGCCCATGAAAGGCGCGTCATGACGCTTCGCAACATGCCGTGTCATCACCCCGATACCGCGACACAGAAAAACCTCTCGCGTTAAGGTTTGCCGTCCCCTCCGCCGCCCTTTCGAGAGGTTGCAGTCCCCTCCGCCGCCCTTTCGAGAGGTTGCCGTCCCCTCCGCCGCCCTTTTGAGAGGTTGCAGTCCCCTCCGCCCCGGAACCACCGGATGCCCCGGAACCCCGCTGTTCCTATGGCAAACAGGCCGGGGAAAATGTTAAGATTCCCCAAAGTCATTCGACGGTCCCGGCCTTCCCGGGGCCCCGCCCCGACCGCTCCGCGGCCCGGCTGACGGCTGGCCCCACGCCGCCCCCAAGCCGCCTCCGCCACCCTGGCACCGTAACGGCGCCGCAGACACTCAAAGGTGATCCATGGGCCGCTTCAGCGTCTGGGAAATCGTGGTAATCGTCATCCTGGTGATCGTGATCTTCGGCGGGCGCCGCCTCCCCGAGCTGGGCCGCGGGCTCGGCAAGGGCCTGGCCAACTTTCGGAGCTCCCTCAAGGAAGGCGCGGACCCGAAGAAGGAAGGCGACAGCCCGGAGGGCGACGGGGACAAGAGCAAGGACGCCTGACACCCGGTCCCCCTCCCTGTCATCTGCCCCGCCAGGCCCGACCGCCTGCCGCCTGGGCCTTCCCCAGATGCCCCGCCAGCTTCCCGAGCCCGGAGGCAGGTGCCAGGGCTTGATGCCGGGGACGGAAAACCCCTGACAGATGGCCCAGACGGCATGCTGGAGGCAGGAGGCCTGACTCGAAGCCTGAAACCTGTGCCCGGAGGCTGGAAACCTCAGGCCGGAGGCTGATGGCCCGAGGCCAGAGGCCCGGCGCGTCAGGCCGGAGGCCGGTGCCTGAATGCTAGGCTTGGGTCCCGCGCCCCCCTGGCACCCGGTCGCCCAAATTTCCAGACCCTATCCCCCCAGCCGGATTTCTTCCCTCCCCCCCGAGGCCAGGCAGGTTACCCCGAACCCCCGGAGCCAATGTCCGCGTCCGGAGGCCCGGCTTCCGCCCGCCGACACACGGGCGCCCACGTGCCCCGCGCCTGGCATGCGGCCGTCCTGGCTGTGCCCGACCTGCGGGACCTCGACCCCCGAGCAGGCATTCGCCTCGCCACCCAAGATCCGGCGTCTCGCTGGACTTTAGCCAGCAACTTACGAATCCTGTCCCTCGCGGGCCTGCCGCCGCGACCCTCCCGACCGTTCTGCCGAGTCCCTGCCCCACGGTGCTGAGACCCCGCATCTCGGCCGCCTCGTCCTCCCTTCCGGCTCCACGGGGCAGAGACCCCGCGTCACGGCCGCCTCGTCCTCCCTTCCGGCCCCACGGGGCAGAGAGCCCGCGTCACGGCCGCCTCGGACCTCTCTCTTCCGGCCCCTCGGGGCAGAGACCCCGCGCCCCGGTCGCCGTAGCCCGCTCTTCCGGCCCCACGGGGCAGAGACCCCGCGCCCCGGTCGCCGCAGCCCGCTCTTCCGGCCCCCCGGGGCAGAGACCCCGAGTCCCGGCCGCCTCGGCCCTCTCTTCAGGCCTTCCGCGGCAGGTCTTCTGCGTCCCGGCCGCCTCGGCCCTCTCTTCAGGCCTTCCGCGGCAGGCCGTCTGCGTCCAGGCCGCCTCGGCCCTCTCTTCAGGCCTTCCGCGGCAGGCCGTCTGCGTCCAGGCCGCCTCGGCCCTCTCTTCAGGCCGTCCGCGTCCCGGCCGCCTCGGCCCTCCCTTCAGCCCCTCCCGCCAGGCCGCCCCCGGCCTGCGGGGCAGGCGCCGCGGGACACGCCCCCCGGCCGCAGGCCGGTCCGGGCCCCGGCCCCCCCGCCTTTCCTCGCCCAGCTCCGGGCCTGCCTCCCCCCCAGGCGCCCGGCACATGCAACCGCGGACCCACGGTCCGCCTTCCAGACGGAGACCTTATGCCTTCATTAATGGTCCAGGGCTGCACCTCGGATTCGGGGAAGAGCACCATAGTAACCGGCATATGCCGGCTCCTGCGCCGCAAGGGCTGCGACGTCGCGCCCTTCAAGCCGCAGAACATGGCCTTGAACAGCGCCGTCACCGTGGACAGGGGGGAGATAGGCCGCGCCCAGGCCGTGCAGGCCCAGGCCTGCGGGCTGAAGCCCGCGAACGACATGAACCCGGTCCTGCTGAAGCCCAACTCCGACACGGGCTCCCAGGTGATAATCCAGGGGAGGGCGCTCACCGACATGGAGGCCAGGGCCTACCACAGCTACAAGCCCACTGCGCTGAACGCCGTGATGGACTCCTACAGGAGGCTCTCCTCCCGCTACCCCTACGTGGTCATCGAGGGCGCGGGGAGCCCGGCGGAAATCAACCTGCGCGAGGGCGACATCGCCAACATGGGCTTCGCCGAGGAGATAGACGCCCCGGTGATACTCGTGGCCGACATAGACCGCGGGGGGGTCTTCGCGCACCTCGCCGGCACCTGCATGGTCCTGTCGCCCAGCGAGCAGAACCGGATCAAGGGCTTCATAATCAACAAGTTCCGGGGCGACCCCACCATCCTCGACCCGGGACTCACCTGGCTGGAGGGCTACACGGGCAAGCCCGTGCTGGGCGTGGTCCCTTACATAGTGGGCTTCCACCTCGAGGCCGAGGACGCCATCGACCGCCGCCAGGGCGAGAAGGCCGCGTCGACCCTGAAGATCGTGATCCCCGTCACGCCCAGGATCTCCAACCACACCGACTTCGACCCGCTGAGGCTGCACCCGCAGGCCGAGGTGACCTTCGTGAAGCCCGGCGAGCCCGTGCCGCCCGCCGACCTCATAATCCTCGCCGGCTCCAAGTCGGTGCGCTCGGACCTGGAGTTCCTCCTCCGCGAGGGATGGGACGGGAGGATAAGGAGGCACCTGCGCTACGGGGGCAAGGTTCTGGGAATCTGCGGCGGCTACCAGATGCTCGGCAAGGCCGTCCACGACCCGGACGGCATAGAGTCGAAGCCGGGATCCAGCCCGGGCCTGGGCGTCCTCGACCTGGAGACCGTGCTCGAGCCCGAGAAGCAGCTCCTGAACGTCGAGGCAAGGCTCACCCTGGAGGACGCCCCGGTCCGCGGGTACGAGATCCACGCCGGCGCCACCCGCGGGGAGGGCCTGAAGCGGCCCCTCGTCATAAAGGAGAACGGCGAGCCGGACGGCACCATAACCGAGGACGGCATGGCGGCCGGCACCTACCTCCACGGCGTCTTCGAGAGCGGCGCGGGCCTCTCGGCGCTCCTCAGGTGGGCGGGGCTCGAGAACGTGAACCCCATCGACTACTGGCAGCTCCGCGAGGAGGACATCGACGCCCTGGCCGACACGCTGGAGGCCACCCTCGACACCGAGAAGCTCTACGCCATAATCGAGCGCGGCAACACCATGGACGACAACCATGCCACCCCGCTGACCCGCCTCTCCGAGAGCGCACGGGACGGAATCCAGGGGAGCGGGCACCCGTGAGGCGGGGCATGCCGAATCTGCCGTCCGGAAGGCAGGGGGTCAGGGGGCTGCAGGCCGCCCAGGGCATTCCGCCCGGAAATCCGGGGGCCAGCCGGCTTGCCGCGCCGGGCTTTCTGGCCGGAAGACAGGGGGCCGGGGGGCAGCAGGCCGCCCCTGGCATTCCGCCCGGAAGGCCGGGGGCCAGGCGGCTTGCGGAGCGGGTCCTGTCAGCCGGAGGGCCGGGGCTCAGGGGACAGCAGGCCGCCCCGGGCCTTCCGCCCGGAAAGCCGGGGGCCAGGCGGCTTGCTCCGCCGGGCTTTCTGGCCGGAAGACAGGGGGCCAGGGGGCAGCAGGCCGTCCCGGGCATTCCGCCCGGAAGGCCGGGGGCCAGGCTGCTGGCGGAGCTGACCCTGTCAGCCGGAGGGCCGGGAGAACTGGGCGCCGCGACGCAAGGCCTGCGGGCCGCAGGGCCGGGAGCCCGGCTGTTCCTCGGGCCGGGGCCGGTGCCGCACCGCGACGTCTGGCCCTCTCCCGCGGCCGCGCCGTCCGCGCCTCCCGCATGACCGGACAGGCCCGCAACCTGGAATCCGCCCGCGAGGCGCTCCTGGCCCTGGGCGACCGGGACACAGCCGACTGGCTCCTCGTGACCGACGGCCAGCCGGAGGTCCGGTCTGTCACCGCGGGGGACGGGTCGACCGTCCTCAGCGTGGGCGGGCTCATGCAGGACTCGCGGGCGAGGCCGCTCTCCCTCCTCGAGGCCCTGGCGGACCGAGCCCTGCCTCCCGGCCGCTCACCCGAGGCGTCGCTCTTCGGGCTGGGAAGCCCGGAGCTTCTCCGCATCCTCCTGGAGAGGACGGACAGGCTCACCGCGCTCGATCCGGCGGCATCCGTGGCCAGGGCCGTCCTGGGTCTCCGGGACCTCTCGGGCGCCGTCGCCTCCGGGAAGCTCCGGCTCCTGTCCCCGTGGACCCTGGCCGCCGGCCCCGGCCGAGGCCCGGTGCCCCCGCTCTCATCGGCGCTCGTGGCGCATCCCGCCTCCGCGAGGAGGGACCGGGCCATGTGCCGGTCCTTCGCGGACTTCGTGCGGGGACGCGCGTCCGTGCCCCCCGCGCCCGGGGAAAGCCCCAGGATCCTCGTGGTCCCGCCGTTCTGGGGCGGTACGCTCTCCATGGGCCCCTTCCTCGTGAAGGCCGCCTCCGAGCTGGGGGCGACGGGGGAGCTCGTGAGCTGGCCCCCGGCACTGGCCCGCGAGGCTGAATTTCTGAGAACCGGCGGGTCAGCCGGGTCCGGAGTAGCCGCCGCGTCAGCCGGGACGCCTGGGGCCTCAAGGTCAGCCGGAACCGCCGGGACGTCTCGGGCCGGAGGGTCGGCCGGAACTTCCGGGACGTCTCGGGCCGGCGGGTCAGCCGGAACTTCCGGGACGTCTGGAGCCGGAGGGGCAGCCGGAACTTCCGGGACGTCTCGGGCCGGTGGGTCAGCCGGAAACGCCGGGACGGATGGGGCCGAAAAGTCAGCCAGAACCGCCGGGACGGATGGGGCCGGAGGGTCAGCCGAAGACTCCGGAGCTGCAGGGTCCGGGGAGTCGGCCGGAACCGCCGGGACGCCTGGGGTCGGAGGGTCGGCCGGAAGCGCCGGGACGGATGGGGACGGAGGGGCAGCCGAAGACTCCGGAACTGCAGGGGCCGGGGAGTCAGCCGGAACCGCCGGAACGGCTGGGACCGGCGGGTCGACCGGAACCGCCGGAGCTGCGGGGGCCGGAGGTGCCCGGGGCGATTCCGGCCCCCGCGCTGGGGCAGGCCCGCCCGCCGGCATCTTCAGGAAGTGCGCCCGCCACCTTGCCGGCGCCGCTAGTGCCTTCGCGCCTCACCTGGTCCTGGCCCTTGCCCAGGCGCCCCTGGACGCGGACGGCGTGGACGAGCTCAAGGACGCCTGCCCTGAGGCCTGCGCCGCCTTCTGGTTCGCTGAGGACATAAGGAGGTTCGGGTACGCGGCGTCCACGGCCGCCGCGTGGGATCTGTTCCTGCACATCCAGGGAGGCCTGCCTGCCCCGCTCCTTCGGGACTGGGGGGTCAGGAAGGCCGCCTACCTGCCGGTCTGCGCGGACGCGGACTTCTTCGCGCCCCGCGCCCCGGACCCTTCCGGCCGCTACTCGGCCAGGGTGTCCTTCATGGGTGCCGCCTACCCCAACCGGGCGAGGATCCTGGCCGACCTGGGCCGGGAACTCCTCCGCCGGGGCCTTGGCGAAGGGGACTTCAGGATCTTCGGCTCCGGCTGGGACCGCGCCCCCGGGGCGGGGGGCCTCGCCCTCTTCGAGGGCGGCAGGAGGGTGAGCCCCGAAGAGACGGCCCTCGTCTTCGCGGGCGGCGAGGTGAACCTGAACATACACTCGGGGCCGGGGGAGGGCTTCGATCCCGGATCGCTCTTCGTGAACCCTAGGACCTTCGAGCTCGCGGCCGCGGGGGCTTTTCAGATCTGCGACCCCAGGCCGCTCATGGCAGGCCTGTTCGGCCCGACCGAAATCCCTTCCGCCCCCTCCCCGGAGGCGCTCCCGGATCTGGTCATGGACTGGCTGGCCCGCCCTGAGGACATGGCAACGTCGGCCGCCGCCGCGCGCAGAAGAGTCCTCGCGGCCCACCTCTACCGCCACCGCCTGGACGCCGTCCTTAAGCTGGCCTTCGGCGGGGACGGAGACGGCTGAGCCCGGAAGGGGGCCGGGCCGGAGACGCCGCCCTGACGCAGGGCTGCCAGCATTCCCTGGCCCCGGACAGCAGGCAGGGTCCCCGAAAGAAGCTCCCCCGGCCCCGAACAGCAGGCCGGGGCCCGGAAGGCCGCTGATCTGGCCGCCGACAGACGTCCGGGGGCCATGAAGGCCGCTGTACTGGCCCCCTACATACGTCCGGGGGCCCTGAAGGCCGCTGTACTGGCCCCTGACAGCAGGCAGGGCCCAGGAAGGCCGCTGTACTGGCCCCCTACAGCCGACCGGGTTCCCGAAGTTCGCTGTCCTGACCCCCGACAGCAGGCAGGGTCCAGGAAGGCCGCTGTCCTGGCCCCCGAC
>JAISFP010000474.1 GCA_031263525.1 Deltaproteobacteria bacterium | reverse complement strand
TCCTGCTCTCAAAGCTCTCTCGCTCTCAGGCAACTCAGCACTCAGGGCCATTATGTTGCCCTCAGGTCTCCAGCATTCCCTCCGTCCCAGGCGGCCTGCAACGCTTTCAGCCCCCCCCCGAGCCTTTCAGCTCTGTAGCCATCATCCAGTACTTCAGCGCTAAAAGGGCCGACAACCCTCATCTACCCGTGAACAGATACCGATATCTGTACTGTTCACTGACAAAAGTGGGGCAACGGACCACATTGGGCTCAAGCCTGCTCTCCTCATGGTCCCGCCCCGCCTTCCCCCGGGTCCTGTCCTTTCCCATACGGGGTCACCGGCCTGTCGCCTTCCATGTCAGACAGCCATACTGTAAAAGGTACCCATCTTAATAAATGGCACTCTATGCCGAACCGTAGCATGTCGAAGCACCTCCTGCACCATGGTCCCGGAAAACTGTTCATGGCAAGCCCGGAAACTTTCTGGGCACCGGCAAGCCTTCAGCCGTCCGCAAGTCGGCCTTCTTCCTTATGCAAGGTCGCCTTATCTGGGCATGACCACCCTCATGGCTGGGTCAGGGTGATCGAATCAGTTAGGCATGACAAATATGCATCAAATAATAACATATTGCTTTCAAGATTACAATAATTACATGATAAAATATTTTTAAGATGTTTAAATTTGACTAAATGGTAATAAGTTAAATCCAGGATGCAACTAGAAGTATTTTGATAAGCATATAGCTAAAACTGAATTATTATTTGATAACTTTGCTCTGATATTTCCACGTTTTGGTGTGGTAATTTTCCGGAAGAAAGGGCTTGACAGAACTGGTTTGGGTGATTAATAATAATGTATCCTCTTTGAACCCTAGGAATCATCCCCTCTGACTTTTCGAGAGGGCTCTCGGTCTCTCCCTTGCCACGGGTTGCAAGTTCGAGAGAAGGCCTCAGGTGAGCAAGCCGCCCCGCCCGCCCGGCCGGATGTCGGCGGAACCCGTTTCAGGCTTTCGAGCCTACACCCTACAGGAGAAGAAGCAATCACCTTTTCGTTTATAAGGAGGCACCAGGCCTCCACGCGAATGAAGAGGCACCACCGGTCGCCGGCCAGTCGGCCCCGGAGTCATGGCCCATTTTACAGCCCGTTCGCCGGCCGGTTAGCCGGATCCGCCCGTTTGAAGTCTTGAAGTCCCCCTCGACAAGGGAACGAGGTATAGCCAGGCAGCCACTTTGACAGACCCGGAGCACTAAA
The DNA here is from genome assembly GCA_031263525.1 of Deltaproteobacteria bacterium. GTDB lineage: Bacteria > Desulfobacterota > Desulfarculia > Adiutricales > Adiutricaceae > JAIRZX01. The sequence goes on along the minus strand of JAISFP010000474.1, from coordinate 21,318 downwards.
TGTTGCCGTCCCCCGGACGGAAGCCGGCTCCCAACCTGAAGCCACGCGCCACGCGCACTAGCCCTAAAAGTGGGCAATTAACACTGGAAGAAGGTTTAGCCGCTCTGCCCGGTCGTCCGGTCGCACGCGCTCCCGCCGTTCGTGGAACCCAGGTCTGCCCGTCTTCGGGGGCAGCCCTCGCCTTCGTTCGGTCTGGTCTGTGCCGTCTTCAGTCTCCGTGCCAACAGCATGGATGTTTCTGTTTGCGCCCCGGGGAACGCCTTCCCGGAGCGGGACGGCTGGCTGCCCTGCCGAAGTTTATCCGTCCCGTCATTTTACGGAACGGCCAGCCGGCGAGCGGCGCTCCGAGGAGCCCGCGCCAGGTTTCAGGCCGCTTTCCTGTCCGGCGGGACAAGGCCGGGTCCCCCGCCACGCGCGGGCCGGATCCCTTTTTCATGAATGTCCGTCTTCGGCCTGAGCTGAGCATACATCTCCGCATGTAGTCCCAGGCCCTCAAGTCGCCCTCGCCGGTTGCTCATGCCCTTCAGTGCCGGCGAGCTTCTGAACCACTGAACTCCGTTTAGGGCAAATCTGCCGGGCGAGGTGTCCGGCGGGCGCGACTAAGGTCGCTCCCGCGTCTGGACCCTGCCTTCCCCGTCTCCGCAGCAACTGCAGTGGAGAACGGTCGTGCAACGCCGGCAGCGGAGAAACCCTCGTCTGGGACGGGGCTGGCCGGGAAAGACGCTCGACGCGACCCGGCCGAAGCCCCAGGTACCGGAGGGAAACGCTACTTCACAGCCGCGAGGCGGGGAGACCCGTCCGTGGCGGAGCCGCAGGCGTCATTCCCGGTCTCGGACGAGGCAGGCGGATTCGCCGAGGTCTTCCGGAGGAGCGGTTCCCAGCTCTGCCAGGCTTCAGGCCCGGCCGGGGGACATAGCACCAGAAAGGCCCGGATACGCCCTCAGGCTCTTGAGTCCGGGAGCTTCACCGCAGTCTTTCGGCATGGACGCATTCAAGCCGCCAGGCTGGTACCTGCCTTAACTGAACACGGGCTGCCAGGTCAGTTCTGCAGTGTACATGTAGCGTCCAGAAGGCCGGGGCTATACCTGCAACGTCATGGGCGTCAGGCCAGGCTTCCCGCAGGCTCTTGCGGCGGCCCTCGCCAGCGCGTCCGGGACGCCAGCGGCCTGGACGGCTCGAGACCGCCGCCAGAGTCAGTTTCAGGGCCTTTCCACGGCATCCCGGCTCTCCCGCAGTCTCGCCGTGGTCGGCCTCTCCGTCCCGTCCCGACCCGGAAGACGGACGGCCAGGACGCTGAACCTGGAAAGGGCAGGTGCAGTTCCGGGAGGTGGGCGCGGAGGTGTTCCGGGAGATGCCGAGCGGAGATCCAGGAGGTGAACAAAAATAAGTTCATTGGGATTGGCTTTCCGGAGCCCGATGACGCGGGCCCGGAGGAGTTCCAGATGATTCGTCCGCCTGAGTCCTTCGAGGCGAGAGTTGACGAGTTTCCGGGGAAGGGTCTGGAGGAGCTAGCGGGGAGGCAAAGATGGTCGATGCGGAGGCAAAGATGGACGGTGTTGAGGCTGCGTGCCCTGAGTCGGACAGGGGCGGGGACAGCGGTGATAGCCCTGGGGAGTTCCGTGGGATTCGCCCGCCGGAGCTCGGCGAGTCGTGCGTTGACGAGCTCGCGGAGACTGGTCCGGCAGAGCTGAAGGAGAAGAAGACGGGCGATGTTAGGGCGGCAGGCCGTGAGGCGGCCCCGGGCTGGGATCGCGGGGAGAGTCCGGAGGAGTACCGGTGGATTCGCCCGCCGGAGCCCGGCGAGTCGTGAGTTGACGAGCTCCCGGAGACGGGTGTCTCGGAGATTTCGGAGGTCAGGATGGTAGTTGGTAGGGCGGCGGGACGTGTGGCGGCCCCGGGCGGGGATCGCGGGGAGAGTCCGGAGGAGTTCCGGGTGATTCGCCCGCCGGAGCCCGGCGAGGCGAGAGTTGACGAGCTCCCGGAGACGGGTATTGCGGAGATTGCGGAGGTCAGGATGGACGATGTTAGGGCGGCTGGCCGTGAGGCTTCCTCGGGCGTGGAAACCGGTGATCTACCGTATCTGTACCTGGTGATTCGCCCGCCGGAGCCCGGCGAGGCGAGAGTTGACGAGCTCCCGGAGACGGGTATTGCGGAGATTTCGGAGGTCAGGATGGACGATGTTAGGGCGGCGGGCCGTGAGGCTGCCTCGGGCGGGGATCACGGGGAGAGTCCGGAGGAGTTCCGGGTGATTCGCCCGCCGGAGCCCGGTGAGGCGAGAGTTGACGAGCTCCCGGAGACGGGTATTGCGGAGATTGCGGAGGTCAGGATGGACGATGTTAGGGCGGCGGGCCGTGAGGCTGCCCCGGGCGGGGATCGCGGGGAGAGTCCGGAGGAGTTCCGGTGGATTCGCCCGCCGGAGCCCGGCGTGTCGAGAGTTGACAAGCTTCCGGAGACGGGTGTCTCGGAGATTGCGGAGGTCAGGATGGACGATGTTAGGGCTGCAGGCCATGGGGCGGACCCGGGCGGGCATGGCGGCGAGAGCCCGGAGGTGTTCCCCGCGCCCGTGCATGGGCGGCGGCTGGATAGCCGCGAGGACGGCCTGACGGTCTTCCGGCTTTCCGGGGACCTGTCGGCAAGGGCCTGTCCCGGGTTCCGGAAGGCGTCCGGGCCCCTGGCGGGCGAGGGGGACGGCGGTTTCGGGGAGCCGGGAGTCCCGGGATGGCCCCAGGCGTTCCCCCTCCCCCTGTTGCCAGCTGTCGGAAACGGGGAGCCGGTGTCGCGGGAGGGCCTGGCCGACCCGGCGGCGAGGCAGTTCGTGACGTTCTCGGAGGCGTCGGGAGGGAAGGAGAACCCGGAAAACCTCATGTCCGGCTCTCCGGTGAAAACCCTTCAGGCGGGCATGGACGCGATGCCCGTGACGGGTTTCGGGGAGGACGTCCTCGGGAGCATGTCGGTTTCCGTGGACTGCGGGACTTCCGGCGGCCGGGAGGTCTCGGAGACGGTGCCTGACGGCGGGAGCTTCGGGACGGCAGTGGCCTGTGCCGACCCGGGGACCGCCATGGCCGCCGAGAATTCAGTCGGTTCTGACAACATCATTTTTAGGGAGTCGTCAATGATATGGATCAATAGTTCGGCTAGCCAGGAGACATCCGTGGTCGCGAACTGCTCCGCGACCAGGGAGGCTCCCGAGGTCATGGACAGCCTCGCGGGCAGGGAGGCTTCCGGGGGCACGGACGGCTTCAAGAGCCGGGAGTCGTCGATGATCATTGACGTCTTCACGCCCCTGGAGGCGTCCGCGGCCAAGGGGAACATCCCGGGTCTGGTGAGCTCCGGACCCGGGGCCTCCGGAGACTGGGAGGCCGAGGGCCTTGACGGGGCGGAGGCCCCGCTAACCCTCCTCTCCATGATCGGGTCCTGGAGCGTTGCAGAGCGTGCGGCTCCGCCCGAGAGCATGTCCGGGGACATGGACGTGCCGGCGTCCGAGGACAGCGGTGTTCCGGCGTGCGTGGGCAGCGGGATGCCGTTTGCCGGGATCCCGGAAGCTCCCCGGTCCGGGGCCGGGCCCGCAGTCGCTCAGGGCGGGGGACGTCTCGCTTTCGTCCACGGCGCGTTCAAGGGGAAGACGCTGTTGGGGAGCCACCTCGTGACCGGGGGCGGGCACCTCGGCATGGTCTTCACTGACCCGTCCGGCTTGGCTGTCGGGGCCTCGGATCTGGGCAGGCGGCGGGTCACGGTGAAGGCCGTCAGGACGGCAGCGGCCGAGTTCAGGAAGTACTCCGGGGCCTACAGGCTGGTCCTCGCGGGAACACCGGGACGGGCCAACAACTGGGGTGGGATGAGGCTCGTCTCCGAGACGGAGATGCGCTCCCGGATGTTCCAACTGCTGGCGAGGATGTTGGACGACGACGGCGTCCGGGATAGGCTCCTGGCGGGCGAGACCCTGGAGGTCACCCCCGTGGGGCAGGGCCGGGTTCGGCACTTCGTCTTCCATCGCCCCGGCTTCGGGACCGAGAGGGCCGCCTCCTTCAAGGAGGCCCTGGAGGACACCCTGAGGCTCGTGGAGGGCGGCGACGGGATCAAGACCGTGGGCATGAGGACCGCCTCCAGCCACATGGCCATCGCCGCCGGGTGGAAGGGCATGGAGCGTTTCTTCGCGAGGACGGAGGGCCAGGGCGGGAAGACCGGGTGGACGATCCTGCCGGAGATGGTCGAGCGCATGCTCATGGTGCTCGACCTGTGCGTCTTCACGATCACCTCCAACAACTCTTCGCTCTCCCCGGACAAGGCCGGGCCCATGTTCGCGAGGTACCTGGAGCTCAGGGAGAGGGCCGCTTCCTCGTGCGGTGACGTCACGGCCCTCCTTGAGGAGGAGCTCTCCGGCACGGACTCCTCGGGCAAGGGGATCTCCGGCACGGAGGTCTCCGGCACGGGGGCCAAGGACATGGACCTCGTCGGCGCCGAGGTCTCCAGCACGGAGGTCAGGGTCGCAGAGGTCATGTACACTGGGCTCTCCGGCACGGAGCTCGTCGGCGGCATGGAGGCCACGGACGTGGAGCTCTCCTGCTCGGAGGCCACGTACACGGTGCTCTCCGGCCCGGCGATCTCCAACTCGGAGGTCATGTTCACGGAGCTCTCCGGCAGGGAGGCCACGGACACGGGGTCCGCCGGCACGGAGCTCTCCGGCTCGGAGGCCACGGACACGGGGATCGCCGGCACGGAGCTCTCCGGTTCGGAGGCCACGGACACGGGGAGCACCGGCATGGAGCTCAAGTCCACGGAGTCCTCCGGCACGGAGCTCTCCTGCACTGAGGTGACGGGCACGGAGCTCGCCGGCGCGGAGGTCTCCAGCAAGGAGGCCACGGATATGGGGCTCATCGGCACGGAGCTCTCCAACACGAAGGCCACGGACATGGAGCCCTCCGGCACGGAGCTCATGTCCGCGGAGTCCACCGGCACCGAGCTCATGTCCACGGAGTCCACCGGCACGGAGTTCTCCAGCTCGGAGACCGTGGACATGGAGCCCTCCGGAATGGAGCTCATGTCCACGGAGTCCTTCGGCACGGAGCTCTCCAGCTCGGAGGCCACGGAGACGGAGTCCTCCGCCACGGAGCACATGTCCCCGGAGTCCTCCGTCACGGAGGGAGCCGTTTCCCAGGCGGAGGACTTGCTCGTCAGGGAGGCCGGCTTGTCCGACGAGGACATCCACGGGCTGGCCGCCACTATTCAGGCGGGTGCCGTCCCCGAGGGTGACAGCCCGTCCGCTGAGGCGGCGCCCCCTGACGTGGCCGAGCCCGAGATTGAAGGCCCCGAGGCGATAAAGGCCTCCCCGGAGGGGAATGAGGCCCCGGATACGAAGGCCGGGAAGAGGAGGCGGTCCCGGAAGGCGAGGGCCAAGTTGAGGAAGCAGCTCAGGATGGAGAAGGCCGAGAAGGCTAAGCTGGCCCGGGAAGCTAACCTTGCCCAGAAGAAGAAGAAGCCGTCCGACATGGCGGAGCAGCCCCAGGTTGCGGTGCCGTCGGAGCTGTAGGAGCTGGGCCCGACGGCCTAGGCCGCAGGGTAGGCGAAGAGGAACCAGGCGGAGAGGCTGGCCGCAGAGGCGGGGCAGGACCTGGAGAAGGAACGGCTCCAGGAGGCCATGGTCGCCGCGGAGGCGGGGCAGAACCTGGAGATGGATCGGCTTCAGGTGGCTGGGGCCCCCATGACGGCGGGGCAGAACCTGGAGAAGTAACGGCTCCAGGCGGGCAGAGCTCCCATGGCGGCGGGGCAGAACCTGGGGTCTCGCCTTGTCCAGGAGGCCAAGGTCGCTGGGGAGGAGGAACCCTTCCCGGTGGCCGAGGCCGTACGGCTGGTGATAGCTCCGCGAGGACCGAGGACTTCTGAGGAGGCGAAGCTCTTCCTGATGATGGCCGAGGCCGCCGGGGAGGGGAAGCCCTCCCCTGAGGCCATGGCCGTCAAGGGGGAGAAGCGCTCCAGAAGCGACAAGGTCGTCAGGGAGGTGAAGCCGGCAGGAATGCCAGGTGCGCCGAGAGGTTTGAGGCCTCCGAGAGGACCAGGTGTGGTGCCAAGGTGGCGATGTCGTCCAGGAATCCCAAGAAACTGTGAGGCCGACCCATCACCGGAGGCAAGGGCCGCCGAGGGTGCGAAGGCTTCCGCGAGGACAATGGGAAGCAAGGAGGTGATGTCGTCCGGGAATGCCAGGAAACTGTGAGGCCGAACCATCCCCGGAGGCCGGGGTCGCCGAGGAGGCGAAGGCTTCCTTGAGGACCAGGGGTTGCAAGGAGGTGATACCGTTCAGGAAGACCAGGGCCGGCTGTCAGGTCGAGCGATTCCGGAAGCCATGGACGCCGGAGGGGAGTAGCCCTGCGCGCTGGCCAAGGCCTTCTTGGAGGCGAGGGCTTCCGCGAGGTCCTGGGGCAGCAAGGAGGTGATGCCGTCCAGGAATGACAAGAAACTGTGAGGCCGAACCATCCCCGGAGGCCAGGGTCGCCGAGGAGGCGAAGCCTTCCGTGAGGACCGGGGGTTGCAAGGAGGTGATGCCGTCCGGGAAGACCAGGGCCGGCTGTTAGGTCGAGCGATCCCGTAAGCCATGGACGCCGAAGGGGAGAAGCCCAGTGCGCTGGCCAAGGCCTCCTATGAGACGAAGGTTTCCGGGTGGACCAGGGCCTGCGAGGAGGCGAAGCCGTCAAGAAAGCCAGGGCGGCTGTCAGGTCGAGCGATTCCGGAAGCCGGGGACGCCGAAGGGGTGAAGCACTGTGCGCTGGCTAGGCAACAGAGGAGGCTAAGTCACCGCTATGGCCAAGGTCGCCGAGGAGGCGAATATGGCCAAGGTCGCCGAGGAGGCGAATATGGCCAAGGTCGTCGAGGAGGCGAATATGGCCAAGGCCGCCGAGGAGGCGAATATGGCCAAGGTCGCCGAGGAGGCGAAGGCTTCGCGAGGACCTGGGTCTGCAAGGAGGCGAAGCCGTCCAGGAAGCCGGGACCCGGCTGTCAGGTCGAGCGATTCCGGAAGCCAGGGACGCCGAAGCACTGTGCGCTGGCTAGGCAGCAGAGGAGGCTAAGTCACCGCTATGGCCAAGGTCGCCGAGGAGGCGAAGGCTTCCGCGAGGACCTGGGTCTCCAAGGAGGCGAAGCCGTCCAGGAAGCCAGGACCGGCTGTTAGGTTGTGCGTTCCCGGAAGCCAGGGACGCCGAAGGTGCGAGGCACTGTGCGCTGGCTAGGCAGCCGAGGAGGCTAAGTCACCGCTATGGCCAAGGTCGCCGAGGAGGCGAAGGCCTCACCGGATGCCAGGTCGCCCTTCATGGCGGAGAAGCCCTCCGTGAGGAGGGGCCGGAAGCGGGGGGCTGAGCCGCCGTGAAGACTGCCCGAAGGGGAAGGCGACCTCCGAAAGCCCCGAGGGGGCCCGGGAGTTCCTGGCGGATGAGGCGAACTGACACGCATATGGGGCGCACGGGCGAGGTCGCTGACGGGAGGCGGACTGGCGCTTCTCGTCCGCCGGCGGGCATCCCTCAAGCAGGCTGATAGACAGGGAACGGAACAGCCTGGGCCGGGGAATCCGGTACATGCTGGGGGCGGCATGGAGCGTCTTTCACTGGCCGGGATGCCGCCCGTTGAGTGGAGGTGTAAGGCATTCGGTGTCGTCCTGAAGTTCTGACGGGGGGCATCTGAACGGAAAGACGGAAATCGGAAATCGGACGAAAAAGCTTGACATCCGGGCCCTGGCAAGTATAATAGTTTTCCGCCGCTGGAAAGGATGCCTGTCAGGCTTTCGGGTCAGCGGACGGCAGATGGGGACGTAGTGCAGTTGGCCTAACACGCCTGCCTGTCACGCAGGAGAACGCGGGTTCAAATCCCGTCGTCCCCGCCATTTCTGGGCGGACGGCTTTCGGAATTCCGGGGCGGTCCGCCTTTTTTTTGTCCTGTGCCGTCTGCGGCTCCGCCGCCTTTCCTGTCCAGGGCAGTTCCGGAAGCCTGGGGTCGGGGGGGAGCCGGCGTCTGGAGGCCCCGAACCTCAGGACATCGGGGCGCCCTGGCCGCGGGGGGGATGAAAGGCGGGGCAGCCGGGTTTCCGTACGCAGGTCTCGCGGGGGGAGGGCGACCGGGGCAAGTGAAATCCGAGCACTCTGTGGGGCAGGAAGTCCGAGTCCGAGGGGGGCGATAGTCCGGCGGCGTTGAATGTCAATATATTTGTGACGTCTGGGCTAGCTTGGTCCATATGCTGGGCCATGTATTGTCTTGTCTGGGCTAGTTCTTGACATCCTGGGCAGGCTCCGTCCGCTTTGGAGATAGGGGATGCGGGAAGGGGAGGCAGGGAGTTGCGAGGCCGGATGCCGGCACTCCTCCCTCGCGTCCCGGCCCGGCTTCCTTCATTCTTCCAATGTCACCAACTTAAGGGATATGGGATATGCCTAATAAGGCATCCGTTCACAGCGAAGGCTCGGGGAAGCCATTCGTAACATTTACTTATGCTGCTGGGCCAACTTGGAAAGCCATCCTATCCTTGTAAGGGGATACTCTGGTCACCTAATGTGGCGCTCTGTCCGGAGGCAGTCCCCCCCCGTGATGGTCGGGGCTCCGCGAAAGCGACTAATCCCCCTCGTAAACAGAAATTGCTGACATCTATATGCAGTATCATATCTTGACATATTGCTCGTTGTGTTGTATTTCAATACGTCATTTTCCTTAAGTTGGTGACATTGTTTATCCTTCAGCCAAAGAACATATTTTTTCAACGGATCTTCGGCAAGGATTCCCCTTCTTTGGCGCGTCCGAATCCCTAGAAGGGGAGCGCAGGCTGCGGGATGAATTGCCGTCTTTGCACAAAAAGTCATAAACCATGAAAAATGGCGTTAAAAAGACAAGATAGCGGAAAATATGTTTCAGTTAGTCTTTATATACGCATAACATTATTACGATTCCGGATAAATATTAGAAAATGTTGAAATCTTTTCTCACATTATGGGAGCGAGTCATGGCAATGAGATACCAGATCTGGGGTCTTGCAGTGATTTCTCAACCCTGGAACGATAGCTAAAATTCTAACATTTAACCGAACTCGTAATAATATGTAATAGCGGAGATAGAGTTTGACATAAGAAGTGAACTGCTTCATAATCCAGTTACAATTCCGAAACCGTCTCAGACTGCCGGGCGGCGATCGCCTTGAACCCTTCAGGACCGGAAATGCAGGAGTCCTGATGCCGAGAAAGAGATAGACCTGTGGAATTCGAAACAGTACTGACGCAGTTCCGTGCCGATGCCGCCAACAACAGGGACCTGGGCGACCGCTTCGAGCGCCTTATGGCGAACTTCATCAGGACTTATCCTGTCTACGACGGCATGTTCAAGGACATCTGGCTGTGGCGCGAGTTCCCGTACCGCCTGGACCTGAACAGGAGGGGGACCGATTTCGGGATAGACATCATCCTGAAAACCCATGCCGGGGACTACTGGGCCGTGCAGTGCAAGTGCCTTTCCGAGGGGTACCGCATAGATAGGAAGCCGGTGGACAGCTTCCTAGCCGCAAGCGGAAAAAAGATCACCGAGATTGACGGCAGGGAGAAAACCTTTTCCGATCGCCTGTGGATCTCCACGTCCGACAACTGGTCAGGTGAGGCACGGGATATACGCAAGGATCAGACTATCAAATTCCACATGTTGGGGTTGGCTGACCTTAAGACTGCCCCGGTCGACTGGGAAAAGTTGTTGGGCGGCGTGTCGGGACGCGAGGCCAGGATACCACGCAAGACGCTCCGCGATCACCAGAAAGAGGCACTGGACAAGGCCGCTAAGCATTACTCGGAGCACGACAGGGGACTTCTTGTGATGAGCTGCGGGACTGGGAAAACTCTGTCGTCATTGAGGATAGCGGAACAGCAGGTGATCGCCGCCAGGGGAGGGGATGGCAATGGCCTTATCATTTTTTTTGCACCGTCCATAGCGCTCATAGGTCAAACGTTGAAGGAGTGGTGCGGGGACGCGGAACCGCCAATACATTCCATATGCGTATGTTCCGATGCTGACGTGTCCCGCGCGGACGCCAAAAAGGCGTTGGACGAGAACCTGTCTTACATGACCGATCTGCCCCTCCGTGCGGTGACGGAACCAGCGGAGATCATAAACCAGCTGGAGTACGGCAAGGCCAATTTCTCTGGCAGGAACCAGGTGATTTTCTCGACTTACCAGTCCATAGACAAGGTTCAGGAAACACTGAAAAGACTGCGGACCAAGGCGGACATAGTCGTCTGTGACGAGGCGCACCGTACAACCGGCGTGGATTTCATGAATCCAGCCAAGACCAGCCTGGAAATCAGCCGGTTCCGCCAGGTTCATGACGACAGCATCATACCCGCCGGGAAGCGGCTCTACATGACCGCCACGCCGCGCATCTACGGCACCCAGGCCAAAATCACGGCGGAGAACAAGGCGGGTGTCCTTTGCTCTATGGACGATATCAGCATTTACGGTCACGAGTTCCACCGCCTGGAGTTCGGCGAGGCGGTCGACAGGAACCTCCTTTCCGATTATAAGGTACTGGTGCTCGCGGTCAACCGCTCCGAGATACCCGAGGAATTGCAGGACACCGGAGGCACCACGGAAATAGACGCGGACGATATCACGCGCCTGGTCGGGTGCGTGAACGCGCTTTCCAAGAACATGACCCTGGAGGACAAGCTTCTTATCGAGACAGATCCCGGCCCCATGCGCAAGGCCGTGGCGTTCTGCGAGACGATAAAAAAGTCCAAGGCGATCAGCGAAATATTCAACACTGTCCAGGAAAAGTGGGAATCGAATCGCGGTCCGGATTTCGGAGTTCCGAAACTTGTCAAAACTTATTCCCGGCACATAGACGGCACGATGGGTGCTTTCAAGCGCGACGAGCAAATGAGCTGGCTGAAATCTGATGCCGGTGAAAACTCTTGCCATATACTCACTAATGTCCGGTGCCTAAGCGAAGGGATTGACGTCACGACCCTGGACGCGGTGATGTTCCTGTCGGCCAAGAATTCCCAGATAGAAGTGGTGCAGTCGGTAGGCAGGGTGATGCGCAAGGCGCCGGGCAAGAAGTTCGGCTACATCATCATACCTATAGTCATTCCCGCGCATTCGAGCCCTGAAACAGCGCTTGATAACAATAAGACGTTCGAAACCATCTGGGCGGTGCTGAACGCCCTGAAGGCGCACGACGACCGTTTCCAGTCGGTTATAACGAAGCTCCAGTTCAACAAGCGCAGCAGCACGATCCTGGTCGGGAGCCTTCCCCGCAAGAAGTCCGACCCGGGCCTGAAGGACGGCACCCTGTCCCAAATCCAGCGGATGCTTGACGCTGAATGGGAAAAGTCGGCGGATCTCCATGACCGTATCTACGCGAAGATGGTCAAGAAGGTGGGCAACCGTCACGAGCTTGCCCTGTGGGCCAAGGACGTGGCGGAGATAGCCGAGGGGTTCAAGGGCCGCATAACGGAGGTGATAGCCAAGGAAGGGCCGCACAAGGAGCAGTTCGACAGTTTCCTGGACGGGCTGCGGCAGACGCTTAACCCGTCCGTGGATACCGGGCAGGCGGTGGAGATGCTGGCCCAGCATCTCATAACCAAGCCGGTGTTCGACGCCCTGTTCGGGAACAGCAAATTCGTCGAGGACAACCCGGTGTCTCAGTCCCTGGAGGCTATGATAGTTGCCCTGGAGGACCAGGGCCTGGAGAAGGACCGGGGGACGTTGCTCCGCTTCTATCACATGGTCTGCAACCAGGTATCGGAAATTGACAGTTACGAGGACCGGCAGAAAGTCATAATCAACCTTTACGACAACTTCTTCGAGAAGGCCATGCCGGACGCCGTAAAGCGGCTGGGCATAGTGTATACGCCGGTAGAGGCGGTTGACTTCATCAACCGATCGGTTGCCAAGGTTCTGGAAAAGGAATTCGGGAGATCCATTTCAGATCCGAACGTGCATATCCTGGACCCGTTCGCTGGGACCGGGACGTTCCTCGTTCGTATGATCCAAAGCGGACTTTTGGGGACTGGCAAGACACTCCAATATAAATACCAAAATGATCTTCACGCCAATGAGATCATGTTATTGGCGTATTATATCGGCAATATAAACATAGAAAACGCATATCACGAAATACAAAAGAATCGGACGGAGTATTTGCCGTTCGGAGGCATATGCCTTACTGATACTTTTCAGTTGCTGGAGCGTGACGAAGGAAGAATTGTCCCGGTGAAGATGATACAGAATTCCAACCGCGTGAAAACGCAACTGAAGGCACCTATAGTCGTTATAATTGGTAATCCGCCGTATTCGGCGAAGCAGGGCGCTGCGAATGATAACCTGCAGAATCAGCCGTATCCGACTTTAGATCAAAGTATTTGCGATACATATGCGGAAAAATCAAAATTAAAATATTTGAAGATAAAAAATCCAGCTTATTTGTATGATAGCTACATAAGAGCTTTCAGATGGGCGAGTAACAGATTAAAAGACGAAAAACGCGGCATTATCGGATTTATTAGCAATGCCGGTTGGTTAGAGCGTAACACGAACGCAGTCATGAGGAAATGTCTTGCAGATGATTTTAGCAAGATATATGTTTTCAATTTAAGAGGCGACTGTAATACAACCGGTCTCAAGAGACAGTTGGAATGTGAGAACATATTCGGAGAGGGCACTAAAACGCCAGTATCTATCAATATACTCATTAAGGATTCCGACCATTCCGGACCGGCAGATATTTTCTATCACGATGTAGGTGATTGCCTTAGTAGCGAGGAAAAACTTGGTATTTTATCTGAAATGAAGGATATCTATAATCCGGATCTTAAATGGGAGACAATAACTCCTAACATGAATTTTGATTGGATAAATCAGCGAAATTGTAGTTATTCTAACTATATTGTTCTGGGTGACAAATTAATACCATTAAATCAAGAGACTTTTTTCAGTCCTATCTATTCAAGAGGGTTAGAAACTGCACGTGATTCGTGGTGTTACAATTTTAGTTTATTAAATTTGAGAAAGAATTTAACAAAAAGTATAGACTACTATAATAATAAGGTTAATGAAATATTGAAAATAGAATCTTCTGGTTCCTCATTCAACATAAACGATCTCCTTGAATTCGATTCAACTATTTTTTCATGGGATGATAAACAAAAAAATATGTTGACTAGATTACAAAATTATCGTTACACTTCTACATCAGAATACACCAGCTTATATAGGCCTTTTATGAAAACTAATGTATATTTAAATTTTTATTTGAATAATCGTATCGGCAATATTTTTTCTATGTTTCCAACTCAAAAACATGCCAACTTGATAATTTGTATTCAGGGAATAGGCGTAAAAAAGGATTTTTCATGTATTATCACAGATATAATCCCTGATTTGAATCTTGAATCAGCTTGTCAATGTTTTCCAATGTATTATTATGAAAAAATGAATGCTAACAATAACAAATTACAACTTGACACACATGATAAAATAGTTGACGGCTATATCAGACATGAAGCCGTTACAGATTACATTCATAAGACTTGTAATGAGAAATATGGGTTTATTGATATTATTGGAAAAGGGAAGCCAGGCATCAAAAAAAATGATATTTTCTATTACGTGTACGGAATTCTACATTCTGAATCTTACAAAGAGACTTTTACTCAGAACTTAAAAAAGGAGATGCCCAGGATTCCTTTGCTGGAAACAATAGAAGAGTTTCAGTTATTCTCTAAAGCTGGGCGGGATTTGGCTAAGTTGCATGTCGGATATGAGTCGGTGAAGCCATACAAAGGCATAGAAATAACGGGTGCAGAGCGGGAGAATTTTACGGTTGAAAAGATGAAATTCCTTGATAAGAACGACAAATCAACGATTGTTTACAACCGTTATATAATGATAAAAGGTATACCATCTGACGCCTACAAGTATATTGTTAATGGTAATTCGGCTATCGAATGGATAATGGATCGTTACCAAGTGACGATAAATTCTAAAACGCAGATCCGAAATGACCCCAACGATTGGGCAAAAGAGCACAATGAGCCTCAGTACATCCTGGACCTGCTGTTGAAAGTAATCACCGTGAGCCTGGAGACAGTAAAGATTGTGGCTGGGTTGTCTAAGGTGAAGTTTTAGCTTTCGCGATTTTAAACATGCCCAATTACAAGTTCTCATGTTTTTCTAAAATTTTAATTTTCCATTACTTGTAAAATTATTTAAGCGAGAATACATTTTTTGGAAGTGAGAAACATGGATAATATTGAACTCTTCATAGAAGAAGGAAAAGCTCTTGCTAAGGCTGCAGCATGGGTATTTCATCTTTCTAAGGATGAATCTACATCAAAAATTCTTGTGCCTTCCATAGGTTATCATCTTAAAGATGCAGGGGAAGCAACTGTTCTTGCTTATCGTGATCATTATGCTGAAATGGTAAAAAATAATTTGTTCAGAAAAAATAAGACTTGTGATACACTTGAAACATTCTGGACTCCAACATACAGCATATGTTGCCGAATGAACCTTCAATCTCCGAATCTTTTGAGATGCAAAATGCCTTGGGTTTGCCCGTATTGCAACCAGATCAACGCGCTCGAGCAGCTGAAGTATCTTCGGGCTTTTGCAAAGTGGGTAGATGCGGAGTCCTTGGCCGTGACATTTCTCACGGTCACTATCCCCCACAAGGCAGGTCATTCCCTTTTCGAACTCAATGATAATTTCGATTTTCTGATGAAAAAGCTCAGAAATTCTGGACTGTTTACAAAAACTCGTAAGAAGTCCCGCTTTAACAATCATGGCTCTATTACTAAGCGGAAAATAACATGGGGAAAAGAAAACGGATGGCATCCATCGCTCCAACGTGTTGATGCCTGGAATTCCGTGCTCACATCTGACGCGATCAATGAATATCAAGAAGGAATTATCGGTGTTCTTGAGGATAGACTTATCAATATGGGATTGCTTTCTGACAGCCTTGTTCACTCATTTAGGGAGTATGGAGTGAAAATAGTACTCAAGCAGGGACAAGCGTTGTTAAATGCTCTTGAATTTATTTCCGATATACATACCGCGTTTCCCTATTATAACAATTACAATTCTGACGCTGAAAATATAAATACATTTTCAAATCAAATTAATCCAATTCAATATAATAAGAAAAAACGTTATATACCACTAACTGACATACGCACCTTAGCTGCTAAAGCGGCTAAAGAAGGAAAATATATGAGCCATTGGGTTCGCCTTTTCCACGAATATGCCTCTGCAACACGCAACAGAAGGATGACACGTTGGTCGAATGGTTTGCGGACAAAAGTGGAGCCATACCTGGATCTCAAAACCTGAATAATTATTACCAGCTTCAACGGCTATAACAATTTAGCTAGGTATCCATAACGTAAAATGTAGAAATTTAGGCTACCGTCCCTGGGTAATATTAACAATTTAAGGATTTGATGAAGAAAACCGTTTCATGTTTAGCGTGAGTTCAGGTTCCACCCATTCGAGTCCCTGCTCCCTGTCCCACTATTTGGCTAGGTCGCAACCACCTGTTGACCATCCCCCCCAGCCGGCATAAGCCTTTTCCCTACTGATGACAGGATCCTCTGGTATATCCAGATACCTAAACTGAGATATTACAGAGCTTCGTATCCGACTACGAAATACAGATTGTTCTCTTAGATATTTTGAGCTTCCGAAATATTACCCGTTTAATCAAATGTCGGAATTTGGCTATCAGTCCAGGGAGGAGAAAGTTCGGTCAAACACCCAGTCCTGGTATCTACTCACTAAGATTCGTTACTAAAAAATGGAAGAAGATTCCGACATTTGGTTAAACGGGTAATAATATTAAATTTCATGTTATTTCCCGTCCGGTTCAGTTTTACCGCGAGCGACGGCCTTCCGCCTCGTCGACCTGCCCCGTTTCCCCTGGCAACGTCCTTCAGCCCTTCAGCTCGGCACGCCCAACTCCTGGCACCTGTTAGTCGCTCTCGCATCCAGGAACAGAAATGCCGAAGATGCTGGCATTCGTCAGGGGCGGAGCGCCGGCAGAGGGTTCGCGGCTTACGGCTACAGTTCTCCGGAGGCACCCGGCGGGCCGGGGGTTCCGCCCTCGGGAACGGGCATGGTCACGAGCGGGCTTATGAGGGAGCAGGGGAAGGTCACGTCGTCGTCCATGTCCAGCATGGCGTTCACCAGGGTGACCGACTCGTAGGAGGCAAGCTGGTCGAACTTGATGGGGTAGGCGGTGACCGTTTTGGTCTTAACGTAGTATTCCCGCTTGGTTCCGGAATGTATGTAGTGGAGTGGGGTGAAGAGCGCTCCCGAGTTGTCCCGGAAGACCAGGTTGGCGCAGGTCACGTTGGTGATGAAGCCGTTGCGGACTATTATCGCCTCGTCGGCCCCGGAGAAGTCCTTTATGGCACTGAGGCGCTCGCGGTCCCTCGACTTGAAGATGTAGTCCATCTGGCCAGGGTCCACCATGGCCAGGCTCCTTACGACGGGCCTCTCATAGTTCGAGAACTCCGTGGATATGATGGAGTCCCCGT
Organism: Deltaproteobacteria bacterium; assembly: GCA_031263525.1. Classification (GTDB taxonomy): domain Bacteria; phylum Desulfobacterota; class Desulfarculia; order Adiutricales; family Adiutricaceae; genus JAIRZX01. The sequence continues at coordinate 4,774 of JAISFP010000474.1, read as the reverse complement.
ACTGAACCGTGAGCTTGGAGATGCCGCTGTCGGGAGGGGCAGGCAGGAGTTTCTCCAGGGTCGGCTGCACGAAGGGTTGGCGGAAGAAGCGGCGCATGGTGCGGTCCATGCGCACGGCATGCCCCTCAAGATTCAGATAGCGACCGCTGTCTGCTTTGATTATCTCTATGAAGACGGGCTGGTTTTCCACGGGTACCTCCTGGGCTCATGAGCCGGTCCGTCTTTATCATGAAAGAGTTTCCGGTGCCCAACCGCCGGAGACACCGCGACATGCAACTGTGCTACATGGAGCGGCTTTCATGGGCCGGGGTGCGACCGGGCAACATGATGGTGTAGGAGTCCTCTGTAGCGTCGGGCCGGTCCATTCTTTCGGTCTTCCCCGAAGAGGCCGGAAGAACTGCCTTGTCCGAATGTTCCGGAAGCTGTGATCGTCCTGGATGCCAGGTCGACTTGACAGCTCCGAAGGCCTGGTTGCCCTGACAACTCCGAAAGCCAGGTGCCCCGGACTGCCCCGTAGGCTCCGGGCGTCTGGGCAGCTCCTGAAGTTTAGGTCGCCTGGTCTGCTTCTGTAGTCCAGATTGCCTGGACAGAACCGAAGTCCAGGTTGCCTGGTCAGCCCCGTAGGCTCCGCTCGTCTGGTCCGCGCCTGAAGTTCAGGTCGCCTGATCCGCTTCTTAAGTCCAGGTTGCCTGGACAGAAGCGAGGTCCAGGTTGCCTGGTCAGGCCGGATGGCTCCGACCGCCAGGTCCGATCCTGAGGTCCAAGGCTGTACGGTCAGCCCAGGTGGGTCAGGTAGTCAGGTCAGCCCCAGAGGTCCAGGTTGCCTGGTCAGCCCGTATGGTTCCGACCGTCAGGTCCGAGCCTGAGGTCCAAGGTTGTCCGGTCAGCCCTGCTGGGTCAGGTCGTCAGGTCAGCCCCTGAAGTCCAGGCTGTCTGGTCAGCCCGGGGATCAGGCCACCTTGCTTGGATCCGGTCCGGTCCCGCCCGCTACTCGTCGGAGTCGGACTCGTCAGCGTCCTCGGAGTCCGAGTCAGTCCCGGAATCGTCTTCGGCGGCTGATTCCTCGTCGGGATCGGGAGCCTTGAAGCGGAGGGGGGCGGGCTCGTTGCCGTTGGCGGAGACGGTGATGTTCAGGGCGTTGCGGAAGGCAGCCGGATCGTCTGCCGGGAGGGCGGCTCTCACCGTGTGGGAGAGCGGGGGGTCGGGGGCCACGGACCCAGTGAAGGTCCTGGGTGCCGTGAGGAAGCTGGCTATCTCGGTCAGGAGCGGCTCGGGGTCAACCATCTGGCTGCCCAGGCGCTCGCGGATGAGGGCCTGGATGTTGGCGGTGATGTTGTCCCTCACCTCGGTTGGCTCCATGGAGTTCTCCTCGCCGAGGAGGCTGTAGTAGGCGGGGAGGAGGCCGCGGTCGCTGTAGTTAAGCTGGACGCGCTGGAGGGCGACGTTCTCCAGGGGAGGGCCGAAGGAGACGCTCCTCAGGTCGGAGAGTGACACCCTGGACAGGGGCTCCATCAGCTCGGACCTGATGCCCTCTATTGCTACCGACCCGGAGAGCTCGCCGGCTCCCTTGGCGGAGAACTCGTTCAGGGTGGCCCTGAAGAGACCGGCGGACGGGTCGGAGGCGTAGGTGAGGCGTATGGTCATGTCCAGGACGTCCTGGCCGAGCTTGGGCAGCAGGAGGGTGGCGGTCTTGAGCAGGCCGTCGGAAAGCCCGCTGGGGTCCTCGGGCGGGGTGTAGACGATGTTCCTCAGCTCCAGCTTGCCCGAGGCAAGGGTCTGGGCGGTGAAGGGGCCTTCCATGACCCCCTCGTTAATCCTGATGGACGGGCCGGGCTCGACGGAGGCGGAGAGTCCCCTGATGGACCCGCGCTCGATGCCGAAGGGGAAGCTCACCAGATCGGACACCCTGGGGATGTCCTGCCAGATCCGCGAGACGGACGGCGTGTAGTAGGGGGTCGCCAGCCTGTCAGCCGTGTCGCCGGCACGGGCGAGCGGAACGGTGAAGTCGGGGCTGACGCACTCGAAGGAGTCGAGGTTAAGGACCGCCTTCAGGTCGGGGGAGGCGGGGTCCCTCATCGTGACCCGGAGCCCGGTTCCGGCGAAGGAGTCGGCCTTCCCGCCCGTGGCCAGCCCGGAGAGAGTCACCGACGCCGCCTCGGCCGCGAAGGCCTCCACCCCGCCGGAGGAGACGGAGGTCTTGAAGCTCGAAAGGGAGAAGCTGCCCCCGCCCAGGTTGCGGAGGAAGTCGTAGTGGTTGTCAGAGTTCGAGAAGCCGGGCCCCAGGCTCACGGACTCGGCGGCCAGGGAGTCCAGGGAGAGCGAGAAGTTCTCGCCTGACTCGGCCGGGGCCGCGAAGCCGGTCTTGTAGCCCGCAAGCTCTATCTTGCCGGCCGTCATGGCCCGGAGGAAGGCGGGGCTCCTGACCGGGGCGGGCACGTCGGTGTGGACGAAGGAAAGATCAGAAATCGCGAACCTCGCTATCTCGAACTCCGTGGTGAGGCCAGCCTGGGTCTTCTCGCCCTTCAGGCCCTCCACGCTCGCGAGCTTGAACATGGCAGCGCCCCCTTCAGCCAGGACCGGGGGGAGCACCCCGTCGCGGAAAAGGCTCTCCAGGATGTCGCTGTCAGGGTTGCCCTGGATCTTGAAGGTATCGATCCGGACGAAGGTTCCGGGCCTGCGGGGAGCGGGGGTAGGAGAGGAAGCTGCCGGGACGGTCGGGATGGAAGTGGAATCCCCGCCCGAGGTGAGGGAACCTGCGGAACCGCTCGCGGCGGATCCGGAGTCGGCAGCGCCGTCGCCGGCATCCTCGGAGCTGGATTCAGAGGCGGATCCGGAGACGGAACCGGCGTCCTGGACGTCGGCGGCCCCGTCGGAGACTTCGGGGGCGGGGGACTCTTCCCCGTCGGTGGCGGTCGAGGTGGCGCTGGGGGGGGCCGTGGGGCCGGGGCGCGGAGGCTCGGATGAAGGGTAGTTGAGAGAGATGCCCTTCACGGTGAGCGTCCGTGACATTAGAGAGAAGGTGTGGCTGTCGACCGTCCAGGAGCCTTCGCCGGACGTCTTGTCCAGGGCTTCGGAGAAGGACTCCCAGGCCCTGGTGCCGACGAAGTGGCCGACCAGGACGAATATGACGACGATGATGACAGCCACAGCCAGGACGGCCATGAAGATGTTGCGCATACGACCGCTGGGACCGGAGCCGTCCGGGGATTTCCCGGACACGGAAACGCCGGAGGCCATCTCTGTGCTTTCGGCATCGGAGGACGTCTTAGAGAGATTTGGCATGTTTTGGGGCTTTTCTCAGCTTTCGAAAGATTTGCCTTCGGGAGGCGTAGGGCAGGACAAGGCAGGACAGGACTGAATTATAGCAACAGCGGGGCTGTCCGGCAAATTTTCGGGGCTGGCATGCCGGGCGGGAAATCTGCCTGGGAGGCGGACCGGAAGCATAACACATGACTGCCAGAGGGTGACCGGAGCCGTTCCGGAGGAGGGTCTGAGGGGGACCGGGGTTGTGCGGGAGACAGGGCGGAGGCAGACAGGAGGGGAACCTGAGATAGGCACGAGGTCAAACGGGGGATGTCCGGATACGGGCCGGAGGGGGACAGTAGGTGTGCTGGAGGCAGACCGGAGCAGTTCCGGCGGGGGGCGTCAGGGGACCGGAGCCGTTCTGCTGGCGTGGCGGGGGGACAGGGGAGCCGTTGCGGAATTGGGGTGGAGCCGGGAGAATTCAGGCCGGAGTCTTGGCCAGGGTGGGCTTGATATGGACCGGAGCCGTTTCGGAGTCGGGGCGGATCTGGCCGGACTCAGGCCGAAGTCGTGGCCAAGGTGGGCTTGAGATGGACCTAAGCCCTTCCGGAGTCGGGGCGGAGCCAGGAGCATGGAGGCCGGAGTCGTGGCCAGGGTGGGCTTGAGATGGACCGGAGCCGTTCCGGAGGCGGGGCGGAGAAGGCCGGATGCAGGCTGGAGTCGTGGCCAGGGTGGGCTTGAGATGGACCGGAGCCGTTCCGGAGTCGAGACGGATCTGACCGGATTCAGGCCGGAGTCGTGTCCAGGGTGGGCTTGAGATGGACCGGAGCCGTTCCGGAGGCGGGGCGGAGAAGGCAGGATGCAGGCTGGAGTCGTGTCCAGGGTGGGCTTGAGATGGACCGGAGCCGTTCCGAGGCAGGGCGGATCTGGCCGGATTCAGGCCGGAGTCGTGGCCAAGGTGGGCTTGAGATGGACCGGAGCCGTTCCGGAGGCGGGGCGGAGAAGGCCGGATGCAGGCTGGAGTCGTGGCCAGGGTGGGCATGAGATGGACCGGAGCCGTTCCGGAGTCGAGACGAATCTGACCGGATTCAGGCCGGAGTCGTGGCCAGGGTGGGCTTGAGATGGACCGGAGCCGTTCCGGAGGCGGGGCGGATCTGGTCGGATTCAGGCCGGAGTCGTGGCCAGGGTGGGCTTGGGAATGCCCGGAGCCGTTCCGGAGTCGGGGCGGAGCCGGCGGTCGGATGCGGAAGGCCAGGCGGGTCCGGACAGTTGTATGGCAGGGTTCGGGAGGCCCGGGCCAATGTTGACGAGGAAACAGAATGTTGACGAGGGGACAGGATGATGGGAGCGGAGGGTTCCGGTCGAGAGCAGTAAGATGCGGGCCGCGCTACCCGGAGAAACTGACTGGGGCGGTGGACAGGTGTCCGGCGAAACCATGGTGGTCTTGATGGAGCCGTGATGGGAGAGGAGGGGGAGGGCGGATGGCGGCACGGAAAGGGTCTGGAGGGGGACCAGGGTAAGGGAGAGGATG
>JAISFP010000353.1 GCA_031263525.1 Deltaproteobacteria bacterium | reverse complement strand
CGCCGGCCCGCCGCCCGGGGCCGACTTCCAACAAAAGGACTCATATGACGCACGACGGCTTCATAGCGGGGATGGTCACGAAGATCGTGCCCGACCCCGGCCGCGGCCCGGACGGCCTGCCCGCAGGGCCCCTGGCAAGGTCCAGCGACCCGAAGGTCATGGTGTGCCTGGACATCTTCAAGGACATGGTGGACCCCAACCGCGGGCGCCGCACGAAGGACGGCGTGACCACGGTCGAATACAGGTGCCCCCCGCCCTACCACGTGATCTTCCGCGGCGAGTGGGCCGAGAGCATCTCCTGCTCCGGCCTGGGCGTGGGGGACTTCCTGGGGGCCACGTTCACCTTCATCCCCTGGGACAACGTGACCCTGGCCACTATGGCCCGCATGTGCCGGCCGTACCTGATCCCCATCCTGGGCGAGGGGGAAAGCCCGGTCATCTTCCGCAAGGGCTCCGAGCGAGCCGCCCCGCGGCCCGACCCGCAGTACCCGCCCGCCCCGCGGCACGACCCGCAGTACCCGCCCGCCCCGCAGCACGACCTCGACCCCGACCCGCAGTGTCCGCCCGCCCCGCAGCCCGACCTCGACCCCGACCCGCAGTACCCGCAACCCGAGAGCGGCGGCTGCCGCCCCGCCGCCCGGCCGCCGCAGGGGGGCCCCGCGCCGGCCGGGGGGTCCGGGCAGGGCGCCTCGCCCGCGAAGCCGCCCAAGGCGGTGCCTGCGGCGATAGCCATGCTCCCGGCGACCGACGCTTCCGCGGCGCCTCCGGGGGACCCGGCGGCGTGGCGGCCTCAGGGGGACCCGGCGGCGTGGCGGCCCCAGGCGGACCCGCCGGCGACGCCGGGCCGGACCCTGCCGATCGAACGCGGGAAAGGGGGACAGGGACGTGCCTAGGGACTCCGACCAGAGGGGCTGGACCCAGCAGGGCGTCCCGCCGGACTTCATGGAGGAGGACGCGGACAGGCTCCCCGCGCGCCCTTACTTCCCCCTGCCGATTCAGGCCGAGATAGACAACCTGGCCAAGGACTACAGGTTCCTCAGGGACTACGAGCGGCGCATGGGCATGGAGGGCTGGAAGGGGGATCCGGCGGATCTGGCCTTCGCGAGCTTCCTGGCCGAAAGGCGCTGGCGTCTCATCAGCAACCTGAGCCCCGAGCTCAGGTGCTGGGCGGACCCCATCCACATCCTCTGGAAGGAGGATGCCATCGTGAACCAGCGGATCCGGCAGGCGGGACGCGGCGCGGAGTCCGACGCCTCCGGCGCCGAGACCCGGCCCGACGGCCGGCGTCCGACCGATGCCGCAGGACCCGCCCAGGGCGGCGCGACCGACGCGGCAGGCGTCCCCAAACGCTCCGGGCTCCTCGCGAGCCTCGTCGGGAAGCTCGCGGGTCTTTTCGGCGCGAAGAAGCGCAAGGACGAGGCCCCGAGCCCGGAACGGCTCTGCCGCCTGACCGAACCGCTCGAAAGGCCCTCCGGGGCTCTCCGGCCGCCCGCCGACCCGTTCGACGATGAGGTCCGCACCCGCCGCCTGGCAAGGGACGCCGAGCTGGACGCCGACGCCGCCAGGGAAACCAAGCGGGCCCGCGACGCTCGGGAGTCCCTCGGGCGCCCCGCGGTCGGCAGGGGCGGCCTCGTCCTCCGCGCCGGGGGCCACGCCATGGGGGGACCCCCGACGGCTCCCGGCGAGAGCCCGGACCCGCGCCCGTCCCCGGGCGGACCCGCCCGCCAGGACCCCGGCGGGCGCCAGGACGTCGGACGCCCCCGTCGCCCCGTCGCGGCCCGGCACCCGGACGGCCCGTCCCGTACCGGCTTGCCCGCCCGCCCGGAATCGGCTTCCCGTCCCGGCCGGACCCAGCGCCAAGGCGGGACCTCGCGTCCGGACGGAACCGGGCACCCCGGCGGGATCCCGCGTCCGGACGGAACCGGCGCCGGGCACACCGCCGACGACCCGAGGCCGAACGATCCCCGGCGCCCCGACGGGATCCCGAACCCCATCGGCGCAGGGCAGCCCGCCGACGTCCCTATGCCCGGCGACCCCAGACGCCCCGGCAGGAGCCCGAACCCCGTCGCCGCCGAGCGCCCCGACGGGCCCGCACGCCCCAAGGGTCCCGGACCGGAGGGCGGCGGAAACGGGAGGATGCGGCCGTAAGCCCGGTGCCTGCATCGCCGACGGCGCCGCCGGAATTCGCGGCGCTTCCACCCTCGGGTCACGCGTGACCCGCAGCCCCCCCAAAAGCCGACTGCAGGCGGCTTCGCACCCCCCTGCGTCCCGCGCGGCGCGGCGCGCACGCTACAGACGGCACGCACAGGACAGACGGCACGCACGCGGCAACGACCGGCCCGGCGATTCTCGCCACCTGTACACCAACCCGGCCGGAGGCTTCCGGCTCGGAGGAAACGACATGGACAAAGACGACAAGGGCTTCGGCCCGAACAAACCCAACCACAACGAGCCGATACCCGCCGACGGCGCAACCGGGACCCCCGCGCAACAGGAGAACGCTTTCGACTGGGGCGACTTCGGCGACGACGACAGGTTCTGGGAGGATATCGAAAACTCCCTGCTCTGGGAGACGCCTGCGGAGGGACAGTCCCCCGCCGATGCCCCCTCCGGCGTCCCGGGGGGGGACGCTGCCCCCGTCTGCACCGCCCCCTTCCGCGACGGCCCCGTTAGCACCGCCCCCTTCCGCGACGGCCCCGTCTGCGATGACCCATTCCCCGACGACCCATTCCCCGACGACCCCTTCTGCGATGACCCTTTCCCCGATGACCCTACGGACGCCGCCTCCGACGGCGACGAGGCCGCCGACCGCGACTGGGAGACCCTTCCGGAGCGTATAGCCAGGATGCGGGACGACCGGGCGGAGACGCTGGAGGAGGCCCGCAGAAAGGCGGGCGACAAGGGCATCGGCCCCCCGCGGACCCCCCGGCATCTCAAGGACGCCGAAACCACCCAAAGGCTCGGTCTCAGGGTCCCGGCAAGGCCCACCTCCCAGCCGAGCATCTACACGAACCTCGGCTGGCCCAACCCGGTGGACCTGGACATGGACGGGGAACTCAGCTTCAGGAGGACCCCGACCCCGGAGCTCCCGGACGCGGAGGCGGCGTCCGGCACGGGCCCCGCGATCAAGACGTCAAGGGCGGAGGGCCCGTCGGGCGGCGAGCCCGAGGCGAAGGGGCCGCAGGGCGTACCGGCGCCGCGCCGGCGTGCGGCCCCGGCAACCGCGGCGGAGGACGTCGCGGGAGACGGCGGACCCGCGGAGACGGCGGTCGGCCGGCCCGCCGGGCTCTCCGCCGAGCGGCTCTCCGCAATCCGCGACATTTACCCCTTATTCCGCGACTGGCCCGACGGGATCCGCGACAGGGCCATCGAGCTCCGCGAAAGGCTCATCGAGTTCCGCAGTAGGTCCGGCGCGGTCCCATCCAGTTTCCACAAGGACCCCGGCAGGCCCGCCGGGAGCCGCGGCTGGACCGCCGACGGTCGCGACATACCTTCCGCCGTTGCCGACAGGCCGACCGCATCCAGCGAGAGGACCGCCGCGGGCCGCGACATGCCGTCCGCCGTCCGCGACAGGCCGACCGCATCCAGCGAGAGGACCGTCGCGGGCCGCGACATGCCGTCCACCGTTACCGACAGGCCGACCGCATCGCGCGAAAGGAGCGCCGGCCGTGACAAGGCCGCCGGGGTCCGCAACAGGCCGACCTTCGGCCGCGACGGGGACGCCGAGGGGCCGCGCCGCCCCGCGCCCGCGACGCGCCCGCGGTTCTGCGGCTCGGGCCGCGCCCCTTCGGCCGGACGCCCCGACGGCTTCGTCTGCCCCGCGGCCGTCCCGGTCTTACCGGACGGGGGAGGCTTCTGCGAGCCCCCCCTGGCCATCGGCGGGATCGCGTGGGAGTCCGCACGGGACCGAGAGACGGGACAGGCCCGCCGCGCGGAGCTTGTCCGCCTGGCCTTGAACGAGCTCTCCTCCGGGCTCTCATCCGGGTCCCGGTCCGGGAGCGCCTGGAGCGGCCCCGTCGCGGACGCCTTCGGGCGGAAGGGACACTAGCCGATGTCGGATATCCCCCAGAGCTCCCAGGTACCCGCGGGCGATCTCGCGGGCAGGGTGATCGACGGCATCCTGGGCACGGGATGGGACACCGTCTCGGGCGCCCAGGGCGCCGGGGCCGCGGCGACCCTCGCCCGGGAGGCCCTGGGCGCCTTCAACTGGCTGGCGCTCGCCGCCGTGACCGCGCTCTTCGTCCTGACCATGCTCCAGGGCCTGGCCGGGACCGCGGCGGAGGGCGTCCCGCTGGGCAGGCGCTTCTCCTGCCTGTGGATGCCCCTGCGCTTCGCGGCGGCGATGGGCTTCCTCGCCCCGGTCGCCAAGGGCCTCTCGCTCTTCCAGGTGGGCATGCTCCTGTGCGTCGGCTGGAGCGTGAACCTCGCGAACCACGTCTGGGAGCGGGGCCTGGACTTCTTCGTGGAGAGCGGGGGCAGGATATCCGTGAAGGCCCCCCAGTCCGTGGCGGACGACTCGCGGCGCCTGGCCGAGGGGGTCCTGAAGGCGCTCACGGTCCAGGCGTACCTGGCCCGGAAGATGGATCTCGAGAATCCCGCGTACGCCGCGGAGGAGGCCTTCTTCCCGCCCGCGGGCAACTCCTCCGGCAGGATGGTGGTCACCTTCTCGACGCCCGAGGCCGCCGGGCTTCCGCCCGGCGCGCTCGGGCGCACGAGGATCCCGTGCGCCGACCCCTCGGAAGCCGCGTGCCGGGCGAGGCTGTCCGCGCTCCGCGGACTGTGCGCCTCGCTCGGGGAGACGGCGGCCCTGCTCGCCGACCCCCTGGAGGAGATCACGCGCGCCCGCGCCTCCGCGCTCTCCGCGGCGGTCGAGGGGTTCCAGGCGGAGATCCAGCCCTGGGCCGAGATGGCGGAGGGGGACGGCGAGGCGCGGCTCAAGGCGGACCTCGGGGAGTTCAGGGAGGCCGCGCTCTCGGGGGGCTGGCTCACGGCCGGGGCCTACTACTGGACCGTCTCGAGGCTGAACGAGCGGAGCAGGCGGGCCATCTACGAGACGGCGGAGTTCACCGAGGGCCAGGCCTCCGAGGCCCTGGACGGCGCCGTCATGGAGGACTTCGGCGCCGTGACCGCCCGCTACGGGGCCTACGTGCGGGGGGCCTACTCGCCGGAGCGGGCCGCCGCCGCGGCGGGCGTGCCCGCGGAGTTCCCATCCGCCGCCTGGTTCTCCGACGTGACGAGCGGGGCGCTGGGCCGCTACGGGCTCTCGCGGCTCGTCTCCCAGCTGGAGGACGGCGACCCGGTGGCGGTGATGAGCTCTCTGGGGAGCTTCCTCGTGGCTTCGGCCGAGACGGTGATGGGCGTCCGGGTGGCCGTGATGGCCGCGGCCAGCGCCGCGGAGGGCGCGGACGGGTCGCTGTGGGGCCGCGCCGTGGGCGCCGTGACCGGCGGGGCCACCTCCGCCGCCGCGGGGCTGGTCCGGGGCGCCGCCGCCGGCATGGCCCCCTACATGCTCCTCCTGTCGATCCTCCTCATAAGCTACGGCTTCTTCCTGGCCTACTTCCTCCCGGCGCTCCCGTTCGTCCTCTGGATAAGCGGGGCGCTCTCCTGGCTGGTCCTGGTGGTGGAGAGCCTGGCCGCGGCGCCGCTGTGGCTCGCGGCGCACGCGCTCCCCGACGGCGAGGGGCTCGCCGGCGCCCACGGGAGACGCGGCTACATGATGTTCCTGGCCGTCGTCCTCCGCCCCCCGCTCATGGTCTTCGGGTTCCTGCTCGCCATGGCCCTGGTGAACGGCCTGGGCCGCGTCGTCGGCCGCGTGTTCTCCGTCTTCGGCTTCGCGTTCCTGGAGGAGAGCTTCCTGGGCGTCAGCGGGTTCCTGGCCTTCGCGGTGATCCTGGGCGCCGTGACCGTGACGGCGGTCTGGAAGCTCTTCGGGCTCATGTGCCGGCTGCCGGACCGCGTGACCGCCTGGATAGGCTCGCAGGTGGGCCCGGGCGGCGAGGACGCGGAAGGCAAGGAGTCGTCGGGAAGCTACCGCGAGGCGGGCGTCCTGGCCACCAGGATGGCGGATCCCCTGAGGGCCCGCGTGATCCGCCCGCCCGCCGGGCGGGCGCCCGGCGCCCCCGCCGCCGCCCCGTAGGCAACGGGACGCGGCCGGACGCCGCGGGAAACGGGACACTGCGCCGCGCATGCCTGGCGCGTCATCGGACGCCGCGACCGCACCGCGCGAAGCCGGACGCGGCGCCCGAGGGCCGGACAGAAAGGACGAGGGAACAGGAATGGCATTTCTTGCCAGGTTCGCGCCGCGCTTAGGCGCGAGCGAGTTCGCGGGGCTCTTGAGGGGACGCCTCGACGCGCTCCGGACGCGCGGTTCGCCGCCCGGAGGGTTCGCCGAGCTCATGGGGCGCTGGGGCGTCCCTGAAACCGAGGCGGACCGGCTCGCGCGTTCGTTCAGGGCCAGGGCCCTCTGCTACCTCGCCGCGGGGCTCGCCTTCTGGGCCCCGCTGGCCGCATCGGGAACGCCCCTGCTCGGCGCGCTCCCCGCGATCCCCGCCCTCCTGGGGGCGCTCATGGACGCATGGCGGGCGGACATGGTCACCCGCAGGCGCTGGCGGACTTTCGGGGGATACCTCTGGAGCCTCTTCCGGGGCGGTACCGCAGACCGCCCCGGACGCCCGGAGGAACAAGATGGGCCGCTCATGCCCGACGCCGCGGACGCGTCCCCGGCGCCTTCCGGGCCCTACCCCGCCCCGCCTGCCGACCTCTGCGCCGGAGAGACCGGTCCCGCGCCCCTTGAAAGCTCGACCGCAGAAGGTCCCGATTCCGCAGACGGTCCCGATGCCGCAGGAGGTCCCGATTCCGCAGACGGTCCCGATGCCGCAGGAGGCCCCGATGCCGCAGGCGCTCCCGATGCCGCAGGATGCCCCGATGCCGCAGGCGCTCCCGATGCCGCAGGCGCTCCCGATGCCGCAGGCGCTCCCGATGCCGCAGGAGGTCCCGATGCCGCAGGCGCTCCCGATGCCGCAGGCGCTCCCGATGCCGCAGGCGCTCCCGATGCCGCAGGCGCTCCCGATGCCGCAGAAGGTCCCGATGCCGCAGGCGCTCCCGATGCCGCAGGAGGTCCGACGCATACGCCGCTCCGCTCGGATTAGCTCCTGGCGCGGGCTCCCACCGAATCCGGAGCCGGCGATGACCGCGATCCGAGGTCGCGGTCCCGAATCACGAGGTCAACCGTGACGAAATCGCGAGGTCAACCATGACTAGAAGAATCCCCCTGCCCGCACGATCGCCTGCGGCGCCGGCCGCGCCCTCGCCCGCGGCGCCGGCAGCTACGCTCGCGCTGTGCGTCTGCGCCGCGGCCTCCCTGGCGCTGTGCGCCTGCGTCACCGGCCGCGCGGGCGTCGGCGGGCCCCAGGACCCGCGCGAGGCCCTGGCCCCGCCTCCGCCAGTGCCGGGCCTCTCGGAAGCCTCGCGCACGGTCTACGCCGCCCTCTTCAGGATGAAGGGCCGGGACGGCGCGTCGGCCGCGCGGACCTTCGCGGGCGAGCCCGATCTCCTGAGGCCGTTCACGCTGTCCTACCGTTGGGAGGGCGAGGCCCG
>JAISFP010000308.1 GCA_031263525.1 Deltaproteobacteria bacterium | reverse complement strand
GCCGGCGAGGGCTGGGCTGAAGGGCGCGGGTTGTAGATCTCGTCCAGGTCCATGAGCCTCTCGGCTATCTCGCGGTCGGCGGGCACGCTGGAGTTCTTGTCGAAGTATCGGATCTCCTCTACGGATCTCTCCAGCGACCGCGCCTCTGCGGAGCCGGCAGGCATCTGCGCCTGGAGCGCCTGGGCCCGGGCGAGGAGCCCGTAGACCCCGGCGGCGCGGCGCTCGACCCCGGCGTCCGAGACCGCCTTGCGCTTCACCGCCCAGTACATCATGGCGCTCACCGACGCGAACAGGGCGAGGAGCAGGAGCTGGACGAGGATAAGCGCCGCGAGCCCGGTGGCCGCCCCCGCCATGAAGATGAGGGCCACCACGGCAGCAGCCGGCACGTAGACCATCGCCGCCACGGACGCGGTGGCGCCCACCAGCGGCGGCGGGGAGCCGGCGAACTGCGGGGCGGTCATTATGAGCGCCACGGCCGCGACGGTCCCCGCGAGAAACAGGGACGCGAAGGCGGCAATCTTCACGAAGGTGACATCGCTCACGACAGCCGCGAACAGCAGAAACGCGATGATGTCGAAGGCGAGCCAGGCGACTATCACTGACTTGTAGCGGGTGGCGTTGTTCACTTGTCTTTGCCCTTCCGCCCGGGCGGGCGCGTAAAGGGGTGGGGGGCGGCTGCCGTCCCGCTTCCGGGCCGGCAGTGGCGGGGACGTGCTCGGACGGCCTGGAGCGGCTCCGGGGACCGTCGGCCCTCCCTGCACGGAGACCGCAGGCCTTCAGTGCCTCGAAGCTTCCAGCCTCAGGGCTCCTGCAGCCGCAGGCCCCTGAGGACCCCGGGGTTCAGGCCCGTAAGGTCCCGGAAAGGCGGGCCCCCCAGAGGTCTCCGGGCTTCCGGACCGGGAGATCCTGGAGCCGCCGGCCTCCGGGGTCCGTGAATTCCCGGCTCGGGGGGCTGGAAAGGCGGGGCACCGAGGTCTCCGGGCTTCCGGCCCGGGAGATCCTGGAGGAGTCGGCCTCCGGGGCACGTGAAATCCCGGCTCGGGGGTTCTGGAGCGGCGGGACTGGGACCATGGCTGGCTGGCCCTCGAGGATCTGAGGCGGCAGGCCCGGGAGAGCCCCGAACTTCCGGACCTGGGGCCCCTGGAGCGGCGGGACTGGGGGTCATGAGCGTCTGGCCCTCGATGACCTGCGGCGGCATGCCCTGGAGAGCCCTGAACTTCCGGACCTGGAGGCCCTGGAGCTTCGGGGCTGGCGGCCATGGGTGCCGGGCCTTCGAGGGCCTGCGGCGGCAGGCAAGGGAGAGCCCTGAACTTCAGGACCTGGAGGCCCTGGAGCTTCGGGGCCGGGGGGCGGGCCTTCGAGGACCTGCGGCGGCAGGCAAGGGAGAGCCCGGAACTTCAGGACCTGGAGGCCCTGGAGCTTCGGGGCCGGGGGCCGGGCCTTCGAGGACCTGCGGCGGCAGGCCCGGGAGAGCTCTGAACTTCAGGACCTGGAGGGCCTGGAGTTTCGGGGCCGGGTGCTCTGGGAACCTGGCCACGGGGCCTTGAGGCGGCAGGCACGGGAGAGCCCTGAACTGTCGGCTCTGAAGGCCCAGGAGCTTCGGGGCCGGGGTCCCCGGTGCCTTGCGCCGGGACCGGGCGGCAGCAGGCCCTCCGTGCCGTCACGGTCGTCCGGCTCTCTATGTCCCGCGAGCGGGAGTCCGGGAGGTCCAGGGTTCCGCGGAACCCGGAGGTCCAGGGTCACGGGTCCGGCTGCGGACCGGTCCCTGGAGATGCTGGACGGGTCCGGCCGCGGGCCGGCCCCTAGAGATGCTGGCCGCAGTTCAGGCAGAACTTCGCGCCGGGCTGGTTCGCGGTCCCGCACTTCGGACAGGGCTGTGGCGCCAGGCTCTGGCCGCAGGAGGGGCAGAACTTCAGGCCGGGCCTGTCCAGGGGCTGGCCGCACTTGGGGCAGGGGGCCGGGAGCGCGTAGCCGCAGGTGGGGCAGGTGGTGGAGCCCACGAGGAGATCCTGGCCGCACTTGGGGCAGGGGTTGTAAGGGTCGCCGCAGTTGGGGCAGAAGCGGGCGTCCGGGCTCAGGGGGGTGTTGCACTTGCTGCAACGGATGTCGGCCCTGGGCTGGGCGCCGGGCTGGGCGCCCATGGGCTTGCCGCAGCTGGGGCAGAACCGCGTCCCTGCCGGGGCCTCGGCGCTGCAGGAGGGGCAGCGGATCCTCTGGCCAGGGGCCGCGACGGCCACCCCGGCGGCCATGCCCGCTGCCTGCTGGCCGAAGGCGGCCCCCATGCCCGCGCCCATGCCCAGGCCGATGCCGGCGCCCATGATGGCCGCCCCGCCGCCGGGGTTCTTGGCGGCGCCCTCCATCACGTCGAAGGAGCGCTGCTGGGTGTAGTCGTAGCCGATGATGTTCATCTCGGCCTTCTTCGCCAGCGCGGTCTTCAGCTGCTGCACCGCGGGGTCGTCCTCGGGCACGGAGACGTCGTTCACGAAGAAGTTCAGGAGCCTGATGCCGTACTCGGCCAGGAACGGCGCGGTCTTCTCCTGGATGTGCGCGGAGAGCTCGTCTAGGTAGGCGCTCATCTCGAGGACGCTTATCCCCTTCTTCACCACGTACTGGGCCAGCGTGTCCTTGGTCTTGGTGAGGAAGAGCCCGCGGAACACGCGGGTGAGGGTCTCCTGGTCGAACTGCCGGGTGGTGCCCACGAGCTTCACCAGGAACTTCGCGGAGTTCTCCACCTGGATCCCGAACTGCCCGAAGGACCTGACCGGCACCATGATCCCGAACTTGGGGTCCTGGACCTGGATGGGGGAGGGCGTCCCCCACTTGATGTCCAGCGAGTGAGCCTTGTTCACGAACCAAACCTCGGCCGCGAAGGGCGACCGCCCCCCGAAGGGGATCCTGACGAGCGCCGTCAGGAGGGGGATGTTGTCCGTGTCGAGGGTGTGCCGGCCCGGGCCGAAGACGTCCAGGGCCCTCCCGCCCTTGAAGAACACGGCCTCCTGGGACTCGTTCACTATGAGCTGGGTCCAGGTGCTGAGCTCCTCGCTGGGGAACTTCCACGCGAACACGCTGTTGGGCCCGTTGTACTTGACGAGATCTATTACGGCCATGAACTCCTCCGCGTCCCCCCTCCGGGAACCTGGCTAGTCTCCCAGCAGTCATCCGTGGCCCCGGGCACCGCGCCGGCCTCCAGGGAGCTGGGCCGCCTTGGCGAGTCCGGCGGAGCTTGGGCGGACACCTTCGGGGATCGTGAAATTCATATCATTTCGCATCATTAAAAGTCAAGGAGTGGGTTTCCGGGATGCCTTGCCCGGCACGGGCTTGAAGGCGGGGGCGGTCGTCCGGAGGGCGGCGGAGCTGGGGAGCCGAGGGCGGCGGACAGGAGAACCGAGGGCGGCATCGGGGCCGGTGCGGCCGGGGGTGCGGAGGGCGGCGGGCAGGAGACCAGAAGGCGTCCAGGGGGCGGCGCGCCCGGGCGTCCGGAGGGCCGGCGGGCAGGAGAATTTAAGGCGGCACAGGGTTGGGGCTGCCGCAGGGCGTGGGGAGCCGGGACTGGCTCGGGGGCGGGGTGCCAATGCCGGATGGGGCGAGGGCAGGAATCAGGAGGACGGGGGAAGGGGGCCATGTTTCGCCAGCGCCCCTCCTCGGCTGACGCTCGGAAGGAAGAGGGAACGGGGAAGGGGGCCATGTTCTGCGAAAGACCCTCCACGGTCGTAGTACGGGAGTACGGGAGTACGGGAGTACGGGGGGACGGGAGTACGGGAGTACGGGAGTACGGGGAAGGAGGCCATGTCCCGCCAGCGGCCCTCCCCGGACGTCGCTCGGGAGGAAAAGGGAATGGGGCCATGTTCCTCCAGCGGCCCTCCTCGGACGGCGCTCGGGAGGAAAAGGGAAGGGGGCCATGTTCCGCCTGTGGCCCTCCTCGGTAGCCGCTCAGAAGGACGGGGGAAGGGGGCCATGTTCCGCCTGTGCCCCTCCTCGGTAGCCGCTCAGGAGGACGGTGGAAGGGGGTCATGTTCCGCCCGTGGCCCTCCTCGGCCGGCGTTCGGGAGGAAGGTGGAACGCGGAAGGGGGCCATGTTTCGCCCATAGCCCTCCGCGACCGGCGCTTCAAGCCATGGGATACAAAACAGCACCACATGTTTCGGCAGATATGATAATCAAATTGATTATTATATTGATATTAGGACCTATATAAGTAATTTAGGTCTTAAAGTCATGATTTTACAGTCTTATAGACCTCTAATTGATTTGATTAGACATCTGGAAAGGGGTAGACTTGCTGGGTGAGGCCCTCCCTGCGTCCTCATGCCCCCATCTCCAGAGTGCCGGACGCGTCCTGCCGGGCGCTTTCCGGCCCCGTTCCTGGCCATTTTCCTGCCGCGCATGCCTGCTCTGTCCCCGCTCATGACGCCCCGGGGCCTCGCGTTCCGCCGCCGTCCCCGCTCATGACGCCCCGGCGCCTCGCGTTCCGCCGCCGTCCCTGCTGAGGGCACCCCGTGTAGCTCTCGTATTGCGCCGCCGAGCCAGACCCCGGTAGCCCCCGCGCACTGCGCTCCCGCGCCGGCAGCCAGCCCCTGGCACCTGCGCTGAAAGGTCCCGATCCCCAATGGAAACCCTGCTCGTCTGCTGCGAGACCATCCGGGACGAGGTGAGCCTGGCCATGGACAGGCTGGGGCTGGGCTACGCCGTGCGCGTCCTGGAGGGCGGGCTCCACAAGAGCCCCGAGCGCCTCTTCGGGACGCTCAAGGGGGTGCTCTCGGACGCGGACGGGACCTGCGGGCGGATCCTGCTGGCGCTGGGCTGGTGCGGGGGAGGCCTGGAGGGGCTCGCCACCGGGGCCTACGAGACCGTGGTGCCGCTCACCGACGACTGCCTGACCTTCCTCATGGGGTCGAGGGAGGCGAGGGAGATGGCGTCGAGGCCCCCCACTTATTTCCTCACCCGCGGCTGGCTCCGCCACGAGAACAGCGCGGTGCGGGAGCACGAGCGCATCCGCTCCCTCTTCAGCAGGGAGACCGCGGCGCTCATCAACCGCACCATATTCGCGGGCTACGCCAGGCTGGGCTTCCTGGACACCGGGGCCTACAGCCTGGGGGAGGCCGAGGCCGAGGTGGCCCGCATGGCGGAAGAGCTGGAGCTGGACATTGCCCGGCTGCCCGCGGACCCGAGCTGGCTCCACGACCTTCTGACCGGACCCCACGACGACGCCTCGCGGTTCGTGAGGCTTCCGCCGGGGAGCAGGCTGTCGCTGGCTCGCTGGAGGCCCATCTTCTCCAGGCGTGACGGCGGGGGGACTTCCGGGATGTGAGTTGCGGGCGGTTCTGTCCGGAATCGGGCGAGCGGCGCTGGTCAGACAGTGCGGTGCGGCCCTCGAGGGCTCCTGTCCGGAGCGCACCCAAAGAAAAGCGGCCTCCCCGCGCGTCTGTGTGCGGGGGGGCCGTTTGGCTTTCGTGATGTCGTGTTGTATCTGTTCACGGTGTGGTGGGGCATTCGGGTTCTCAGGCACAAATTGTGTCATTTCTGTACCTGGAAGGCAGTTGCCTCACGCCTCGTCCAGCACGTGCGATGTGAGTTCAGAGATTTCGTCGCAAAATTCAGGCCAAAACGTTACCGGTCAGAGGGGAAATCCAAGGCTTGTGCCGAATGCTCACTCCCTCAGTCCAAGGTTATGTATTGAAGACACGTATCCTTCGGGCTTAACATGACGGCTGGCTCCTGTTCCGGTTTAGATGCCTGGAGCCCCAATTCAGGCCATGTTGGAGCCGGTCAAAGGGCGTGGCTTTCCCTTCACGCCAGCCAGGGGCGAGTTTCCGTCAGAACGCCAAAGCCTGGCCTTTGCCTGGCAAGGCGGCGTTTCATGATCAGGAGGGCGTCCGCCTCACGCCGGCTCCGGCATGCATGGGGCAGGCCGTGTGAATTCCAGCAGGCAGGATTCCGTCCATTATACTAACTAACTGACAGGGCACGAAGTTTCGCGCCGGAAAGGAACGGGTGCCCGGTCAGCTGTGAGTCATGTCTTCGAAGACACCCGTCCCTCAGCTTTGACATGACGGCCGGCTCCTGTTCGGGCTCAGCTTCAGACGCCTGGATCCTCCTCGGATCAGACTATGTCAGGGCCTCTCGGAGGGCGTGGCTTTCCCTTCGCGTCCGTCGGGCCCGATCTCCCGTCCGTACGCCGGGGTGTTGCCGTGTCCTGGGCATGAGGGCCGGACTTCCTCCGGACGGGGGCTCTCTCCCCGGCCCCAGAACTGCCTCCGAGGGGTGCCTCCGCTCTTGCGGGAGGGCATGTCCCCGCGGGCGCCGACACGGTGCTCCCTGAGGAGCCGTGACACCCGTTAGGGCAGGACCCAGAATCCCAGCGAGCGGACCCCGGGGCTTTCGAAAGCGTGGCTCTGTGTACCGTTTGAGGCTTGCCCTCAGGAGACGCCTTGGCCTGGCCGCCGTTCCCGGCCGGCCTTCCCCAGGCGCCTTCTTCGGACCGCCGGTCGTGCTCGGCCCGGGTGTGGTCGGCCCTGCCGGGCCGCCCCGCGGTCACCGGCCGCGCGGTGACAGGTCCCCCGTGCCGCCCATAGGGAAAGCGGCCAGCGGACGTGGCTCCTCCGGACCACCTTCCTTTCGGGGGCATAGGGAGCTGAAAATGACAGAACCGTTGACACGTAAGGCATATTGAAAGATATCAACGTCTCTCTTGCCACACTCCTTGCCCCAAAAAAGTTTTTTTGACCCCCTAGCCCGGATCCTTGCCCCTGGGAAGGCTATCTTGTGGCATAACAGGGTCACTGGCACAAAAAAGGCCCGGCCCTTCAGAATCCTCCCGAGGTGGGGGGAGAAAACCGAAGGTCGGGCCAAAGCCACTTGCGGGCCTGAGGGGCGCGGCAGGATTTGTGGGAGGGTCAGTCTTTTGGCATTTGGGTAGGCAGGGTGGGGTCCGGCCATGCCGGGGAGGGTTATTTGATGCTGTCGGCCCAGCGCCTTAACGCGGCCTTGTCAGAATTTGAGAGATCTAGCGCTTTTCGCAGGTCCAGAACGTAGAGTGCG